>DATEEM010000085.1:0-106023 GCA_035281125.1 Sphingomicrobium sp. | reverse complement strand
GGCGCGCTCGGGCTTGCGCTCATTCCGAACCTGGTCGAGCGCGGCGACGGCCTGATCATCGCCTATGTGCTGTCGATGCTCGGCGCGCTGGTCGCGTCGGCGATCCCGTTCCTGAAAAGCTACGGCGTGCCGCACGACTGGAGGCCGGAGCCCGGCCCGTTGTGGCGAATGGCGCGCCGCAACGTCCCGGTCGCCGCCGCGGATGCCGTGGAATGGGGCTCGCGGCGCATCGACATCGCCGTGCTCGGCCTCTTCTTCAGGCCGGAGGTGGTCGGCATTTATTATGTCGCCCAGAACGTCGCTTCGCTTCCGGCAAAGCTGAAGACCAGCTTCGATCCGATCCTTGGCCCGGTCATCGCCCGCAACCTCAAGGTCGATGACAAGGCCGCCGTCGCCCGGCAGGTCCGCCAGGTCGGCTTCTGGGTGATCGGCGCGCAGCTCGGCGTTGCGCTCGCGCTGGCGATCCCGGGCGAGGCGGTCATGGGACTGGTCGGCCCGGCTTTCGTCGCCGGCACCGCGGCGCTCGCCTTCCTCCTGGCCGCCGAGGTGGTCGCGGCGATGGCCGCGGTCAGCGAGGCGGCGCTGATCTACGTCGCGCGCCACCGCAACATGTGGCTCAGCCTCGTCATGCTGGCGATGGAAGCGGGGCTGGCGGTCGCGCTGATCGTCGCGATGCGCGAGCTCGACTTGCCCGTGATGTGGCAGGCGACCGGACCCGCCATCGCGCTGCTCCTCGCCCTGGGCTTCGCGGCGATCGCCAAGTCGCGGCTGCTGTGCGGCATCCTGGGCGCCAGGGTGAACGGATGGCGCTGGCCTTTGATCTGGGCGGCCGCCGCCGGGACTGTCGTCGGCTATCTCTCCACGCTGCTTCCCGAATGGGCCGAATTGCTGCTGGGGATTCCGGCGATCATCGTCGCGTTCGGCGCGGTGCTGTGGACCAAGGGGTTCGGCCCGGAAGACCGCGAGCTGTTCCGGATGAAGAAGGCGGACATCGAGGCGCTGGAGATTCCCGCACCCGGAACGACGGAGGATGTGGTCCGCTGATCAGTGGCGGAAGTTGCGCATCCCGGTGAAGAGCATGGCTATGCCCGCCGCGTCGGCCGCCGCGATCACTTCCTCGTCGCGGATCGACCCACCCGGCTGGATCACGGCCGTCGCCCCGGCGTCGACCGCAGCGAGCAGGCCATCGGCGAACGGGAAGAAGGCGTCGGACGCGACCGCTGAACCGGTCGTCCGCGGCTCGGCCCAGCCGTTGGTCTCGGCCGCCTCGCGCGCCTTGGCGGCGGCGATCCGGGCGCTGTCACGGCGGTTCATCTGGCCCGCGCCGATTCCGGCGGTGGCGCCGTCCCTGGCATAGACGATCGCGTTCGACTTGACGTGCTTGGCGACGGTCCAGGCGAACAGGCAGTCGGCGATCTCCTGCTCGGTCGGCTGGCGCCTGGTGACGCACTTCAGCTGGTCGCGGGTCACCCGGCCCTTGTCGCCGTCCTGGACGAGCAGCCCGCCGGTGATCACCGTCATGCGTTGGCTTCCGCGCGCGGGGTCGGGCAGCTCGCCTGTCAGCAGGAGGCGGAGATTCTTCTTCTCTGCGAAGACTGCCTTCGCGGCGGGTTCCGCATCGGGCGCAACGACGACCTCGGTGAAAATCTGGGTGATGGCTTCGGCCGTGGCCGCGTCGATGGGACGGTTGGCGGCGACGATCCCGCCGAACGCCGACACGCTGTCGCAGGCGAGTGCTTCCCGCCAGGCATCGAGCAGCGACGCCCGCGTGGCGACGCCGCACGGGTTGGCATGCTTGACGATGACGATCGTCGGATCCGCTTCGCGGAACTCGGCGGCGAGCTCGAGCGCGGCGTTGGCGTCGTTGAAATTATTGTAGCTGAGCTCCTTGCCCTGGACCTGCTCGGCCTGCGCGATCCCGCGCGCGACTGGACCGACGGGCACGTAAAGTGCCGCCTGCTGGTGGGGGTTCTCTCCGTAGCGCAACTCCTGCCTGAGCTTCGACGCGAACACCCAGGTCTCGGGCCAGCGTTTCCCCTGGTCGGCGAATGCGAACCACTGTGAGATGAGGGAATCATATTCCGCCGTAAGCGCGAATGCCTTGGCCGCGAGCGCCCTGCGGAATTCGAGCGTGGTTCCGCCCTTCGCATCCAGCTGCTCCAGGAGAGTGGCATAGTCGGCGGGGTCGGTGACGATCGCGGCATAAGCGTGGTTCTTGGCCGCCGAGCGAACCATCGAAGGGCCGCCGATGTCGATATTGTCGATGATCGTCTGGCGGTCGGCGCCGCTCATTACGGTGTCGAGGAACGGGTAGAGATTGACAACCACAAGGTCGATCGGGGCGATTCCCTGCGCTTCCATGGCCGCGACATGGTCGGGTTTGTCGCGCACGCCGAGGAGGCCGCCGTGAACCTTGGGATGAAGTGTCTTGAGCCGGCCGTCCATCATCTCCGGGAAGCCGGTGACGTCGGAGATGTCGCGCACCTCGGCGCCAAGTTCGCGCAGCTTTGCCGCGGTGCCTCCGGTCGAGACGATCTCCACCCCGTGTCGCCGGAGCCCGGCGGCGAGCGCGTCGAGACCATCCTTGTCGGATAGCGAAATCAGGGCCCGGCGCACGGGTACAAGGTCGGTCATCGCGTTCCTCTTCAGCTTGCCCGGCGAAACTGCCAGCCGATTTCCCCGCCGAGGGCCGAGACTTCGCCGACGATGACGAGCTGCGTCGTGTTCCGCGGCTGGCCGCGGCCGTCGATCCACAGGCTTTCCTCGATCGTCAGATTGCCGCCGCGGCAGCGGAAATTCCACGGCGGCACCCCGCGGGAGCGCAGAATTGCGCCCATGCCGTCGGCGGTAATGGTCGCTTCCACGGCGGGCGCAAGGTGAAAGCGGACCGCGTAGGACGCCGATTCGCGAATGCGTTTCCGGCCCTTGGCGATGAGCTGGTCAGCGCCGCGCAGTTCCTTGCCGTCGTTGCCGACCATCAGGCTGCGCTTGTGCACCAGGCCGAAGGCGCGGACGTAGCCGTCGTGACTGGCCTCGAGCCGGCTCGCGTCATTGTCCTCGCTGCGCTCGATCGTCACGTCCTCGACGCCCTTGCCGAGCGACCCGTCGGGGAGGATGTTGGTCGAATTGGTGTCCGCCAGTACGAGCGTACTGTGCGCCGCGGTCGTGCGCAGGCCCTGGACCAGCTCGTCGGAAAGGGCGGTCGGAAACGCTCCGGGACCGCCGCAATTGACGACCAGCCGCTGGGTCCCGTCGGAAAGCTCGAACGCCAGGCTCGACGCCGAACCCTGCGCCGCAATCTTTTGGGGGGGCGGCGGGGCCGCGTCGAGGACCAGGATCGTGCCGAGCGCCGAGAGGCGCTGATAGCCCCATCCTCGGGCATGGCGAAGCGGCCGGGCGCGAAGCCCGCAGCCTTCGACCAGTGCTGCGAGGCGGGCGGCTTCGCCGGGGTGGCAGCCCTGCCAGCTCGACAGCGCGCCGTCGCCAAGCGTGATGCCATGAAGTGCGGCCAGGGAGGCCGCCGCGGCCGCTTCGAGAGTGTCGGGAATCGTTTGCTTCGCGGCGAAATAGCAGGCGCGGAGAAGGCCGAGGCGATCGACCAGCAGCGCCTGCTCGAACGGCGACCGGCTGATGAGCCCGCCGTCGTCGAACTGGGCCGAGGCGAGCGCCCGGGCGAGTCCCGCTTCGCCGCGCGCAACGCGCGGCACCCCGCCTTGAACCAGCAGGCCCGCGGCGACCACGCCGCACCAGGCGGTCACGCGATGAAGACCCGCCGGCGCCTTGTCGGCATTGCCATCGAGATGCCGGGCGCCGCGCGCCAGCGTGTTCAGAAGGGCCGAGCGATAGCCTGCGTCCGCGCTCGACAGGATGTAGGGTGCATAAGCGGTCCAGAACAGGATCCGTTCGCCCCACAGGCTCGGCGACCAGGCCTCGTCGACGCGGGTTCCGTGCGCGAGAAGCCAGCGGCCCACGATCGCCTCGGCCAGGCGCGCGCCCTTTTCGCGCGATGCCGCCGCGGCGAGATCACGAAGCCACGAAAAGCCCTGGATATGCTGCGCCAGCGGGCCTGCGGCGCCAAGCTGCCCGAAATCCAGCTCCGTCAGCGAAAGGCCCGCGCTACCCAGGGCCAGCCGCCCGGCTAGCAAGGCTTCGCCGCGCTGGCGGTCGCCTTGCACGAGGTCGCGCGGCACGGCGACGAGCTTCAACGGCTGGCGGGAATGCCGAAGCCGGGAGAAAAACGATCCGCGTGCCAGCTTTCGAACGACATCCTGCTGGGCCGCGGATTCCGTTCCGCTCATCCTCCGCCTCTGAGCGAACGGATGTTGTCGGCATAGGCCGAGGGTCCACCGCGGAACGCCGCGGTGCCCGCCACCAGGACGCTGGCGCCGGCATTGACAGCTTGCGCGGCGGTGTCGGCGTCAATCCCGCCGTCGACTTCGAGCTGAACGTCGAGCCCGGCCTTGCCGATGCGGCCGGCGATCGCCTCGATTTTCCGCAGCTGGCTGGAAATGAACTTCTGCCCGCCGAAGCCAGGGTTGACGCTCATCACCAGCACGAGGTCGATCTCTTCAAGCACATAATCGAGCGCCTTGGCCGGAGTCGCGGGGTTGAGCGAAACGCCGGCCTTCTTGCCGAGCGCCTTGACCCGCTGGACGGTCCGATGGAGATGCGCGCCGGCTTCGGGATGCACCGTGATCACGTCGGCGCCGGCCTCGGCGAAGGCGTCGAGGAACGGGTCGACGGGCGAGATCATCAGATGGACATCGAACGGCTTCGCCGAATGGGACCGCAGCGCTTTGACCACGGCCGGGCCGATCGTCAGGTTGGGCACGAAATGCCCGTCCATCACGTCGATATGGATCCAGTCGGCACCGGCCTCGTCGATCGCCCGCACTTCCTCACCGAGCCGCGCGAAATCGGCGGACAGGATCGAAGGAGCGATGAGCGGGCCGGCCATGGCGCCGATTAGACGGGATTAGCCGCGGCGGACAAGCCGCGCGATGAAGAAGCCGTCGAGCCCGCCTTGTTCCTCGATCAGTCCGGGGAGGATGCGGACAAAGCATTCAGCAGTCGCGGCCACAAAGTCCGGGAGCTCGCCAAGCCGTGGGGCCTCGACCGTGAAGTCCTTGTTGGCATCGAGGAATCCGGCGATTACGCGCTCGCCTTCCTCCGGTTCGAGCGAACAGACCGAGTAGACGATAGCGCCGCCGGGGCGAATCCACTCCTTGGCGCGGGTCAGAAGGCGCAGCTGCGCATCGGCGGCTTCGCGAATGAAGCCGGCGCGGACGCGATGGAGCACTTCCGGGTGACGGCGGAAGGTCCCGGTCGCTGAGCAGGGTGCATCGAGCAGGACGGCGTCGAACGGCCTGGGCGCGTCCCAGCTGAACGCGTCGGCGACCGCCAGCTCGGCCTGAAGCCCAGTTCGCTTGAGATTCTCGGACAGGCGGGCAACGCGGGCTTCGTCCCAGTCCAGCGCAACCACGCGATGGCCGGCCGCAGCGAGCTGCATGGTCTTTCCACCGGGAGCCGCGCAGGCATCGAGCACGGCCTCGGCCGAAGCAGGAACCAGGCGTGCCGGCAGGGAAGCGGCGAGGTCCTGGACCCACCATTTGCCTTCCGCATAATCGGCAAGCGCCGTAACCGCGCCGGTTTCGGCGAGCCGGACGTGTTTCGGCGCCAGGCTATTGCCATCGTTGCTCGCGGCAAATGCGGCCGCCTCGTCGCCCGAAGCGAAGCTTAGGTCGAGAGAAGGGCGTTGGACGATCTGCCGGCGCGCCGCCTCCACGACCTCGGCGTCCCACGCCTTGCCCCAGCGCTGCTCGACGTCCGCCGGTAGCGGGGTCGAGGCGCCTGGACCGAGGGAGCGGCGAAGCAGGGTTCCCAGCACCCCATGCACCAATCGCCGCGGGCCGCCGTCCACCAGGGGGAGCGCGGTGGCGACGATGGCGTGATCGGGAACCGTCAGCGCCAGCTTCTGAGCCAGCGCGAGACGGAGGACCATGCGCGCCTTAGCGTCATCGGGCATGCGCTGGCGGGTGGTCGAATCGATCAGCGCGTCGAGCTCCGGCACGCGGCGGAGCGTTTCGCCGACGATCGCGAGGGCAAGCGCCCGATCGTTGGCCGGCAATGCGGCGACGAACCGCGGTGCCGCCGCGGCGACGGTGACACCGCTCCGCAGCACGTCGTCGAGAATGCGCAACGCGGCGCGCCGCGGACCAAGGCCTTCAGCATCAGGCATGATCGTCGATCGTTAAACGCCTTCGTCTCGCAACGGCCGCGCCAGCAGCGCCTCAAGCACTTCATCGACCGTCGAGCGGCCGGCCAGGAGCGAGTCAACGGCGTCGACGATCGGCATGTCGATGTCGCGCTCGCGCGCAATTCGAGCGAGCACCGGCGCAGTAAACGCCCCCTCCGCCACGGTCCTCCGGTCGGACAGGAGCTCGCTTGCGGGCCGACCCTGGCCGATGCCGACACCGAGCGAGTAATTGCGCGAGCTGGTCGACGAGCAGGTCAGCACGAGGTCGCCGAGGCCGGACAGTCCGGCAAGCGTCTCGCGGCTCGCCCCGCAGGCGACGCCGAATCGAGACATTTCGGCAAATCCGCGCGCGATCAGCGCGGCGCGGGCATTCTGCCCGAGGCCTTTGCCCTCGACGATGCCGCAGGCGATGGCCAGCACGTTCTTGACCGCGCCGCCGATCTCGGCGCCGGCGACATCGTCCGACAGATAGATGCGGAAGGAGGGCTGCGCGACACGCTCGCGGAGTTGACGACCCAGGGACGAGTCCTCGGCCGCGAGCGTTACCGCTGTCGGCAGGCCGCTGGCGACCTCGTGGGCGAAGGTCGGGCCGGAGAGTACAGTGATGCTTGCTCCGGAACAGGTCTCCCGGGCGACCTCGTGAAGCAACTTGCCGCTGCGTTCCTCGATGCCTTTCGAGCACAATACGAGCGGCCGGTCGCCCTTCGGCGCCCGGCTCAACACCGCGCGCATGTGCTGGGCCGGGGTCACGACGAGCCACGCATCGCAGCCGTCGAGTTCGCTAAGGTTGGAGGTCGCGCGGATCGATTCGTTGAGCGGGACGCCGGGCAGGAACAATGCATTCTCGCGCCGCTGGTTGACGGTGTGGACGACGCCGTCTTCCAGGGCCCACAAAATGGTTTCGCGTTCGCCGGCCGAGGCCACCTGAGCGAGCGCAGTGCCCCAGGCGCCGCCGCCGATGACCCCGATCTTCACGCCTTGACCCCCGCGCCGCGGACCGCCTCCGCGCGCGGGTCGAGCGGCCAGCGCGCGCGTGCCGGTACCGCGAGATCGTCGCATAGGTCGGCCGCGAAACGCTCGACCCCGGCCCAGGCGATCATTGCCGCATTGTCGGTGCACAGCCAGGCCGGGGGCACGGCGAACCGCCGCCCGCGGGAGGCCGCGAGCGTTTCCAGTTCGTCTCGAATCGCGCGGTTCGCTGCCACCCCACCGGCAGCGACCAAAGCGGGAGCGTCGGTCTTGTCGAGCGCGATTCGGGTCCGATCGACAAGACATTCGACGACCGCCCGCTGGAAGCTCGCCGCAATATCCTCGCGGCGATGGCGGCCGGACGCTACCGCGCGCTGGACCGCGCTTTTCAGCCCGGCGAAGGAGAAGTGCGGCTCGGCGGTCCCGACCAGGGGCCGCGGCAGCGGGACGGCGTCCGGGTCACCGGATTGCGCCAACGCCTCGATCGCCGGGCCGCCAGGATAAACGAGCCCGAGCAGCTTGGCCGCCTTGTCGAACGCCTCTCCGGCGGCATCGTCGATGGTCGTGGCGAGGCGGCGATAGTCGCCGACCCCGCGCACTTCGAGCAACTGGCAATGGCCGCCGGAGACGAGCAGGAGAAGATAGGGGAAGTCGAGATCAGGGTCGACCAAGCGCGGCGAGAGCGCGTGCCCCTCGAGATGGTTGACCGCGATCAGCGGCCTTCCCGTGGCCAGCGCCAGGCCCTTCCCGGCGAGCAGCCCGACCATGACCCCGCCGATCAGCCCCGGGCCGGCGGTCGCCGCGATCGCATCGACGTCGCGCACCGACATGTTCGCCTGGCCAAGCACTTCGCGAACCACCCCGGGGAGGATCTCGGCATGCGCGCGCGCGGCGATCTCCGGGACGACCCCGCCGTAAGGCTGGTGCGCCTGGGCCTGGCCGACGACGACCTGCGCCAGAATTTCGCGCTCCGACGTCACCAGCGCCGCGGCGCTGTCGTCGCACGAGGATTCAAGGCCGAGGATGATGGTCATTTCGCTGCCGGCCCTTTGCCTGATCCGCGTTCGATGCACTAGGGGTGGATCATGCAGGCGGGCCTGAAGCTTGGAACGCGCGGATCGCCGCTGGCGCTCGCCCAGGCGCGCAAAGTCGCCTCCGCCATCGAAGTCGCCCAGCGGTGGCCGGAGGGCTATGTCGAACTGGTGCCGGTGACGACGACCGGCGACAAGATCCAGGACCGGCCGCTTGCCGAGCTCGGCGGCAAGGCGTTGTGGACCAAGGAGCTCGATCGCGCGCTGCTCGACGGCGAGCTTCATTTCTGCGTGCATTCGATGAAGGACGTCGAAAGCGTGCGACCTGGAAAAATCCACATCGCCGCCGTACGGCCGCGCGGCGACGTCCGCGACCGCCTGGTCGGCGCCGAATCGATCGGCGCACTGAAGAAGGGCGCGATCGTCGGCACCTCGTCGAGCCGCCGCGCGGCACAATTACTGTCGCTGCGGCCGGACCTCAGGATCGTTCCCATTCGCGGCAACGTCGAGACGCGCCTCGCCAAGGTGCAATCGGGGGAAGTCGACGCGACCCTACTCGCCTCGGCCGGCCTCAAGCGGCTCGGCATCGACATCGGAGTGTCGATCCCGACCGAGGTGCTGCTGCCGGCTCCGGGACAGGCGGTGATCGGAATGGAATGCCGGACCGACGACACGCATACCCAGAGCATCCTGACGACGGTCAACAACGACATTACCTACGCTTGCGTGATGGCCGAGCGCGCGTTCACTCGGGCGCTAGGCGCAACCTGCGCGTCGCCGGTCGCGGCGTTCGCGGTGGTCGAGGACGGCGACCTGCGGATGCGGGCGCAGCTGTTCAGCGAAGATGGGACCGAGAAGGTCGAGCAGCGCGCGGTGTTCGATTGCGGGGACGAAAAAACGCCGGCCGCGATGGCCCGCGAAATGCTGGCCAAGGCGCCCGAATCGATTCGCCGGCTGTTCGCCGCGGCATGACCCGCGTCCTCGTCCTGCGTCCCGAACCGGGCGCGAGCGAGACGGTCGAGCGCGCCGGCGAGCACGGGCTCGAAGCGGTCTCTATCCCGCTCTTCAAGATCGAGCCGCTGGCCTGGACGGCGCCGGGCGTGGACAGCTTCGACGCGCTCCTCCTGACCAGCGCCAACGCTGTGCGTCACGGTGGCGAAGGATTGGATTCGCTTCGCGCCCTCCCCGTCTACGCGGTCGGCCCGGCTACGGCCGACGCCGCCCGCGAAGCGAGCTTCGAGATCGCGGGGGTGGGATCCGCCGACATTGATACCCTTCTCGCGACGGTCGACCCCAAGCTCCGGCTGCTGCATTTGTGCGGCGAGCACCGCCGGGCGACGAGCGCGCCGCACGCCATCACGTCCGTTCCTGTCTACCGGTCGAACGCGCTTCCGCGGCCCGCCGGCCTCGACCGCGCCGGTGCGGACGTGGCGCTGATTCATTCGCCGCGGGCCGGCGCTCGGCTCGCGGAGCTCGTCGAGCATCGCGGCTCGATCGCCCTCGTCGCCATCAGCGCCGCGGCGGCCGATGCAGCGGGCGAGGGATGGGCGAGCGTGCATGCCGCCGACCGACCGACCGACGAAGCCCTGCTGGCCCTTGCCGCGCGGCTGTGCAACAAACCGGCCGCGAAATGAACGGGACGAACAACGGCAGGAGCATGAGCTGGAGCGCGCGGCTGCTTATCGGCCTGGTGCTGCTGACCGTCGGCGCCGCGGCGGCGACCTGGGGCCTGGCCCGTCACCAGACCGCGGCCCGATTTTTCGGTGTCGTTCCGGCCGTGCCGCAGGCTTCGCCCACCCCCCGTCAAATGGTCGTGAGCCCGCCTGCTCCGACAGCGGGGCGCTTCGGGGCGGGCGAGGCCGATAGCGCCCGCATCGCCGACCTCGAGGCGCGGCTGTCACGGGTCGAGAATGCGGCCGAGCGCGCGGAGGGATTCGCGGGCCGTGCCGACGCGCTGGTCGTGGCCTTCGCGGCGCGCCGCGCGATCGATCGCGGGGTCGCCCTCGGTTACCTCGAGCCGCTGCTCGTCGACCGCTTCGCCGCGCGTCACCGCCCGGCCGTGGCGACCATCGTTACGGCTTCCCACCAGCCGGTCCGGCTCAACGACCTCATCGCCGAATATGAGGCGCTGGGGCCAGAGCTTCGCCGCGGAGGCCCGCGCGAGAGCTGGTGGAACAGCCTCCGCCGCGAACTCGGCTCGCTGGTCGAGGTCCACCGCGCGGACCGACCGGCGATGAATCCCGACGCGCGCTACAACCGCGCCCTGCAGCGACTGTCCACCGGCGATGTCGACCAGGCCCTCGCCGAGACGATGCGGCTTCCTGGCGCGCCGCATGCCGGCCAATGGGTCGTTAAGGCCCGACGCTACATTTCTGCGCACCGCGCGCTGGACGAGATCGAGTCCGCCGCGCTCCTGGGCGGTCCGAACGCCGCGCGCTGAAGCGCCAATTCCCCCCTTGGCAAGCCGACTCGAGGATGCGATTCTTAGGCCGGATCGCACAGCGAGGGTTCATCCCGGCTGTGCCAAATCCTTGCAAACGGGACCGAACTTCTTGGGAGCGGGGGAAGTCATGACGTCAGCGTGGAAAGGACTTGGACTGGGCCTGGCGGTCGTCGGCGCAGCGCAGGCCGATGTTCGCGCAAATGCCCAGCAGGACCCGCTTGCCCCCCGGCCGCTGCTCCAACCGGCGAGCGCCAGCGTCGCGACCCTGCCCGCGGTGCGGCGCGCACCCGAATCGCTGCGCGCCCGCGTCACGGGGCTCGCTCGGGCGTTCGACGGCAAGGCGGGCATCTCGATCATTTCGCTCAGCGACGGGTGGGAGATCGGGTGGAACGCCAATACCTTGTTCCCGCAGCAAAGCTGCTCGAAAATGTGGGTCGCGATCACCACTTTGGATGCCGTCGACCGGGGCAAGGTCCGTCTCGACGACAAGGTCACGCTCAACCGCAGCGACCTGACCTTGTTCCATCAACCCCTTGCGCGGAAAATCCTTGGCGGCGGCGATCGCACCATCTCGCTCGGCGCGCTGCTCTTCACCGCGATTACCGAGAGCGACAACACTGCCAACGACAAGCTGATGCGCTCGGTCGGCGGCCCGAAGGCGGTCCGCGAAATGATCGCCCGCAAGGGCCTGGGATCGATCCGCTTCTACGACGGCGAGCGCGCGCTGCAGTCCAAGATCGCCGGCCTGATTTGGAGCCCGAGCTACTCGATCGGCAATGCCTTCTATGAAGCGCGCAGCGCGCTGCCGATGAGCGTGCGCAAGGCGGCGTTCGAACGCTATATCGCCGATCCCTATGACGGGGCGTCGCCTCGCGCGATTGCCGGCGCGCTTGCCGCATTGAAGCGTGGCGAGCTGCTGTCGCCGGAGTCGACGGCGCGATTGCTGTCGACCATGGGGAAGACGCGCACCGGGAAGATGCGGGTGCGCGCGGCCCTCGCGCCCGGCTGGGACTGGAATCACAAGACCGGCACGGGCCAGGTGCTCAACGGCCGGACCGCCGGGATCAACGACATCGGCTTGCTGACGGCACCCGACGGAACCGTCTACGCCGTGGCCATCATGACGATCGCCAACCGCCCGGACGGAAGCGCCCAGGAATTGATGCAGGACGTGGCGAAAGCGGTCATTGCGAGCCATGGGGAGAACCGCCGCGCGAATTGACGGGCCGGCGCGGCGCCTCGCGGCCACGCCCGGCGTCCAGCGTGTTCCGACGCGCGAGCTCGAGCTGTTCATCGTACGGAATTTCCTCGACGCTTCGGCCTGCGCCGCGCTGATCGAGCGGATCGACCAGCGGCGCCGCCCCTCGGAAGTGGCCGACGACATGGGAATCGCCAATTTCCGGACCAGCGAGACCTGCGACCTCCACTCGCGCGACCCGGTCGTCGCCGACGTCGACCGCAGGATCGCGGCGCTGCTCGGCCTCCCGCTCGCGGCAAGCGAACCGCTCCAGGGCCAGCGCTACGCCCCAGGGCAGGAGTTCCGACCGCACACCGACACATTCGAGCCGGGGGGCTACGATTTCTACGTTCACACCGCCGGCGGCGGACAAAGGACGTGGACCGCGATGGTCTATCTCAACGAGCCGGAAGAGGGCGGCGCGACGCGCTTCAAGGCCATCGGCAAGACGGTGCGACCGGAACGCGGCAAGCTGCTCGCCTGGAACAATTTGCTCTCCGACGGACGGCCCAACCCGGCGACGCTGCACCAGGGCATGAAGGTCCGCCGCGGAACGAAATATGTGCTGACCAAGTGGTTCCGCGAGCGCTGACGCGGCGCGACTGCCTCTAGGAAAGACTGGAGCGGGCGAAGGGATTCGAACCCTCGACCCCAACCTTGGCAAGGTTGTGCTCTACCCCTGAGCTACGCCCGCTCTTGAGCTGACGCCGGGCCCGAATCCGGGCCGCCGGCGGAGGTGAGGCGCGCGCCTAGCATGGGCCGCGCCCCTCCCGCAAGGCTTCGCGGCAGCGCTTGTGGCGGCCGCCATAGCCGCCCATATGGGCGCCGGCTTCACCAGTTGAAAAGGGATTCGCGAGCGTGGCGACTCTGGGCCTGACCGAGGCTGAACGCGAAGCGATCCAGCGCTTCGAGCAGGACGTCATTCAGCCTTCGATGACGGGGCTGGTCGTGCTCGATTTCTGGGCCGAATGGTGCGGCCCGTGCAAGCAGCTCGGCCCGGTCCTCGATAAGGTCGCCGAGGACTATGCGGCAAAAGGCGTGAAGCTTGCCAAGATCGACGTCGACAAGGACAAGCTGATCGCCGCGCAATTCCGCATCCAGTCGATCCCGACGGTCTATGCCATCCATCGCGGCCAGCCGGTCGCCGACCTCACCAACTACCGCACCGAGAGCCAGATCAAGCGCGCGCTCGACCAGCTTCTGGCGCAGCTCAAGATCGAGCCGGACGGCGCGACGCCCCAAGCCGAGATCGCACCGCTGATCGCCATGGGCGAGCAGGTGCTCGGCGATGGCGACGCCGCGCGCGCGGTCAACATCTTCCGCCAGGTCCGCGACATGGCGCCGGACAATCCGGACGTCGTGGGCGGGCTGGCGCGCGCTTTGGTCGCCGCCGGCGAGCTGGACGAGGCGCGGGAAACTCTCGATTCGCTGCCGGACGAGCTCGCCGGCAAGCCGGAGGTCGCGCGGGCCAAAGCGGCGCTGGACCTCGCTTCGGCGCCCAAGATCGATGCCGGCCCGCTCGAGGCGCGGGTTGCCGCCGATCCCGATGATCACGAGGCGCGATTCGAGCTCGCCAATGCGCATATCGCCGCGGGTGACCGCGATGCGGGCGCCGACGCCTTGCTCGAAATCGTCCGCCGCGACCGCGACTGGAACGACGGCGCGGCGCGCAAGCGCTTTCTGCAGCTGCTCGAAGCGCAGGGCATCGAGGATTCATGGTCGAGCGCCCAGCGACGGCGGCTTTCGGCTCTGCTCTTCACGTGAGCCGGCCGGTCACGATCCCGATCTTCCCGCTCGCCGGGGCGATTTTGTTTCCCCGCTCGCAACTGCCGCTGCATATTTTCGAACCGCGCTATCGCGAGATGGTCCGCGACGTTATCGACGGTCCGGCCCGGATCGGGATGATCCAGCCGCTTCGGCTGGACGACGACAATCGCGCACCGCTTTACGGCATCGGCTGCCTCGGCGAGATCGTCGGCGTCGAAGAGCTGGAAGACGGGCGGTTCAATATCGTGCTCCTCGGGTTGAACCGCTTCCGCTTGATCGGCGAGGCCGCAAGCGAAGCGTCTTACCGCTGCGCCGAGGTCGATATCGCCGCGTTCGACGACAGCGAGCCGAGGCCGTTGGCCGCGATCCAACGCGCCGACGTCGAGCGCGAGGCTCGGCGGCTCGGCGACGCCATGGGCCTCGCGGTCGACTGGGAAGCGGTAGCCCGGCTCGACGATGAGATGCTGGTCAACGCGATTGCCCAGGTCGCGCCGTTCGACACCGGGGCGAAGCAGGCGCTGCTCGAGCAGCCGACGCTCGCCGGACGCGCCGATCTCCTCGTCCAGCTGATGCAGTTCCACCGCGCCGCAATCGGCGGAGGAGTCGAGATCGAGCCGACGATCCAGTGATTAGATCGGTAGCCCCCGAAGCAGCAGCGGGAGGTCGCCGCTGGTCCCGCGCGCCTCGCTCATCAGCCGGTTTCTGACCGGTCCGATCCGTTCGACGAGGCCCATGCCGAAGCGGCGGATCGCCGAGGCAGTCTTGCCCGGCGCGCCGTAGATCCGGGTCAGCGTGTCGGTGGCGAAGGCGACCGACAAAGCGTCGAGCGAGCGCCAGCGCTGATAACGGTCGAGCAACTGCCGGTCGCCGAGGTCGAGGCCGAGCCGGACGCCGTCGACCAGCACTTCGGCGAGCGCCGCCGCGTCGCGGAAGCCAAGGTTGAGCCCCTGCCCCGCGATCGGATGAATGGCATGCGCCGCATCGCCAACCAGGGCGAGCCGCTTCGCGGTGATCTGCGCCGCATGGTGGAAGCCGAGCGGATAGGAGGAGCGGGGCGCCAGCAGCTCGACCTTGCCCAGGAACCCGCCCATCGCCGCCTGCGCCTCGGCGGCGAAATCGGCGTCGCTCAGCGACAGCCAGCCCGCCGCGTCGCCCTCCTGCACGGACCAGACGATCGCCGAACGATGGCCGCCTTCATGGTCGGTCATCGGCAGCAAGGCGAACGGGCCGGTCGGATAGAAAATCTCGTAGGCGACATGATCGTGCGGCCGCTCGTGGCCGAGGACGGAGACGATCGCTCGCTGGTCGTACTTCCAGCGCGCGATCCGGATGCCCGCCGCCTCGCGGGTCGCGGAATCGCGCCCATCGGCGGCGACCAGGAGCGGCGCGCTCAGCTTACGCCCATCGTCGAGCATGACGATAACGCCGTGCTCGCCGCGATCGACGCTTGTTACCCGCGACTTCCACAGCAGCCAGGTATTCGGCCCGGCCTCGGCTCGCGCGCGAAGCGCCGCGCGCAGGTGGCGGTTCTCGTGCATCCATCCCAGCGCCTCGCCGTCGTCCGTCTCGAAATGCAGGCCGCCGGGCTCGAGCCCGTCCGCGACCGCGATGGTGCGGATCGGACAGCCCGGTTCGGGCAGGTCCGCGACGACCCCGACCGTTTCCAGCATGCGCATCGAGCTCGACGACACCGCGCTCGTGCGCCCGTCAAACGCGGCGCTGGACCGGAGGTCGGGGTCCGCGGGATCGACCACGATGGCCGACAAGCCGCTGCTGTCGAGTGCCGAGGCGAGTGCCAGCCCGACCAGGCCGCCGCCGAAGATGACTAGGTCCGCGCGGTCCATTGCGCCGCCCTAGCCCGTTCGTCGCAATGACGCCACGACTTCGCTTGACCGCGGACTCCGCGTGGGGGATTCTAACCGGGAGACTTTGACCGGGGATGGGACCATGGCAACCGTTGCAGCGCGTGCGCCCAAGCGCGACCTGGCGCCGGACTGGCGCGACGTGCTGCGCGCGTCCGTCAAGCGCTTCCTGACCCGCAGCGGGGGCGCGATCCTGCTCGCGCTGAGCGGGGCCGGTGGGCTGGCCCTTGCCACGCACAGCGCGAACGACCCGTCGCTTAGCACCGCTGCGGGTGGACCGCCGAGCAATTGGCTCGGCAGCGCCGGCGCCTATGGCAGCGATGCGCTGTTGCTGTTGTTCGGGCTTGGCTGCGTGCTGTTCCTGCCGGTTGTCGCACTCGCCGGACTGCGGATGATGCGTCTCGAGCCGGCCGGACGGATCGGCCGCGGCCTGGCCATCGCGGCGCTCGGCGCGATCCTCGTCGGCATCGCGCTCAGCCTGACCAGCGGATCGGCGGTGTCGGGCTTGCCGGCCGGCTGGGGCGGCGCGGCGGGGCTCGGTGCTGCCCACGCGATCGATTCCGCCATCGCGCTCATCCCCAACCCGTCGGTCGCCGGTCCGACGCGCCTCGCAGTGCTGTTCCTGTTCGCCGTCGGCGGCGTGGCCGCCGGCTATTTCGCGCTCGGCCTCGGCGCCGAGGAGAAGGCATGGATCGGAAGTTGGTTCCGGCGTGAGCCGCGCGCCCCGCGCGCGCTTCCGCGGGCGACCCAGCTCAGCGACGATCAGCCAACCGCGGCCGCGCCGCCCAAATCGCGGCCGGCGGTGGCCGTTGCCGAGCCGCCCAAGGCGGTGCTCCCGGCAAGCCGCGGACCGGCACGCAAGTCCGCGGCCCAGCCGAGCCTGGCATTGGGCGACAATTATCAGCTGCCGACGCTCGACCTGCTCGCCCCGGCCCCCGAGCGCGGCCGCCAGCAGATCGACCGCGCCGGCCTGGAGCGCAACGCGCGGCTGCTCGAAAGCGTGCTCGAGGATTTCCACGTCCGCGGCGACATCGTCGAGGTCCGCCCCGGCCCAGTGGTGACCATGTACGAGCTCGAGCCGGCGAGCGGGATCAAGGCCAGCCGCGTCATCCAGCTCGCCGACGACATCGCGCGCAACATGTCGGCGCTGTCGGCGCGGGTCGCAACGATCCCGGGCCGAAGCGTGATCGGCATCGAGCTGCCCAACCCGAAACGCGAGCCGGTCAGCCTCAGCGAGCTCGTCGGCAGCCAGGCGTTCGAGGACCAGAACATGGCGCTGCCGCTGATCCTCGGGAAGAATATCGCGGGCGACCCGGTGATCGCCGACCTCGCCCCGATGCCCCACATTCTCGTTGCCGGAACAACCGGGTCGGGCAAGTCGGTCGGCCTCAACTGCATGATCCTCTCGCTGCTCTATCGGTACGGTCCGGACCAGTGCAAACTGATCCTGATTGACCCGAAGATGCTCGAGCTGTCGATCTACGACGACATTCCGCATCTGCTGTCACCCGTCGTCACCGAGCCGGGCAAGGCGATCCGCGCGCTCAAATGGACCGTCGAGCAGATGGAGGAGCGCTACCGGATGATGGCCAACCTCGGGGTCCGCGCCTTGCCGAGCTTCAACGCCAAGGTCCGCGAGGCGAAGGCCAAGGGCTCGCGGCTGGGACGCCGGGTCCAGACCGGCTATGACGCCGATACCGGCCAGCCGGTCTATGAGACCGAGGAGCTCGATTACGAGGTCCTGCCCCAGATCGTCGTCGTGGTCGACGAGCTCGCCGACCTAATGATGACGGCCGGCAAGGAGGTCGAGTTCCTGATTCAGCGGCTGGCGCAGAAGGCACGCGCCGCGGGCATCCATTTGATCATGGCCACACAGCGGCCCTCCGTCGACGTCATCACCGGCGTCATCAAGGCGAACCTGCCGACGCGAATCAGCTTCCAGGTCACGAGCAAGATCGACAGCCGGACGATCCTCGGCGAGCAGGGCGCCGAGCAGCTGCTGGGCAGGGGCGACATGCTATACATGCCCGGCGGCAAGCAGATCATCCGCGTTCACGGTCCGTTCGTCAGCGACGAGGAGGTGCGCGCGGTGGCCGAGCATTGGCGCCGCCAAGGATCCCCCGAATATGTCCAGGCCGTGACCGAAGAGCCGGAGGACGGTGGCTACCTGTTCGACGGCCAGCCGACCGGGGAAGACGACGCCGAGACCCAGCTCTACCGCAAGGCGGTACAGATCGTCGCCGAAAGCCAGAAGGCGTCGACGTCCTATCTCCAGCGGCAGCTGCGCGTCGGCTACAACAGCGCGGCGCGGCTGATCGAACGAATGGAAAGGGATGGATTGGTCGGTCAGCCCGACCACGTCGGTCGCCGCGAGGTTCTGATCGACCCGGAAGGCCACCCAATCTAGGCTGAACGGAACGGAACCACCGGGTTCAGAGCGCATTCAATCGCGAAACGCCAGTCTCGGGCCAACATTTCAGGAGCGTATCGAATGCCGTTTTCCACAAGCCTGGCGCGCGCGCTGATGCCGGCCGCGCTCATCGTCGCCGCCGGACCTGCCGCGGCCGCAGAAAACGCCGACCTCGCCAAGGTCCGGGCGCACATCACTTCGGTCGATACGATGACCGCCAACTTCGTCCAGACCGACGCCAAGAATCGGTCGGCGGCCGGCACGCTGCAATTGAAGCGGCCCGGCCGGATCCGCTTCCAATATGGCAGCGGCGACCTGCTGCTGGTCGGCGCAGGCGGCAAGCTCGTGTTCCTCGATTATACGGTCGGGCAGAAGTCGAGCTGGGACCTCAACAAGACTCCGCTTGGAATCCTGCTCTCGGCCAACCCGGACCTCGGGCGCATCGCCAGGGTTCAGGAAAATCCCGACAAGCGAATTCTCGTGATCCGGGCGAGGGACAACAACCACCCCGAGTTCGGAACGCTGATCCTGGCGTTCCTTCGGTCGCCCTCGGCGCCCGGCGGGCTGCAACTGTATGGCTGGACCGCGATCGACGCGCAGAACAAGCGCACCAAGGTCACGCTATCGAACGTGCGCTACAATGTCGCCGTGGCGGACCGCGCCTTCACCTACGCCGAACCGAAGAAGCGCCGCCGCTGAAGAAAAAGTTTCATATTGCGACCTGTTCATCGCAATTTCAGGCGCGGCTTCCTACATAGAATTTCGATTCTGCAATTGCCCGGGGTTTCCCCCTGTTACCCGGGGTCCGCAGGATCCCTTGCGTGACGAACGCTAGGTGGCCCTCGCTCCATGCCCCCGGAGCGGGGGCCTTTTCTTTGCGAGCGGTCGGGGACGAGGCTAAGCGGGCGATTGTGACAAGGCTGAAGATCGCATCCTGGAACATTAACTCGGTCCGCGCCCGGACGGGGCTCGTCGAGCGGCTGATCACCGAACAGCAACCCGACATCCTGTGCCTCCAGGAAACCAAGGTCCTCGACGGAATTTTCCCGAGCGAGATGTTTCACAAGCATGGCTACCGGCACCGGCAGTTGAACGGCCAGCGCATGCACCACGGCGTCGCCATCCTCAGCCGGGTGCCCTTGAGGGATCCGGGCAAGCACGATTGGCAGGACAATGGCGAGGCACGTCACGTCGGCGTCCGCCTCGAATGCGGGATTCGTCTGGAGAATGTCTATGTGCCCGCCGGCGGCGACATCCCGGATCGCGAGCAGAACCGAAAGTTCGGCCAGAAGCTCGATTTCATCGAGCGGATGACGCGGTGGTCGGAGAGACTGAAAGAGCCGACGATCATCGTCGGCGACTTCAACGTCGCGCCGCTGGAATGCGACGTTTGGAGCCATAAGGCGTTGCTCAAGGTCGTCAGCCACACACCGGTCGAGGTCAGAGCCCTGACCCGCCTGCAACAGGCGCACGGCTGGATCGACATCGGGCGCAAGTTCGTGCCCGCCCCCGAACGCTGTTTCACCTGGTGGAGCTATCGCTCGCCGGACTGGACCAAGAACGACCGCGGCCGCAGGCTCGACCATATGTGGGCGTCGCCCGAGCTTGCGGCGCATCTCGTCGGCCACCAGGTGCTCGAGCCGTGCCGATCCTGGGAGCGGCCGTCGGACCACGTGCCGCTGGTCCTCGAGGTCGACGCTTGAGTCACCCGAGCGCAATTCGCCGAGCGATCGCCGCACTGCGCGCCGGCCGACCGGTCCGGATCGTCGGCGCCAAGCCGATCGCGGCCGCCGCGGTCGAGACCACTTCGCCCGAGCTGCTTGATCTCATCGACGCCGATCGTCGAGCGCCCCTGCTGATCACGGGGCAACGCGCCGCTGCCCTGGCCCTCGCCAACGAGCGCGAGGCCGCCGACCCCGCGGCGCCCGTGCTGATCGAGCGCGCGTCCTGGCTGGACGCCGCAACCGCCCTTGCGATCGCCGACCCGGGAAGAGATTTCGAACGCGCGCCGGCCGGGCCGATGCAACCGTTACCAATCGCTTTCCCGTCCGCGGCCCAGGCCGCACTTGGACTCGCCCGCTCGGCAGGCCTGCTTCCCGCCTTGTGGATCGTCAACGAGCAGCAAGGCCTCGTTTCGGTGTCCGCCGACGACATCGAACGCGAGCGGCGCTCGCCCGATGTCGCGCTGGTGGCGCGGGCCCGGCTGCCGCTGGACGGCCTGGCCGATGCCCAGATCGTCGCCTTCCGCGCGTCGGACGACGGACAGGAACATGTCGCGCTCATCGTCGGCGCCTTCTCCGGTGAGCCGCCGCTCGTCCGCCTTCACAGCGAATGCCTGACCGGAGACGTCTTCGGATCGCTCAAATGCGACTGCGGGCCCCAGCTCAGGGAATCACTCCGGATCATCGGCGCCGAGGGCGGTGGCGTCCTCCTGTACCTGCGGCAAGAGGGGCGCGGAATC
The DNA here is from genome assembly GCA_035281125.1 of Sphingomicrobium sp. Classification (GTDB taxonomy): domain Bacteria; phylum Pseudomonadota; class Alphaproteobacteria; order Sphingomonadales; family Sphingomonadaceae; genus Sphingomicrobium. The sequence continues at coordinate 85,587 of DATEEM010000085.1, read as the reverse complement.
GGCCTTGCCAACAAGCTTCGCGCATACGCCCTTCAGGACCGCGGCCTAGATACGGTAGACTCCAACCGCCGGCTCGGCTTCGACGACGACGAACGCGATTACGCCCATGCCGCGGCGATCCTCAGAGCCCTCGGCATCGACCAGGTCCGACTGCTGACCAACAATCCGGCCAAGGTCGAAGGGCTGGAGGCCGCGGACATCAGGGTGGTTGGACGGGTGCCGCACCAGATGCCGGCCAACCCGCACAACGCCGATTATCTCGCGACCAAGCGCAAGAAGAGCGGTCACTTGATCTGATCGAATCCGAGCAGGCTCCGAACCTCATCGAAATTCACCGCGACATGGTTGACGCCAAGACTGCGCAGCCGGTCGGCGTGGCCGTCGAGGCAGTGCGCTCCGGCAGCGAGGCCGATGACGGTTGCTCCCGACGCGAGCGCGCCCGTCGCGCCGATCGGAGAATCCTCGAGGATCACGGTCCGCACGATGTCCACGCCGAGGCGATCAGCCGCGTGCAGATAAAGATCCGGAGCGGGCTTGGTCCGGGCGACGTGCTCGCGTCCGCTGTACACATGCTCGCCGAACGCATCGGCCAGGCCGAGATGGTCGAGGTGACCGCGGAGCCACCGCATGGAACTCGACGAGGCGACCGCGATCGGCAGGCTCGGTGGCAGCGACCGGACGAAGTCGACGGCCCCAACTACCGCTCGGACGCCCTCCTTCAGCGCATGCACGGTCTGCGCCTTGCGCCGTTCGAGGAACTCGGGCGGAAGCGGAGCGCCGATCCGCGCCTCGATGGCCGCGAGGAATTGCGGGCCGGCGAGCCCCACATAATGTTCCAGCGCGTCTTCGACGCTATGGCGGTGGCCGAGGTCGGTGAGAAGCTCCGCGAGCATCCGGTTGCCCTCGAACTCGCTCTCCAGGAGCACGCCGTCGAAGTCGAAGATGATGGCGTCGAAAGCGATCATGAGTCCTCGAACAGCGCGGTTCCGACCCGGACCGCGGTCGCGCCGAGCATGATTGCCGCCTCGAAATCCCCCGACATTCCAATGCTCAGGCCGGTGACGTCATGGCGCCGCGCAAGCTTGCCCAGCAGCGCGAAATAGGGCGCAGGCTCGACGCCCAGCGGCGGGATGGCCATCAAGCCGGCAAGCGGCAGGGGGGACGCGCGGACCGCCGCGACGAGCGCGCCGACATCGTCGATCGCGCAGCCGCCCTTCTGCTCCTCCTCACCGATGTTGACCTGCACATAGACCGCCGGAAAGCGATTGGCCCCCGTCGCCTCTTTCGCCAGCACGTCCAGCAGCGAGAGCCGGTCGAGCGAATGAACCGCGTCGAACAGCGCGACCGCAGCCGCGGCCTTGTTGGACTGAAGCCTGCCGATCCCGTGAAGTCGTATCCCGGAGTGGCGCGCCAGCAAGTCGGGCCACTTCGCCTCAGCCTCCTGCACCCGGCTTTCGCCGAAGTCGCGCTGGCCGGCGGCGATCAGCTCTGCGATCTCGTCCGCCGAGCGCCCCTTGCTCACGGCGATCAGCTGGACTTCCGCGGGATCGCGTCGGGCGATTTCGGCCGCTCGGGCGATTGCGGCCTGGATTCGTAGCAAACGATCGGCGGCGGGCGTCATCGCCTCGCGCTATAGGAAGCGCGACGACGGGCCGCCAGATCGGTCACGGAACGTCACAAATTGCCGGCTGTCGCGGGCTCAGAACTTGAACGCGGTGCCGATGTAGACCGCCTGGTTATCGCGCCGCTCATCCTTGAGTGGGTCGGCCCGGTCGCGGTCGATCTCGTAGCGAACCCCGCCGGTCAGGGCGACGCGCCTGGACAGGGAATAGGATCCGCCGACGTCGACCGAATAATTGTCGCCCTTGCGCAGCGCCGGAAGGGGCTGCCCGTCGGTCCGGTCGGCGCCGACCGCGACGCGCCCGGTGAAGCGCTTCAGCGAGTAGCTGACGCCGACCACGGCCGTTTCGCGCCCGCCCAGTGCCGGATCGATGTTCCGCACCTTTGACACGTCCCCGGACACGGCGAAGCGGCGCCAGCCGATCGCCACGCCCAGATTATAGCTCGTCGGGGTGAGCGCGGTCATGCTCGGCGCAGCGGCCACGCCTAGCGACTGGGCCCGCGCCGGGGCGCGAATTGCGACTCGAAGCTGCGATGGACGGCCCTTGGCGGCGGCCGGGGTGAACTTGAAATCCGTCAGCGACAGCGGCTTGTTGGCGAACGCCGCCGCGAGTCGGGGATCGGCGTTGGCCGGGGTGAACGACGAAATCGGGTCGAAAGAGACGGCGATGGCCGGCGGCCGCTTCTTCGCCGGCGCCGAGTTCGCGGCGATCGCCGGCGGCAGCGCGAGACCGGCCGCGGCAATCGCCGCAACCAGCTTGGCTCCCTTCGATCTGCGAACCGTTAACAAATCGCACAACTCCCTGTTCGCGAGTCGATATAGCCATTCGGACCTGAAGGTTCCATGAGCGGAGTCGATTCCTCCGCAGCCTGTTGCCGACTCAACACAATCGGCCTTGTCGAGAGGACAAGCTTGCGGGAGCCTTTCGACCATCTATAACGCGGCCATCACCGGATTCCCGCTCTTCCAAGGATCGCCAATGCTTCGCCTTCGAACCGCCGCTGCCGCACTGATCGTCGTGACGCTGGCGACGTCGGGCTGCGCGCGCAACCGCAACCTCCCCTCGCAGCTCGCGCCGTCCCGGATCTCGACCATCGGCGTGAACAGCTATTTGTGGCGCGCGGCGGTCGACACCGTCTCGTTCGCGCCCTTGCTCCAGGCCGATGCGAACGGCGGCGTGATCATCACCGATTGGTACGCCAACCCCAAGGCGCCGGGCGAACGGGTCAAGCTCACCGTGTCGATCCTCGACCAGGACCTTCGCGCCGACGCACTGCGGGTAGCGGCGTCACGCCAAGTCTATCAGAACGGCGGATGGGTCGACGCGCCGGTCGCGGCTGCCACGGTCCAGAAGCTCGAGGACATCATCCTGACGAGGGCCCGCGACCTGCGCCGCGCAGCTGTTCGGGGCTAAGCTATTGAAATGACCGGGCGTTTTGACCCGAGCGAAGCGGACCGCCGCTGGCAGGCGCGCTGGGAAGAGCAGCGCTGCTTCGTTGCCGACAGCACCAGCGCGAAGCCCAAGACCTATGTCCTCGAGATGTTCCCCTATCCTTCGGGGCGCATCCATATGGGCCATGTCCGCAACTACACGATGGGCGACGTGATCGCGCGCTACCGGCGGATGCAGGGCCACGAAGTGCTTCATCCGATGGGCTGGGACGCCTTCGGCATGCCGGCGGAAAATGCGGCGATGGAGCGCAAGGTCCACCCCGGGGAATGGACCTGGCACAACATCGATGTGATGCGCGGCCAGCTCAAGCGGCTCGGTTTCGCGCTCGACTGGAGCCGCGAGTTCGCGACCTGCGACCCGGCCTATTACGGCCAGGAGCAGGCGCTGTTCCTCGACCTGTTCGAAGCGGGCCTCGTCAATCGCAAGGAAAGCGAGGTCAACTGGGATCCGGTCGACATGACCGTGCTCGCCAACGAGCAGGTGATCGACGGGCGGGGCTGGCGCTCGGGCGCCCCGGTCGAGCGGCGCAAGCTCGCCCAGTGGTTCCTCAAGATCACCGATTTCGCGGACGAACTGCTCGAAGGCTTGGCCGGCCTCGAGCATTGGCCGGAAAAGGTCCGGCTGATGCAGGAAAACTGGATCGGCAAGAGCCGCGGTCTGCAGTTCCGCTTCCGCCTCGCCAGCGCGATCGGCGCGATCGAGGACGTGGAGGTCTTCACCACTCGGCCCGACACGATTTTCGGCGCGAGCTTCGTCGCCATCGCCGCGGGTCATCCCATCGCCCAGGCGATCGCCGAGACCGACGCGGCGGCGGCGGACTTCATCGCCGAATGCCGGCGCGGCGGAACCAGCCTGGCCGACATCGAAGCGGCGGAGAAGAAGGGTTTTCGTACGGCGGTCGAAGCGATTCACCCGCTCGATCCCGAGCTGCGGGTCCCGCTCTACATCGCGAACTTCGTGCTGATGGACTACGGCACCGGCGCGATTTTCGGCTCGCCGGGGCACGACCAGCGCGACTTCGAGTTCGCGACCAACTACCGCCTGCCGATCCGGCGGGTGGTCGCCGCGAGCGTCGAAGACGCCGGGCTTCCGGTGATCGGCGAAGCAGACGTCATCACGGGCGTGACGGTCAATTCGCGCTTTCTCGACGGCCTCACGACCGAGCAGGCGATCGCCGACGTCATCCGCCGCGCCGAAGAGCAGGGCTGGGGCAAGGGCACGATCCAGTACCGGCTGCGCGACTGGGGCGTGTCGCGGCAGCGCTACTGGGGCACGCCGATCCCGATCATCCACTGCGGCACGTGCGGCGCGGTCGCCGTGCCGAAAAGCGATCTCCCGGTCGTGCTCCCCGACGACATTGATTTCGAAACGCCGGGCAACCCGCTCGACCGGCATCCGAGCTGGAAGCATGTCGCCTGCCCGCGCTGCGGCGGCGAGGGGGTGCGCGAGACCGACACGCTCGACACGTTCGTCGATTCGGCCTGGTACTTCATCCGCTTCGCGAGCCAGCCGGCGGACCAGCCGTTCGATCGTGCGGAGGCCGAGCAATGGCTGCCGGTCGCGCAGTATATCGGCGGCGTCGAGCACGCCATCCTGCACCTGCTCTACGCGCGTTTCTGGACGCGCGCGCTCCAGCATCTCGGCAAGATCAGCGTGACCGAACCTTTCGACGGCCTGTTCACGCAAGGGATGGTAACTCACGAAACCTATCAGGCGGCCGACGGTAGCTGGCTGTCGCCCGACGAAGTCCGCCGCGATGGCGACGATTGGATCCATATCCACAGCGGACAGGCGGTGACCCCCGGCCGGGTCGAGAAGATGTCCAAGTCGAAGCGCAATACGATCGATCCCGAACCGATCCTTGCCAAATATGGCGCCGACGCGGTGCGCTGGTTCATGCTGTCGGACAGCCCGCCGGAGCGCGATCTCGAATGGTCGGAAGCGGGAATCGAGGGCGCGTCGCGCTTCGTCCAGCGCGTGTGGCGACTGGCTAGCAGCAACAGCGGCGGCGATGGCTCCGACGAAGGCCTTCGGCGCAAGCTTCACCGGACCATCGCCGGCGTGGGTTCGGCGATCGACGCGCTGCAATTCAACAAGGGCGTCGCGCAGCTCTACGAACTCGTGACCGCGATCGAGAAAGCGCAGCCGTCGGCCGACCGTGGCGACGCCATCCGCGCGCTGATCCGCCTGATCTCCCCCATGGCGCCGCACCTCGCCGAGGAGGCCTGGGCGGCGCTCGGCGGCGAAGGCATGGTTACGGGTGCACCGTGGCCAACCTTCGATCCGGCGCTGCTGATCGACGACCAGGTCACGCTGGCGGTGCAGGTCAATGGCAAGCTGCGCGACACGCTGACCGCCCCGCGCGGGCTGCCGAAGGAGGAAGCCGAAGCGCTCGCGCTCGCGTCCGAAAAGGTCCAGCGGCAGCTCGCCGGTACCACGCCACGCAAGGTCATTGTGGTTCCCGACCGGCTGGTGAATATCGTGGCGTGATGCGGCTCGCGGTCACCCTGCTCGCGTTCATGCTGGCTTCGTGCGGGTTGCGCCCGCTGTACGGCGGCGGTTCGGGCGGAACGGTGGTCACCACACTGCGTAGCGTCGAGGTGGCCCCGATCGACGGCCAGGTCGGCTGGTTGATGCGCAACAAGCTGATCGACCGGCTCGGGCAGAGCGGCGCCGGTGCGCCTCAATACCGGCTCGACGTAACCTTGGACGACAATATCACCGGCTTCGGGATTCGCGGCGACCGGGCGGTGACACGCGAGCGGCGGACGCTCCGTGCGCGCTACCAGCTGGTCAGCCTGGCCACCGGTGCGGTCGTGCTCGATGCGACTGCGGGATCCGATGCCGGGATCGACGTGGTCAGCTCCGAATATGCAACCGTGGCCGCGGAGCAGACCGCGGTCGATCGGCTGTCCGACGTTGTCGCCGATCAGATCGTCGCGCGGCTGGGAATCTACGCGGCGCGGACCGCGCCCAGGCCGTGAAGGCGTCCAAGGCAAGCATCGCCCGCGCGGTCGAACGGCCCGAGGGACACGTGCGCTTCTACCTTTTGCACGGTCCCGACCAGGCTCAGGCCCGCGCGCTTGGCAGTCGCCTAGTGGAAGCGCTCGGCGCGGCGAAGTTCGCAGTCGCCGCGGGGTCAGTGAAGGCCGATCCCGCGCTCCTCGCCGACGAAGCCGGAGCAATGAGCCTGTTCGGCGGCAAGCGCGCACTATGGATCGAGCCCGCCGGAGACGAGATCACGGGCGGCGTCGAGGCGCTCCTCGCGGGCCCTGCTCCCGAGAGCCCTGTCGTCGCCATCGCGGGGTCTCTGCGCAAGTCGTCGGCATTGCTGAAGCTCGCGGAATCTTCCCCCGAGGCATTGGCCTTCGCCGCTTATGTGCCGGAAGGCGCCGAAGCCGAAAAAATGGTCGCCGAAGTCGGCCGGCGGTTCGGACTAAAGGTCAGCGCCCCGGTAGCCGCCCGGCTCGCGAGCCTGTGCGCCAACGACCAGGCGATCGCCGCGCAGGAGCTGCAGAAGCTCGCGCTCTATGTCGATGCATCCCCCCAATCGCCCAAGGAGCTCGACCATGACGCGATCGACGCGATTGCCGCCGATCTGCCCGAGGGCGAGGTGCTGCACCTCGCGGACCTCGCTTTGTCCGGTCGAGTTGGCGATCTTGCCATGGAATTGAGCAATCTCCCGCCCGGCGCCGGGGGCATCCCGGTCGTCCGCGCGCTCCATCGGCGGGTCCTTCAGCTGTCTCCGGCGCGGGCCCGAATCGAGCGGGGCGAACCGTTCGATGCCGTCATGGCGTCGCTCGGCAAGTCCTTGTTCTGGAAGGATAAACCGATAGTCTCGAAAATGCTTTCCCTATGGGATTCGAAGCGTCTCGCCACCGTCGCGGAGCGCGCCGGGAAGCTCGAAACGGACCTGTTTTTCACTCCGGCGCCGGAACAGGCGGCGCTGGGCGAAGAGCTTCTCTCAATCGCCCGCGCCGCCGGGCGCCGCTGACCTAAATCGGCTCGCCCGTCAAACGCTGGCAGATCATGTCGAGTTGGTCGAGACTCGAATAATGGAGGGTGACGGTCCCGCCTTGCCCCTTGTGCACGACCTCGACCCTGACGCCGAGCATGTCGGTCAGCTGCCGCTCGAGCGCGGCGAGATCCGCGTCGACCTTGCGTTCGGCGGTCAGCACCAGTTCCTTGGGGCCCTGCTTGGCGCGTTTCGCCCGCTCCTCAGCCTGGCGGACGGAAAGCCCCTTTGCGACGATTTCACGAGCCAGCGCCTCAGGGTCCGGCGCCGCCGCGACGGCGCGCGCATGGCCCATGCTGATATCGCCTTGCAATAGCGATAATTTCACGAATTCTGGTAAATCGAGCAATCGCAACAGGTTGGCGACGTGGCTTCGCGACTTGTGGACGAGCCGGGCAATGTCTTCCTGGCTGTGACCATGACGCTCGACGAGCTGGCGATAGGCTTCGGCCTCCTCGATCGCGTTCAGGTCCTCGCGCTGGATGTTCTCGATCAGCGCGAGCTCGGCGGTGGTCGCCTCGTCGACCTCGCGGACGATCGCCGGGATGGTGTGGAGCCGGGCGCGCTGCGCCGCCCGCCAGCGCCGCTCACCGGCGATGATCTCATAGCCCTCGCCGTCGCCATGCGGGCGAAGCAGGATCGGCTGAAGCACGCCCCGTTCCGCGATCGAATCGGCGAGCTCGTCGATCGATTCCTCGCTGAACTGGACGCGGGGCTGGTTGGGATTGGGGCGGATGCGGCCGATTTCGATCTCGCGAACGCCGCCGCGGCTCTCGGCCTGGGGCTCGGCCACCGGCGCGCGCGCGGCCTCGCCGAGCAGCGCCGACAGGCCCATGCCGAGCCCTTTCGCCGGCTTCTCGCTCATGCCGCCTCCGCCAACTGCGGCAGGCGCGCGATCAGCTCGCGCGCCAGGCGGATATAGGCTTCGGAACCGGGGCATTTGAGGTCGTAGATCAGCGCCGGCAAGCCGTGGCTCGGGGCTTCGGACAGACGGACGTTGCGGGGAACGATCGTGTCGAACACGGCGGCGCCGAGGCACGCGCGGACATCCTCAGCGACGGCCTGCGAAAGATTGTTGCGCCGATCGAACATGGTCAGGGCGACCCCGAGGATCGCCAATTGCGGATTGAAGGCCGAGCGAATCCGCTCGACCGTCTGCAGCAGCTGGCTCAGCCCCTCGAGTGCGAAAAACTCGCACTGGAGCGGCACAAGCAGGTGCCGAGCCGCGACCAGCGCATTGACCGTCAGCAGCCCGAGCGAAGGCGGACAGTCGATCAGGCAGATGTCCCATCGGCTGGACGCCGCGGAATTCAAGGCCTTATCGAGCCGATGGGCGCGATCGGCCAGGCCGACCATCTCGACTTCGGCGCCCGACAGATCGACCGTCGCCGGCAGCAGGTCCAGCCGCGGCACACGCGTCGCGATCGCGCTTTCGGCCAGCTCGGCAGTCCCGATCAGAACATCATAGCTCGAGCGTTCGCGCTTGGACGCTCCGACCCCGAGCCCGGTCGAGGCATTGCCCTGGGGATCCAGGTCGACGAGCAGGACGCGCGACCCGATCGCCGCCAGCGCGGTGGCCAGATTGATGGCCGTCGTAGTCTTGCCAACCCCGCCCTTCTGGTTCGCAATCGCGATCCGGATCATCACTTCGCCCTCACCCCCGTGCCGACCACGATCTTCGATTGCGGGTCGGTCGCGCTCTGTTCCACGTGAAACACACCTTGCCACGCGCGGCGGGCCTCGGCCAGTTCCTTCTCGGCCTTGCGTCCCTTGGGAAGCGCCCAAACGGTTTTTCCTGTGGACAGATGCCCGGATATCCGGAGGAAATCGCTTAGCGGCGCGACCGCCCGGCCGGTGATAACGTCGAACGAGCCCGTCACCCGTTCGACCTTTGCGCAGTGTATGGTGACGGCCAGCCCAAGCGCTTCGCACGCATGGCGGAGGAAGTCCGCGCGCAAGCGGCGGGGCTCGATCAGCGTCACCGGGCCGTCCACCAGGCAGGCGAGAACGATCCCGGGTAGGCCGGCCCCGGAACCGACGTCGACCCACTGTGCGCCTGGGCGCGGTTCGAAGCGCACGAGCTGCGCGCTATCCAGGATGTGGCGCTCCCACAACGACGCCAGAGTCGAGGCGGCGATCAGGTTCTGGGTCGCGCTCGCCTCGCGCAGCAGCGCGGCATATTGTTCCAACCTTGCGAATGTTCCACGTGAAACACGCCGTCCCGCGACCTCCGCGAGCCGTTCGATCACGCCGCCGCCCGGCGGGCTGCGGCAACGTACAGGGCGGACAGCGCCGCGGGAGTTACGCCGGGGATCCGCGAGGCCTGGTCAAGCGTCTCGGGACAGGCCGCGGAGAGCCGTTCGATCATTTCGTTCGAAAGCCCGGGGATGGCGGCGTAGTCCAATTCGGTCGGAAGCCAGATCCGAGAGTCACGCTGCACGACTTCCCACTCGCGCTGCTGACGCTCGACGTAAGGCGCATAGGCCGCGTCGGCCCGCCCCTCCTCGGTTTCGCCCCACGAATCGGTCGAACGGCGCGAAAGATGCGTCTCGATTTGCCGACGGCGCGCATCGGACAGGCAGTTCGCCGCCAGCGCGGCCGCGCCCAGCCGCGACGTTGCATTGTCCGCCCGTAGTGCCAGGCGATATTCGGCTCGCGCAGTCATCATTCGGTAGGGCTCCCCCACCCCCTGCAACGTGAGGTCGTCGATCATTACGCCAATGTAAGAGGTGCGGCGGTCGAAGCGGACAGGATCCAGGCTGAGTGCGGCCGCCGCGGCATTGAGGCCTGCGGCAAGCCCTTGCGCAGCCGCCTCCTCATAACCCGTGGTGCCGTTGATCTGCCCGGCCAGAAACAGGCCCGGAAATTCTCGAACCTCGAGCGTCGCGTTGAGCCGTCGCGGATCGACGAACTCATATTCGACCGCATAACCGGGCCGCACGATCTCTGCCCGCTCCAGGCCGGCGATCGTGCGGACAAGACTTTCCTGTACGTCAACCGGCAGGGAGGTCGAGATGCCGTTGGGGTAGACGAGGCTATCATCCAGTCCCTCCGGCTCCAGAAAAATCTGATGCGCGTCGCGATCGGCGAATCGCTTCACTTTGTCCTCGATCGACGGGCAATAACGCGGGCCTCGCCCCTTGATCGTGCCAGCGAATAGCGGCGAGCGTTCGAAGTTCGCCGCGATGATCTCGTGCGTTCGACGGTTGGTCCGAGTGATCGCACAACGCAATTGCGGCTGGCGGACACCGTCGTCGAGCGCCGACATCGTCCACGGCTGGGGATCACTCGGCTGCTCTTCGGTGCGCGACCAGTCGATTGTCCGCCCGTCGAGCCGCGGGGGGGTTCCCGTTTTCAGCCGCCCCTGACCCAGTCCGATCTCGCGAATCTGCGCCGCCAAGGCCGTCGAAGCCGCCTCGCCGCGGCGGCCGCCGACGACGACCTCCTGTCCCACGAACATGCGCGCGTCGAGGAAGGTCCCCGTCGCGATGATGACCGCTCGGCATGCAAGCGTCCCGCTACTGGTCTCGACGCCGGCAATCCTGCCGCCGCGGACGATGAGACCAAGCGCCTCGGCAATCACCAATTCGGTGCTCGAGTGCCGGAGGAGCTCCCCGATCGCCGCGCGGTAGAGGCGGCGGTCCGCCTGGACCCGCGGTCCCCAGACCGCCGGCCCCTTGCTGCGATTGAGCATCCGGCGATGGATCGCAGCGCGGTCAGCGGCGCGCGCCATGAGCCCGTCGAACACGTCGAGCTCGCGGACGAGGTGGCCCTTGCCGACGCCCCCGATCGACGGGTTGCATGACATCTGGCCGGCGTCTTCCGGCCGGAACGTCAGGAGGCCGACGCGCGCACCACGCCGGGCCGCGGCGGAAGCCGCCTCGCAGCCGGCATGGCCGGCGCCGATGACCAGGACATCAAACACGGTCCGCCCTGTAACGGATCGACGTTCCACGTGAAACATCACTTTCCGAGGCAGAACCGGGCAAAGAGGGCGTCGAGGACCTCCTCGATCCCGGCGTGGCCCGTCAGCCGATCGAACTCCGCCCGCGCCTGGCGCAGACTTTCCGCGATGATCACCGGATCATCCGATGAGGCGGCGACGGCCAGGGATTCGGCCGCCTCGGTGAGGTGCCCGGCCTGGCGTCGGTTGAGCGCGATCGCGTCATCTCCCGGAAAAAGCGCTTCTGCCGCGTCCAAAACACGCTCGAGCAGCGTCTTCAGACCATCGCCAGTCAGCGACGACACCGGGACCGAATGCGCCGGCGCTGTCGCCCGCTCGGACAAATCGGCTTTCGCATGAATCTTCACGAGCCGGGGATGAGCCGGCGCATCGCCCGGCTCCCCGAGCCAGAGCAGAATATCGGCGGCCTCGACAAGCGCTTCGGCACGAGCGACGCCGATTGCCTCGACCCGGTCCTCGGCGGGCCGGATTCCGGCGGTGTCGGTGAGCAGGATGGGCACGCCTCCGAGCGACAGCGGCACTTCGATATGATCACGCGTAGTGCCCGGAAGGTCCGTGACGATCGCTCGCTCGTACCCTGCTATAGCATTGAGAAGGCTAGACTTACCGGCATTCGGTGGCCCCGCCACGACGACTCGCACCCCGTCCTTCAACCGCTCGATGCGCGGGCGGTCGAGCCAGGCCTTGAGTTCCCGCGCCAAGTCGGCGCAACCCTCTCGCAACGCCGGGTCCATAGGCGAATCGTCATCGTCGTAGTCGATTGCCCGCTCGGCTTCCGCGGCCAGCGCCAGCACCTGCCGCTGCCAAGCCTCGATCTGGCTGCGCAGCCCACCTTCGGCCAGCGCGAGGGCCGCCTTGCGCTGCGCTTCGGTCTCGGCCTCAATCAAATCGGCCAATCCCTCCGCCTCGGTCAGGTCGATCCGGCCGTTGGCGAACGCACGGCGCATGAATTCTCCCGGGGTGGCGGCGCGCAACCCCTCGATCCCGGCCAGAACGTCGAGCACGGCATCAACGACTGCGCGGCCGCCATGACATTGGAATTCCACCACATCTTCGCCAGTCGAACTGGCCGGCGAATCGAATCGGAGCACGACCGCCTGGTCTAGCAATTCGCCCGACTGAGGGTCCCGTAGGTGGCGCACCGCGGCGACGCGCGGCCCGCAGAGCGATCCGGCGACCAATCGCCCGGCCTCGTGCGCCGACGGTCCGCTGATGCGGATCACGGAGATCGCCGCCGGCGGCCTGCCGCTCGACAATGCGAAAATCGTGTCGCCGGTCATCGTGCGGCCGTTAGCGGAGGCCGCGCGTCAGGCGAAGAGCTTGCCGAGCCCCACCTGCGGATCAACCCAGCCGTCATAGATCATCTTGAGCGCGACATAGAGCACGACGATCAGGCCGACGTACGCGATCCAGCGGTAGCGATCGATCACCCGGGCGATAAAGTTGGCCGCGATGCCCATCAGGGCCACGGCGAAAACCAGGCCGACGATCAGGATCCCCGGGTGATCGCGTGCGGCGCCGGCAACGGCCAGGACGTTGTCGAGGCTCATCGACACGTCGGCGACGGCGACGCCCCACACCGCGCCGGCGAAGCTCTTTGCCGGGCGCAGGCCCGAATGTTCATCGCCAAAGACCTCGTCCGAACCCGGTGAGCATTCCGTGTCGCGACGAAGGTCGCGCCACATCCGCCAGGCGACCCACAGCAGCAGCAGGCCGCCGATCAGGATGAGCCCGATGATCTGGAGCAGCTGGGTGACGATGAGCGCGAACAGAATGCGCAGAACCAGCGCCGCGAGCACCCCGATCATGATCACCTTGCGGCGCTGCTCGGGCGTGAGGCCGGCGGCGAGCGCGCCGACCACGATCGCATTGTCGCCGGCAAGGACGAGGTCGATCATCAACACCTGCAGGAAGGCGGCCAGCGCCGCCGGCTCGGTAATGTTCGAGAAATCCTTGACGATCGCGTCCCACACGCCGTCGAGGGAGGCGAGGCTGGCCGCAACGGTAAGCAGCAGGTCAGTCATCCTTGCATCACACCTTGTGGTGAAGTTCCCTTGCCCTGCAAACGGGCGAAATGCCTACTGGTTCATGCTCGCAAAGAAGTCCTCGTTCGACTTCGCGTCCTTCATCTTGTCGAGAAGGAACTGCATCGCGTCGACCGTGCCCATCTGCATCAGGATGCGGCGCAGCACCCACATCTTGGTGAGCGTGCCCTGCTCGACGAGCAGCTCTTCCTTGCGGGTGCCGGACTTGCCGACGTCGAGCGCGGGGAAGATGCGCTTGTCGGCGACCTTCCGGTCAAGCACGATCTCACTGTTGCCGGTGCCCTTGAACTCCTCGAAGATCACCTCGTCCATCTTCGATCCGGTATCGATCAGCGCCGTTGCGATGATCGACAGAGAACCGCCTTCCTCAATGTTGCGCGCGGCTCCGAAAAACCGCTTCGGCCGCTGCAGGGCGTTGGCGTCGACACCGCCGGTCAGCACCTTGCCCGAGCTCGGAACGACGGTGTTATAGGCTCGGCCGAGGCGGGTGATCGAATCGAGCAGGATCACGACATCCTTCTTGTGCTCGACCAGCCTCTTCGCCTTCTCGATGACCATCTCGGCGACCTGGACGTGGCGCGACGCCGGCTCGTCGAAGGTCGAGGAAATGACCTCGCCGTTGACCGAGCGCTCCATGTCGGTGACCTCTTCCGGGCGCTCGTCGATGAGGAGGACGATCAAGATCACTTCCGGGTTGTTGTCGGTGATCGCGCGGGCGATGTTCTGCATCAGCACCGTCTTGCCGGTGCGCGGTGGCGACACGATCAACGCGCGCTGGCCCTTGCCGAGCGGCGACACGATGTCGATCACCCGCGCCGACTTGTCCTTGATCGTCGGGTCGAGCGTGTCGAGCCGCAGCTTCTCGTCCGGATAGAGCGGCGTCAAATTGTCGAAATTGACTCGATGACGCACGGTCTCCGGATCGTCGAAGTTGATCGTCGTGACCCGCGTCAAAGCGAAATAGCGCTCGCCCTCCTTCGGACCGCGGATCTCGCCTTCCACCGTATCGCCGGTGCGCAGGCCGAAGCGCCGGACGATCGACGGCGCGACATAGATGTCGTCGGGGCCGGCGAGATAATTGGCCTCCGGCGAGCGGAGAAAGCCGAAGCCGTCGTTGAGCACTTCGATCGTGCCCGAGCCCATGATCTCGACGCCGTTTTCGGCCTGGATCTTGAGGATCGAAAACATCAGATCCTGCTTGCGCATCGTCGACGCGCCCTCGACGCCCATTTCCTCGGACATCGCAACCAATTCGGCGGGCGTCTTTTTCTTCAATTCTTTCAGATGCATAAAATGGTCTTTTTGTTGGGGAGATTCGCTCGAGCTCGTAGACGGTCGATCAAAGCCGGAGAGCGGCAGGACACCGCTGGAAGTAAAGGAAACGGCCACCGGCGAATGGGAAACTGGGCCGAAGAGCCGTCGCGAATCGAGGTATGTTTCCTGTCGCCCGCTGTCAATCAGCGACCGGTCGTGCGCGTGGCAGACCGTTCAAAAGGGACGGACGATGACGAGGACGACGATGATCGCAGCGGCTATCCCCGGGATCTCGTTCATGATCCGCACGGTCCGACCCGACAGCGGCCGTTCGCCCTTGGCGAGCTTCCTCGCGTAGCCCACAAGCCAGCCCTGGTAAGCGCTCAGCGCAACGACCAGCGCGAACTTGGCGTGGAACCATGGCGCGGACAGGACCTGCATGCGATTGTCTGCGGCAAGCATCAGTCCAAGGATCCACACCAGCCCGATTGCCGGAGTGAGGATGATCGAGCGAATCCGCGATTCGCGCTCGATCCATGCGCGATCCTCGGGCGAGCCGACCGGGGTTTCCTGGTGATAGACGAAAAAACGAGGCAACATGAACAAGCCCGCCATCCAGAAGATGACGAACGTCACGTGCGCCGCCTTGACCCAGTCGTAGGCAGGCCCGAGCCATCCCGCGATTTCGCTCATCTCGCCTCCTTCACCAGCGCCATCAAATATTCGACGTGAGCGATGGGCGTGTCCTGCAGGATCCCGTGACCCAGATTGAAGATGTGCGGACGCCCGGCGAACGCGTCAAGGATTCGACGTACCGCGCCGCGCATCGGCTCTCCGCCCGCATGCAGCGCGAGCGGATCGAGGTTGCCCTGCACCGGAAGTCCCGGCGGCAATTGCTTGTTGGCCCAAGCCGGGTCGGCGGTTTCATCGAGGCCGACCGCGCTCACGCCCGTTTGCCGCGCATAGGCGCCGACCTTTCCCCCGGCGCCCTTCGGAAAGCCGATCACCGGCACCGACGGAAAACGCGTGCGCAACCGCTCGACCAGCCGCGCCGTCGGTGCAATCACCCACCGCTCGAACTCGGCGGGAGCGAGGCTTCCCGACCAGCTGTCGAACAATTGCACGCAATCGACGCCCGCATCGATCTGACCGCACAAATAGTCGAACGTCACGGCTTCGATCCGCGCAATGATGTCCGAGAATAGCCCGGCATCCGCATAAGCAAGGCGACGAGTCTCGGCCTGATCCTTGCTGCCCTGTCCGGCGACCATGTAGGTCGCGACCGTCCACGGCGCGCCGGCAAAGCCGATCAATGCCTTCTCCGAAGGAAGCCGGTCGCGGACCTTGCGCACCGTCTCGTAAATCGGATCGAGTCGAGCCGGATAGCCGCTCAGTTCCTCGAGCGACGACGACACAAGCGGCGGGGTCAGCCGCGGTCCCTCACCCTCGACGAAGCTCAAATTCTGACCGATCGCGAACGGGACGATCAGAATGTCGGAAAACAGGATCGCTGCGTCGAGCTGTGGAAACCGCTGCAACGGCTGAAGCGTGACCTCGGCCGCCGCACCGCTATCGTAGACCAGGTCGAGAAAACTTCCTTTTTCTTCTCGCAACTGCCGATATTCGGGAAGGTAGCGGCCAGCCTGGCGCATCATCCAGAGAGGAGGGGGATCATGCCGCTCGCCGCGCAGCACCGCGAGCATCGCCTTGTCGCCCGGAAGCCTAGCCGGTCTCGCGACCACCCTTATCTTCTCCCTTTATATTAGATTCTAAGAAGGATTGATGATGTGATTGGCGACGGGAGAGCGGGGTTTAGGCGGGCATCCCCGTTTTGCCAACAAGGGCCCGACGAACCTCCGCTCGGGAAAGTTTGATCTTGCGGTCGAAAGCCCCGCGATTCACAGGCTGGGGATGAAATCCATCCCCGTGGATGAATCGGCGAACATCCGCGGCGCTTGGTCGGACAACAGATTCGTTGAGCCTATCCCCGACGCCGCGCTAGGGCTGCGCCTGTCCTTATCCACAGGGTTGTCTCGGTGCCGCTGATCCTTGCCTCGTCTAGCCCGATCCGCCGGCAATTGCTGGCGGCGGCCGGAGTTACGTTTGAGATCGTACCGCCCGAGCTCGACGAGGCGGCCGTCAAGGCGAACAGTACGGGCGCGGGCCTCGAGATCGCGAAGGAGCTCGCCGGCGCCAAGGCCGTCTCAGTCAGCAAATCGAGGCCGAGTGACTGGGTGATCGGAAGCGACAGCGTGGTGAGCGTCGGCGACCGCCTGTTCGACAAGCCGGCGGATCGCAATGCCGCGCTCGAGCATCTTCGCTGCTTTTCGGGGAAATCGATGCGGCTGGCCAGCGCCGTGACCCTCGCGCGCGGCGGCACCCGCGAATGGGCGCATGGCGAAGTCGCGACCTTGCATGTGCGCGACTTGTCCGACGAATTCATCCGCGCCTACCTTGATGCCGAATGGCCGGACGTCGCCTATTGTGTCGGCGTGTTTCGGCTCGAAGGTCGAGGCGTGCAATTGTTCGACCGCATCGACGGCGATCATTTCACGATCCTCGGCATGCCCCTGGTTCCTCTGCTAGGGGCCCTGCGGGCCAGGGGGTTGCTGCCGGCATGATGACGCTCGCGCTGACCGGCTCGATCGGGATGGGTAAGTCGACCGTCGCGCGGATGTTCGAGCGTGCCGGCATCCCGGTCTTCGACGCCGACGCAGAGGTGCGCCGGTTGCAAGCGCGCGGCGGCTCGCTTGTCGAACCGATCCTCCGCCGCTTTCGGGAAGCCGAGCGAGCCGGCGACCTCGACCGCGACGCGCTATCCCGGATCGTGCTGTCCGATCCGGCCGAGCTCGCGGCCCTTGAGGCCATCGTCCATCCCGCGGTCCAGCGCGCCCGGCAGGAGTTCATCGAGAGGCACAAGGCGGCTCCGGCATTATTGTTCGAGATCCCGCTGCTGTTCGAAACCGGCGGCGAAGGCGGGTTCGACAGGGTCATCGTCGTTTCGGCGCCGCCCGAACTGCAACGCGAGCGCGTGCTGGCGAGGCCGGGAATGACGGCGGAGAAGCTTGACTCCATCCTCGCCCGCCAAATGCCCGACGAGGAGAAGCGGCGGTGCGCCGATTTCGTGATCGACACCGGGACCGATCTATCCACAACTGAGGAGCAGGTCCGCGCGGTTCTCGCTTGTCTCGGACTCACGCCGGGTGGATAGATTCCCGCATGCGGGAGATCGTATTCGATACCGAGACGACCGGACTCAACCCGGCCGGCGGAGACCGGATGGTCGAGATCGGCTGCGTCGAAATGTTCAACCGGGTCGAAACCGGCCGGCACTTCCATGCCTACTTCAATCCGCAGCGCCTAATGCCGAGCGACGCCGAGGCGGTTCACGGGCTGAGCGACATCTTCCTGTCCGACAAGCCGCTGTTCGGCGATCGGGCCGAGGCTCTGCTCAAGTTCCTCGGTGATTCGCCGTTGGTTGCGCACAATGCAGGGTTCGATTTCGGCTTTCTCAATTTCGAACTGGAACGTTGCGGCCGCCGGCCGATCTGCACCAGCCGAATGGTCGACACGCTGATGCTCGCTCGCGCGCGGCATCCCGGGGCCAAGCACAGCCTCGACGCGTTGTGCATGCGTTTCGGGATCGATCGCAGCCACCGCGTGAAGCACGGTGCGCTCCTCGACGCGCAACTGCTCGCGCAAGTCTATGTCGAATTGACCGGTGGCCGCCAAATCGGCCTCGGCCTGGTCGCGGACACCGACCGGGTGAAAGTCCACGCGGCGGCCGGAACGGTAAAGGTCCGCGAGCCGCGGCCAGCACGGCCGCATTGTCCGGATCTCGCGGAACTCGAGCGTCACCGCGCGTTTATTGCGACGCTCGTCAACCCGCTTTGGGCACGCTTTGCCGAGGCCAGTTGACGGGAGCTTCCGGGCGGTCCTAAGCCCGCCGCCGTCAAGCTGAGGAGCCAGGACAAGTGGACGTTCGGGTCGCGGGCCATCAGGTCGACACGGGTGAATCGCTGCGCGAGCATGCGGCTCGCCGGATGGCCGAAATCACCCAGAAATATTTTTCGCGGAGCATCGGTGCGAACGTGACGTTCGGCCGTGGCCCGAACAACGACTATACCTGCGACATTGTCGCGCCGGTGACGCAGGGCGTGGTGCTCAAGGCGTCCCACAGCGCGCGGGAAGCGCCGATGGCTTTCAACGGCGCCGCGGACCGCATCGAAAAGCAGCTTCGCCGCTATTTCAAGCGCTTGCGCGAGCATAAGGTTGACGAGGCGACGCAAAGTTTCGTCGAGAATGCGGCCTACACGATCTTTTCCGCCGCCGACGAGGGGGAAGAGGCATCCGATTTCCCGGCAATCGTCGCCGAAACACGCGTCGACATCCCCGAATCGAGCGTGTCGGACGCGGTCATGCTCATGGACCTGCGCAACACCAACGCGCTGATGTTCAAGAACTCCGCAACCGGCCAGCTCAACATGATCTACCGCCGGGAAGACGGCAACATCGGCTGGGTCGAGCCGCATACCGATTGACCCGATTGGATTCCCCGGCCCAGGTCGTATCCCGACCCACGGCCCGTGACGAGTTAGTAATTTGATGCAGCTTTCGGATTTCCTCGATTTCGACGCAATCACGACCCGCCTTTCCGGCGGAAACAAGAAGTCGTTGCTCCAGCAACTGGCGAACATGGCCGGCCAGCGCCTGAGCGTCGATCCAGCGACGATTCTTGCCAGCATAGGCGAGCGCGAGCAGCTCGGCTCGACCGGATTCGGCCAGGGGGTCGCGATCCCGCACGGCAAGATCGACGGCCTGAATCGAATCTACGGGATGTTCACGCGGCTGTCTGAGCCGATCGACTACAAGGCGATCGATGGCCGGCCGGTCGACCTCGTCTTCCTGCTATTGTCGCCACTGGACGCCGGCGCCGAGCATTTGAAGGCCCTTGCCGCGATCAGTCGCGTGACTCGCCACCGTCCGACGCTCGACAAAATGCGCGGCGCACGCAGCCGTGATGCCCTTGCGGCAGTCCTGCTCGGAGCCGACGAGCGCGACGCTGCCTGAGCGGCGATGATCCCGGGCCGGCTTCCCGCCAGGCTGGAAGTTTCCGCGCTGCTGCGCAGGATCGAGGCGGACGGAGGCTTCGCAACGGTGCTTCACTCCGGCGACGCTTCGGGCGGGAGCCTCCTCCTCATCGTCGGCAGCCGCGGCCGGCACGTTGGTTGCCTGGAGCGGGTCCTGGGGCCGAGCGGCGGCTATGAGTGGCGCTCCGCCGGCCCGGCGGAATCGGCGGGTGCAGACGAGGTTCCGGCGTTCCTCGCGAAGCGCTTGCGTTTCGACCCGGATCTGTGGGCGGTGGAACTGGATATCGCGGAGCCTGAACGGTTCATCGCTGAAACGACCCGCTTGGGTTGACCATGGCCCGCAGTGCGCAGAAACCGAGGCCTGACAAGAAGAGCGGGGAGCATTGTGCGCGGGATCACCGCCACGTGTCACGCGAGACGGGGAGCTACAACAGGCCGGCCGCGATAGTATTCGCACAGTGAATCCGGTCTGATTTCTGTGGTTCACCGCAATTATTGTGGATTTCATGTTGCCATCACTTCGCTCGGCGATGGTCATTTGTGCTGCGCTGGGTGCGACAACGGTCGCGCCGGCCCAAGCCGACCCGTCCAGCCGCGCACTGGCTTCGGCCGCGACCGCGAGCCTCCCCGAGATTCCCGTCCCCGACCTACTCGATCCCGAAGGCCAGCCCAAGCTGGCTGCGCCCGAAGGCGCCGATGAGACCGCTGCGCCGATCGAGCGTGAAGCTGGGCCCGCCCGTCCGAGCGGCGACCTCGCCAGCCTGGTGTCCGACTTGCGAAGCAGCGACCCGGGCAGCCGTGAGCTCGAATGCCTGGCGGTCGGCGTCTATTTCGAGGCGAAAAGCGAGCCGCTGGTCGGCCAGCTCGCGGTGGGGAAGGTCATCGCGAATCGCGCGAATTCCGGCGGACGTTTCCCGTCCTCCTATTGCGGCGTGCTGTTCCAGCGCGGCCAATTCTCGTTCATCCGTGGGCGTTCGCTGCCGTCGGTGCCTCGCTCGAGCCGGCAGTGGCAGACGGCGGTCGCGATCGCGAAGATTGTCGATCAGGACCTTAAGGATTCCGCCGCAGAGAACGCCTTGTTTTTCCACGCCCGCTACGTTTCGCCGCGCTGGCGGCTGAAGCGCGTCGCGGCGATCGGCAACCACGTCTTCTACCGTTAGGCCAAATCCGAACCTCCGGCTGGCGTCCCGGCAGTGACGACGCATTTTCCGCCGATCCCGCGGATTGGCTGCGTTCTCACATTGTTCTAGGTTGCGGGCATGACGGCCCCATCCGATTCCCTGTGCTTTGCCGCCGCGCCGCCGATCGCCGCCGACGTCGCGCGCGGAGTCACGCGCCTGTTCTGCCGCCACGATCTCTTCGCGATTTGCGAAATGCCTCTGCCCAATGGCCGCCGCGCCGACATGATGGCCATCGACGGCAAGGGCTGCCTGACGATCGTCGAGATCAAGGTCGCCAAGGGCGACCTCGTCGGTGACGGCAAGTGGCTTGATTATCTCGAATATTGCGATCGCTTCTACTGGGCGGTCCCGTCAGCGCTGGCCGGCATTTGCGAAGGCGAGCAATTCCTTCCCGGCGAGGCCGGCCTAATCGTCGCCGACCGCTACGACGCCGTGGTTGCGCGGGAGGCCGCGCTCCGGCCGCTGCCGGCGGCGCGACGCAAGGCCGAAGTGCTGCGGTTCGCCCGGCGCGCCGCCCGGCGGCTCGCGGCGCAGATCGACCCGACCCTTGGTGAGGGACGCTAGGGCGTAATCGCCGCCGCGGTCTTCGGCTTCGCCGCTTCGATCGCCTGAAGGATGTCGCGCGCCCGCGAATCCCGGGCCGCGTAGTCCCGGGCCGAGAGACCGGCGGCTGAATCTGCCCGGTCGGGATCGGCGCCGACCGAGAGCAACAGCCGCACCATCGGCACCTGTCGCAGCTGGACAGCTATGATCAGCGGGGTCTCGCCCATGCGATTGGCGCCGTCGACCTTCGCGCCCTTGGTCAACAGCCATTCCGCTGCTTCCTCGTAGCCGACGCGCGCTGCGGCGATGAGCGGCGTATCGCCGCCCTTGCCGGCGAGGTTGGGGTCGGCGCCCCTGTTGAGCAGGAACGCGGTATAATCCTCATCGCGCTCGGTGATGGCGACGATCAGGGCCGTGTCGCCCTTCGAGTCCTTGGCGTCGACGATGCCAGGCCCGCGCGTGTTGATCAGCTGCATGACCTTGTCGCCCTCTTTCTTGCGCACCGCGTCGACGAAGGCGTAGCCGTCGTAACCGCCGA
This sequence comes from Sphingomicrobium sp., assembly GCA_035281125.1. Taxonomy (GTDB): domain Bacteria; phylum Pseudomonadota; class Alphaproteobacteria; order Sphingomonadales; family Sphingomonadaceae; genus Sphingomicrobium. Next base: position 63,883 of record DATEEM010000085.1, on the reverse strand, counting down.
TCTGGGCCGCCGTTGGAGCGGCGAGTGCTGCAGCCAAGGCGATCGCCGCGAACCTGAGCCTGTTCATGGACTTAAGCATTGCCAACCCCGCTTGATCGAGTCCGGTTAGCAGAGCATGGGTGGCCTTGTCATGAATGCGCGTACGCCTTTCTGGGAAAAGCCGCTGTCGTCACTGAGCCGGGGGGAATGGGAAGCGCTGTGCGACGGCTGCGGGCGGTGCTGCGTGCACAAACTCGAAGACGAGGTGACTGGCCTGCTTTACCTGACGAACGTCGCGTGCAAGCTGCTCGATCGCCGGCACGGGCGCTGCCTTGATTACAAGCATCGCATGGCGCGCGTGTCGGACTGCGTGCGGCTCGATCCGGAGAATCTTGCGGCGCTCGACTGGCTGCCCGAAACCTGCGCCTATCGGCTTCGCGCGGCCGGGCAGGCCCTGCCTGAATGGCACTATCTGATTTCGGGGAGCCGCGAGACGGTGCACGAGGCTGGGCAATCGACGCGCGGCTGGACCGTGAGCGAGGAGGACGCGGGGGAGCTCGAGTGGCATGTGGTCGAACGGCCGCTCTGAATCGCTGCTCCTGGCAGAGCTGCCTGTCCCGATCGAGATTCGCCCGATCCGCGGCGCGCTGCGTCTACGGCTGCGTTACGACGAGGCGCGCGGCGTCCTCAAGCTCACCTGTCCGCCGCGCACCAGCCGTCGGTCGGCGCTCGCCTGGGCGCTGGATCAACGGGGCTGGATCGAAGCGCAGCTGGCGTGCACCGTTCCGCCCGAACCGTTCGTCCCCGGCGCGGTGATCCCGATCGATGGGCGCAAGACCCGACTCGTCTGGAGCGAGTCGATCGGCCGCACGCCGCAGCTCGTCGCCGGGGAACTGCGCTGCGGGGGCCCGCGCTCGGGCTTCGAGCGGCGCATCGCGAAATACCTCAAGCAGTTGGCGCTCGAGACCATGTCGCAGGAGGCGGCAGAGTTCGCCATCGCGGCCGGAGTTACGCCGCGGGCGATCAGTGTCGGAGACGCCGGGACGCGGTGGGGCAGCTGCTCTTCGAGCGGCCGGATCCGGCTCAACTGGCGACTGATCCTTGCGCCGCCGGAAGCCCGCCGCCATGTCGTGGCCCACGAAATCGCGCACCTGGTCCATTTGAATCACGGGCCGGAGTTCAAGGCCCTGGAGGCTCGACTGTTCGGTCCCGGGCTGGCCTCGGCGAAGGCTGCTCTACGCCGTGCCGGGCCGCGGCTGCGCCGCTTCGGGCGGACGTAGACGCTCGGGTTGCCGTGGCGGCGGCTGGCGCGGCGACGGGCGCTGCGCCGGTGCCGGAGGAAATGCCTGGTCGAGCTCCTGTTGGGACGGTTCGCCGGTCCCGTCCGGCCGGATCATCGGCGGCGGAGCGCCGGGCTGGGCCGGCAATGGTTGGGGAAGCGGATTGCCGTTTTCGTCGACCAGGGGTTGAAGGGCATTGGCGTCGAATGCCTCGTCGCCTAAGAATTCCTCTTCCGGAGTCAATTGCCAGTCCGGCATCGGCACTTGAGTATCGAAGGTTTCGACGGGACGCCGAGCCACCGCAACCGTCATGAAATCGTGGAACGCACGCGCCGGCGCCGTGCCCCCCTGCAAGCCAGGCACCGCGCGGGCATCGTCCCGGCCCATCCAGACGCCGGTCGTCAGCCCGCTGGAAAATCCGACGAACCAGCCGTCCTTGTTCGAGCTGGTCGTCCCCGTCTTGCCGGCCACCGGGCGGCCGATTTGGGCTGCGCGTCCAGTACCGGTCAGCACGGCGGATTGCAGCAGGTCGGTCATCTCGGCCGCGACCCACGGCGCGACCAGCACCCGCTCTTCCGATCGCTCGTGCTGGTAAAGGAGGCGGCCGTCAGCGTTCACCACCTTGCGGATCGCATAGGGCGTGATGGCGACGCCCTTGTTTGCGACCGAGGCGAAGGCGCGGGTCATGTCGATGAGGCGGACGTCGCTCGTTCCCAGCACCATCGACGGATAGGTCGAGATGGGGGTGCTGATCCCGAAGCGCCGCGCCATGTCGGCGATGCTGCCGAAGCCGAGCTGCGCGCCGATCTTGGCGCTGATCGTGTTGATCGAGCGCGAAAAGGCTTCGCGCAACGTAACGGGTCCGAGGTTGGTGCGAGTCGAATTGCGCGGGCTCCAGCCGCCGATCGTGATCGGCTCGTCGACGATCGTGTCCGTCGGCTTCATTCCCGATTCCAGCGCGGTCAAATAGACGAACAGCTTGAAGGCAGAGCCGGGTTGGCGGGTGGCCTGCGTCGCGCGATTGTAGATCGAATCGACATAGTCGCGGCCGCCGATCATCGCCCGGACCGCTCCGTCGCGGTCGATCGACACCAGTGCTCCCTGTGCCCCGGCGGGAACGTTCGCCTGGATCGCGCGGTCGGCCGCGGCCTGCATCGCCGGGTCGAGCGTGGTCCAGACTTCGATCGGGTCCTGGGTCTCGTCGATCAACGTATCGAGCTGGGGCAGCGCCCAGTCGGTGAAATAGCGGACGCTGTTCTGGCGGGTCGTCGGCTGGATTCGAATTTGCGCGGGATCGACTGCGGCCGCGGCGGCCGGGTCGATGAACCCGTTGTCGGCCATGGTCTTGAGCACGATCGCAGAGCGCTCGCGCGCCGCCTCGACATCCGCGGTCGGCGAATAGTTGGACGGGGCTTTCACCAGCCCCGCAATGATCGCCGCCTCGCCGAGGCTCAGATGATCGGCGCTGTGGCCGAAGAATTTCTGAGAGGCGGCGTCGATCCCATAGGCGCCACCCCCGAAATAGACGCGGTTCAGATAAAGCTCGAGGATCTGCTCCTTGGTGAACTTCCGCTCGAGCGCGAGCGCCAGGATCATCTCCTTGAGCTTGCGGCCGAACGTTCGTGTGTTGGTCAGGAAGATGTTGCGCGCGAGCTGCTGGGTGATGGTCGAGCCCCCCTGGCGCCAGTGGCCGGATTCGATCCGGACCTTGAACGACCTGGCGATTCCAATCGGATCGACGCCGACGTGGCTGCGGAAGCGCTTATCCTCCACGGCGATCATCGCCGCCCGCATTTCCTTCGGGATCTCGTCGTAGGTGAGCCAGCGGCCGAAGCTCGGGCCGAGGGACACCAGGACCTGACCGTTGGCGGCGCGGACGCGGACCATTTGCCCGAGATCGGACCGTTTCTCGAGCTCCGAATATTCCGGAAGCTGGCTGTAGGCGACGCCGACGAAGATGCCGAGCAGGAGCAGGCCGGCAAGCCCGGCGTAGACGACCCATTTGGCGATCGTCCGGAATGTCGAGCGCCCCGAAGGAGCGGAGGAGGGCGAACGGGCCATTCAGGAGTGAGCGATAGAAAGTCGGGACGATTGCGACAATAGGGCTGAGCCGGGCGCGGTCTGGCGAAGAATACGTTAGCGCCAGATTAACCCTGTTTTAGCCTCTCGCGCGTAGAGCCGCCGGTCATGAGCCTCAAAAGCGCGCTTGTGATGCTGATGGCGGGTGTCGGCCTGGCTTCGTCGGTCTCGGCGACCGCCCAGTGCCGCCTTTGCGCGACGCCCACGACCAGCCGCGACGACAATTCCGGCAAGAACGACGTCCGCCTCGAAATCGAAACCGGCCTGAGCTTCGACCGACTCATCCTGTCCGGTTTGGGCGATGGCACCGCCATGATTCGGCCCGACGGATCGCGCGCGATCAGCGGGGCGATCGCGGAGATCAGCCCGCGGGCCATGGTTGGCACCGTGGTCGTCCGCGGCGAGCCGGGGCGAGCGATCCGGGTCGTGCTGCCGAACAGTATCGTGCTCCACTCGCTGAGCGGCGGCCAGGTGGTCTTCGACGACGTCGCCAGCGACCTCCCGTCCATGCCGCGTCTCGATTCCGCGGGCAATCTCACCTTTCGCTTCGGCGGACGGCTCCGCGTCAGCGGCGATGCGGACGGCGAATATCGCGGCGATCTGCCGATCACGGCTGAATATCTGTGACCTCGGCCAGGCCGGCCGAAGGCCTAACCGGCCGTTAACCATGCCCCTGAGCAAAGCCGAAAGCGATTAAGGTTAATTGGTAAACCCGCGGGTGACCATCTGGCCAGCCGGCAGTGATTTCCAATCCAAGTGGGGAAATAAACGATGAGCAATGTCCTTCGCATGATGTCGCTGGCGGCGGTTGCGGCATGGGCGCTGAGCGCAACGCCCGCGTTTGCGGTCGGTCCCAACCAGAATGCCACGGCCACAGCGCGGATCGTAAAGCCGCTGACCCTGACCTGGGTCCGTGACCTCGACCTCGGGACGATCGTCCTGTCCGGCGCGGGCGCCTGGTCGGGCGCGAACGTCGGGATCAGCCGGGCCGGCGTGTTCAGCTGTGCCAACGCCAACACGACCTGCTCGGGCGCTACCCAGACGGCCCAGTACCGCATCACCGGGACCAACAATCAGGTCGTAACCATCAACGCGCCGAACGTGACCCTGACCAATCAGAACGATGGCGTTTCGACTTTGCTCATGACGGTCGACAGCCCGGGCACAGTCAACCTCGGCAATTCCGGCGCTGTCGGGCTGACCTTCGATCTCGGCGGCCAGATCTCCGTCGCTTCGACGACCGCCGATGGCACCTACGTCGGAACGTTCAACGTCACCGTGAATTACTAAGTTCGTTCGTACCGGAACGAAGCGGTTGGGGGGTCGCCAGCGATGGCGGCCCCTTTTTGCGCGCGGAGTGCCCGATCATGGTTGAGACAAAATAAACCATTTCGGAGGTAAGCCGACGCTCGAGAAGTCCCCGGCCGGGAGAGCAAGTGGTGCGCCAGCGAGCCCGATCGGGCCTTGCCGCAATTTCGATCGTCCTCGCGGCCGCCCTTGCCGCGGCGCCCGCGCATGCGGCCAACAAGAGCGCCGCCGTGTCGGCCAAGGTCGTGAAGCCGCTGACGCTCAAGTGGGTGCAGAACCTCGACCTCGGGACGATCGTCCTCGGCCCGGGGACCTGGTCGAACGCGACCGTTGGCATTACCCGGACCGGCCTGTTCAGCTGCGCGAACAGCAATGTCACCTGCTCCGGGACGACCCAGGTCGCGACCTACAACGTGGCCGGTTCCAACAACCAGACGGCGCGGATCTCCGCCCCGAACGTGACCCTGGTCAACCAGAACGACCCGAGCAAGACACTGACGCTGGTCGTCGACAACCCCGGAACGGTTTTCATCCCCAACTCCGGCAATCCGGGAGTGAATTTTTCCCTCGGAGGCTCGATCACGCTGAGTTCGAGCACCGCGGGAGGAGTCTATGTCGGCACGTTCAACGTGACCGTGGACTATTGATCGCGGCGGAAACGCCCGCTTTTCTCGCCTTTCTGCCGAAACACCAGCCATGGTTGACCGAAAATCAACCATTCCCGACGAAAGAGGACGGCGATCGCTCCAGTGTGGAGCAAGTGAGGGGATCGCCGTCATGAACCGCTGGACCCAGTCCGCCTTCCGCGCATGCCTGTGCACTGCGCCATTGCTTCTCGCCGCCACGCCTGCCGAGGCGGGCATCGGCGACCTGCTCGTCGCGCCGACGCGCATCGTGCTCGATGGCCGCAGGGGCGCCGAGGTCATCCTCAACAATATCGGCGAGGAGCCGGCGACCTACCGGGTGTCGATCGAATTCCGCCGCATGACGAGCGAGGGCGGGCTCATCGACGTCAACGAGCCCACCACGGAAGACCAGAAGGCGGCCGACATGATCGTCTACGCGCCGCGCAAGGTCGTGCTGGCGCCGCACCAGCCGCAGGCGATCCGCATTGCCGCGCGCCCGCCCCAAGGCATGCCCGACGGCGAATATCGCGTGCACCTGTTGTTCCGCGCCATTCCCCCGGCCAACCCCGTCGTTCAGCCCGCCGCGGCGGGCGACGCGCCCAAGGGCCTCCATTTCCAGCTAACGCCGGTCTACGGCGTCACCATCCCGGTCATCGTTCGGCTCGGGAACCTCCAGGCGACCGCCGGGATTGCCAATGTTCAGCTCGAGCAGAAGAACGGGAAGTCCTACGTCGGGCTGGATATCTCGCGCTCCGGCGATCGCTCTACCTTTGGCGAGGTGCGCGTGCTGAAGCCGGGCGTTCGCAACCCGATCGCCGTCCAGAAGGCCGTCGCGGTCTACAAGGAGGTCAGCACGCGCCACGTCGCGGTCCCGGTGGAGGAGAGCTTCAAGGAGGAGCTGCGCGGGCCCGTGACCGTCCAATATGTCGAGACCTTCGACGACGGCAGCCACGTCATCGCCGAAACCAAGGCGGTTCTCTACTAGGAGGGGCGCGGGAAGCGCGGGGAGCGCAGACTCGATGCGCGCCGGCCGTCATTGGCTGCGCAGGGCGGGGATGCTGCTGGCGCTTTGCGCCGGCAGCGTCGCCGCATCCGCGCCTCCGCCGCCTGCGGCCGCAAAGGGCTGGAGCCCCGATCCGGACGCGCAGTTCCTGCTGGACGTCCACATTCGGCAGCTGAGGCTCGGCGATGGCGTCCGCGCCTACACCACCCCCGAAGGGACTTGTGTCGTCTTAGGCGACTTTCTGACTGCGCTTGACGTACCCGTGAAGGTCGACCTGACGGCGCGCAAGGCCGGCGGTTGGGCGTTCAAGGAAAAGAACCGGATTTCAATCGATTACGCTGCCAACTCGGCGAGCTACGGCGCCAAGAACGAGACTCTCGCTCCGGGCACGATCCGGGAGACACCAGAGGGCTGGTGCGTCGAGACGACCGCCCTTGCCCGCTGGTTCGGCATAGGGGTCAAGCCCGTGACGTCCGGCTCGGTCCTGGTCCTCGAATCCGAGGCGAAGCTCCCGGTCGAAATGGCTATGGAGCGGCAGCAAAGGTCGCAGCACATCCGCACCGCGCGCTACGATCTGGCCACGCTCCCCCAGGTGAAGCTCCCGTACCGCATGTGGCGCGCGCCGGCCCTCGACTTCGTCGTCAGCGCCGGAGTCACGTACCGGTCCGGGCAAGGCGTTCGAATCGATCGGCAAAGCTCGGTTTATGCGGCCGGGGAGATCGCCAAGCTGTCCTACGATGCGCAATTGACGACGACCGAGAAGGGCATGCCGAGCATGCTTCGCTTCCGCGCCTACCGTTCGGATCCCGAAGCGCAGCTGCTCGGACCGCTCAAGGCCACCCACTTCGGCTTCGGCGACGTTGAGGGTTTCGACAGCCGGCTCAGCGGGTCGGCGGCCAGCGGCCGCGGGGCAGTCGTGACCAATCGGCCGCTGACTACCCAGGCGTCGTTTGACCGGACTCGCTTCGAAGGTGACCTTCCAAGCGGCTGGGAAGCGGAAATCTATCGCAACGGCGAGCTGCTCGGCTTCGCCAAGGCCAATGCGAGTAGCCGCTATGTATTTGACGACGTGCAACTTTTCTACGGCGAAAACCGCGTCAGCATCGTCCTTTACGGCCCCCAGGGACAAATCCGCTCGCGCGAGGAAGTGATCAACGTCGGGCAGGACAACGTGCCGGCGGGCAAGACCTGGTACTGGGCCGGCTTCAACCAGCCCGGCCGCGATGTGCTCACGCTGCAAAAACCGCCCGACCGCTTTGGGCAGCCGAAGGCCCAGGCGGCGGTCTCCATCGAGCATGGCATCGATACCCGCACGTCGGTTGGCGCGCTGGCTCGCGTGATGCTGATCGACGACGAGCGTGTGACGTTTGTCGAGGGCTCGGTACGGCGGTCGATCGGCGGCGCGCTGGTTGAAGTGTCGGCCGCGCGCGATTCGACCGGCGGGATGGCGGCGAGGGCGCAGATGGTCGGCAAGTTCGGGCGCGTGAACGTCGGCGCCGAAGCGATTATTGCAAGCGATTTTCATTTGCAGGGAGGCCGCGCCGAAAGCCTCCGCGAGTTTCGCGCCACGGTCGACGCGCCACTGAAAATCGGGCGAAAGGTCGTTCCGGCGCACGCGGAGGTCCATTTCACCGACCGCGGGGACGGGTCGAAGCAGCTCGAGGCGGCTGCGAGACTGTCGGCAAACCTCGGCCGCTTCAATCTCGCCACCGACGTCGCCTATCGCAAGCAATTGCTGAGCTCGGGGCCGGCGCCGCCGGGCGAGGTCAATGTCGCGATGATCGGCAGCGGCCACGTCGGCGACGTGCGCCTGCGCGGCCTGGCCAGCTTCGACGTCGCGCCGCGCGCGCGTTTCCGCGACGCCGAGCTGTCGGCTTATTGGTCGGCATCGGAAAATGCCGACTGGGAAGGCGCGGTCGCCTATGACGGGGCCGGTCATCGCGGCCGCTTCCGGATCAGCCATATCCGCCGCCTGGATTCGATGGCGATTGCCTTGACTGGCGAAGCCGCGACCGACGGCTCCGTCGCATTCGGCGTGAACCTCAATTTCTCGCTCGATCCAAGGCGCGGCATGACCCTGTCGCGACGCCCCCTCGCGGAAGCCGGCATGATTCGCGCGCTCGTCTATCGCGATCTCAACGACAACGGCTTCCACGACCCCTCGGAGCCGCTCGAAAGGGGCGCGCTGATCACCACCGGAACCAAGCAGGCCGAGCGCGCGACGGATTCCAAGGGGTCGGTCACGATCGGCGGTCTCACGGCCTACACGCCGCTGACCGTCGGGATCGATGCGACTAGCCTCGGCGACCCGATGCTCGTCCCGAAAAAGGCCTTGCAGGTCGTGGTTCCGCGGCCCGGCGTGCCGGCCGAGGTCGAAATCGGGCTGGTCGGTGGCGGCGACATCGAAGGCGCCCTCGTCAAGAGCGGCGGAATCGGGTTCGAGGGCCTCGACGTCGAGCTCGTCGACGGGGCCGGCAAGCTGGTCGCGACTGTGCGCACCGACTTCGACGGCTTCTTCCTGTTCGAACGGGTGCCCTACGGCAGCTATTCGTTGCGAATCGCACGGGATTCGGCGGCGGCCGCGCGCATTCTGCCAGAGCTCAACCTCAACGCGACAGTCACACCGGAGCGACCGGTCGTCAGGCTCGGCGCAGTCCATGTCTCGACCGCCCACGCGATCGCATCGGGCGACCTGCCGCTAACGATGCCCTAGGCGGCCTTTCTGTCGAGGACGGAACGGCGCTTCGCGTCCGGGAGCAGCCGCGCACCGACCAGGTCAAGGAACGCGCGCTCCGATTGCGGGTCCGGGAATGCCCGATAAGGGATCACCAGAGTCATCGTGTCGACCTGGACGAGCCAATGTTCCGGGGATGGCACGATGAACAAGATCGAGGCCCATGGGACCAAGTAGCTGATCCGGCTGCTGGCGATCGACATTCCCTGCTCGTCGAAGCGGAACCGGGTCGGGAAGACGTCGGGCGAACCGATCCGCCGCAAGCCGTCGAGAAAGCCGCGCATGTGCTCGCTGGACAGGATCCTCAGCGCCAGCATCAGCCCGAGGATGCCGCCGCCGATCCACAACAGGCTGGCGAGGCCTTCGAGGCGCAGGCTGAGCAGCGGCAGGAGCATGCCGACCATGGACGACAAGATGATTGCCCCGGCGAGCGCGAGCGCCGGCAGGAGAATCCGCCGGACGCCGCCCCTGTAGACGTGGCTGTGCGCGATGGCGGCCGGGCGGAACGCCTCACCGAGCACGATATCCGCCTCGATTTCGATCAACGGCCCCTCCGCGCACCGAAGTTGGCACAGCCTTAGCCGAAGTCAAATCTGAGATGGTGCGGTCGAGAAGACTCGAACTTCCACGGCCTTTCGGCCACAGCGACCTCAACGCTGCGCGTCTACCAGTTCCGCCACGACCGCACGTCATGAATTGGGCCGGCACGGGCACCGGCACTGGCAAGGCGCGGCCTCTAGCAAAGCGCCCATTGCGGCGCAATGGAGGCCAAACGCCCGGACTCGCGTGCCATAGCGGGACGAATCTTAAGACATTGTTTACCACTTGCTGCCGCTCGCGTTACGTCCGCGGCATGCTGCTTCTTCTTGCCGTCGCTGCCGCCGTGTCGGCCCCTCCGGAACCGGCGCGCGAGCCGGTCGCGTCGCGCGTCCAGGCGCGCGCGACGGTCCGGGTCATCTCCGGCGCGGTCTTGCGCCTCGGCAGCGCGGAAAGCCGCGATGGCTACATCACGCGGGATTCCGTGATCCAGACGGGTGGGGAAACGAGGCGGGCGCGCCTGATCGAATTCGAATGATCAGGCTCTCGGCGAGCCGATGCTGATCTCCAGCATGAGGTTTTCGGCGCCGGTGGGAACGTTGACCTCGGCGCTGTTGAACGCTTTGCTCTCCCCGGGCCCGATGGTCGGCGCCGGCGGCGGGATCGTCCAGCTGTAGACGACCTTGCCGCCGCGATCGCGAAGCTGCGCGTAGATCGGCGGGACCGGCTGGGTGTCCCCGGTCGGGTTGATGATCCGTCCCGCCACGGTCAGCAACTGGTTTCCGCTGGCCAGCGGCCGCAGCTCCATGTGCGGCGGGTTCGATAGCTGAAGCGGCGTCGCAGCCGTGCCGGCAAGGCCGAGCCGGGCCTTCCATTGCGGCGGGGCAAAGAACCAGAATGCGACCGCGAGGACGGCGACGAGTAGCAGCACGACGAGAATTGCCCGCAGCGGGCGCCGCCGCCGCGTCTCGACATAGTCCCGCTCGGCGAACGGGCTGAAGTCGTCGTCGGGCTGGGCTTCCGGCACGGGCGGCGCCGCGAAGTCCGGGGCCCGCTCGCCCGGATGCGGGAGGATGTCGAACTGGCCGCGGTCCGCGCCGGGCTCCGCATCGGCGTCTGCGGTCGTCTCCGGCTCGGCTTCGGCAGTCATCTCCGGCTCGGCTTCGGCACTCGCCTCCGACCCGGCCTCGGCGACTACGGCTCCCTCGAAGGCCCGCTCCTCGGCTTCGGGACCTGTGCTCGGCTCGATCATCGCCGCCTCTGCGAACGTCTCGTCGGGCTCTCCGGCGGCGGTCACGGATGCGTCGTTGCCCGCCGGCTCCGGCTCGGCTGCCGATTCCGGGTCCTGGTGCCAACTGTGCTTGCAGGCCGCGCAGCGAACCTGGCGGCCTTGCGGCGGAATTGCCCCATCCTTGACCACATATTGCGTTGCGCAATTGGGGCAGGTGAGGATCATTTCAGCAAAAAGCCCTCTTCCGGGACGGTGTGCGGAGGGTAAACAGGAATGTGCGCCCCTTGGCAAGGCAGGGCGCAATGGGGAGGGTCCGCGTTTTGACTCCGGTCGCCGAATTCGATTCTGTCGGCTTGCGCTACGGGACCGGCGCCGAGGTGTTGCGCGACCTCGACTTTCGTCTCACCGAAGGCAGCTTTTACTTCCTGACGGGGCCCTCGGGCGCGGGGAAGACGTCGCTCCTCAAGCTCCTCTACCTCGCGCAGCGCCCGACGCGCGGCCGCGTTTCATTGTTTGGGCAGGAGCTGACCGACGCCTCGCGCGAGGCGCTCCCGGCTTTTCGCCGGCGGATCGGCGTCGTGTTCCAGGATTTCCGGTTAATCCGCCATTTGTCGGCGTTCGACAATGTCGCGCTGCCGCTGCGGATCGCCGGCGCCCGTGACGAGGAGATCGAAGGCTCGGTGCGGGAAATGCTCGCCTGGGTCGGACTCGCCGATCGGGCGAGCGCAAGGCCGGCGACGCTGTCCGGAGGCGAGCAGCAGCGCGTCGCGATCGCGCGGGCGGTGATCAACCGGCCCGAGCTGCTGGTCGCGGACGAGCCGACCGGCAACGTGGATGCCGAAATGGCCAGTCGTTTGCTCCACCTATTCACAGCGCTGAACCGCCTAGGCACGACCGTCCTCGTCGCCACGCACGACATAGGGCTGATCAACGCAACCCCCGGGGCTCACATGATCCGCCTGGAAGACGGGGCGATGGTTGACCCCACAGGCATTCTCAAGAACCCGCCGCGCGCGCCGGAGCAGCCGTGATGCTCGACTGGCTCTTCGCCTCGCCGGCCGAACGGCGGCTGCTGGGAACCCGGCCCCTGCAAGGTCCGACACCTTGGGTGATCGCGATCATGACCTTCGCGATCATGATCGTCGCCGCTGCAGGCCTCGCCATCGCCAACACGGCGGCGCGCGTATCGGCCGGCGTCGAAGCGCGCTACTCCGCCCAGATTCTCGACGGCCCGCGCCAGCTGGCCCCGGCGCTTCAGGCGATCCGCGCGAGCCCGGGCGTGAGTAATGTCGAGGTCGTGCCCGAAACCGAGATGCGCCGGACGCTGGAAGAATGGCTTGGTCCCGCGGGTGCGTCCGCCGCGCTGCCGGTGCCGGCGCTGATCCTGTTCGACGCGCGCTCCGAAGCCGTCGTCGCCGACGTTGGGCGGCGTCTCGATGCGGCCGCTCCGGGATCGCGGGTCAGCGCGCACAAGGCAGCGCTCGACCCATTGCTGAAGTCGCTTCGCGCGCTCCAATGGCTCGCGTTCGCCTTGGTCCTGCTGCTCGGCGGCGCCTGCGCGGCCGCGGTCGTGCTCGCCGCCCGGGGCGCCCTCGACACGCATCGTTTCACCATCGAGGTCATGCACGGCATTGGCGCCACCGACCTTCAGGTCACACGGCTGTTCCAGCGCAAGATTGCGATCGACGCGCTGATCGGCAGCCTCGGCGGCGGCGCGATCGCCGCCGTCATCCTCGCGTTGCTCGCCGCCGGCGCGCCGTTCGCCGGGCAGCTTGCCGGCGGCGCCAGCCTGCACTCAGCGGATCTTCTGGCTCTTCTCCTGATTCCCTTCGCGCTCACTGCGCTGGCGACGTGGGCCGGGCGGGCAACCGTCCTTGCGACATTGCGGGCAGCGCTATGATCGCGCGCGCGGCATCGCTCCTGGCCCTGATTTACGCGCTCGGCTTCCTGTTCTTCGCCCTGACGCTCGGCGGGGCCGCTCCGTCCGACACGACGACGGACGCCGCCGTGGTCCTCACCGGGGGAGCCGGTCGGCTCGAGCATGCCGTCGATGTTCTCAAGGATCGCAAGGTAAAGCGGCTGCTGGTCGCGGGGGCCGACCCCTCGGTGACCAAGGCCGACCTCGCCCGTCGGCTCGGCGGGAGCCGCCGGGTCATCAATTGTTGCGTCGATCTCGGCAGCGAATCGGTCGACACGCGGTCCAATGCAGAGGAGGCGGGTCGGTGGCTGGCCAAGCACCGGTTCAAATCGGTGCGGTTGATCACGAGCGATTGGCACATGCGTCGCGCCCGTTACGAATTCCGCAAGGTGCTCGGCTCCAAATACCGCATCGTGACCGACGCGGTTCGCTCCGAGCCGTCGTTTCTGACCCTGTTCGGCGAATATAACAAATATATCCTCCGCCGCCTCGCGGTCTGGGTGGACATTTGATGGCGGCGGCCCGCTCGCTGTTCTACGCGGCGATCTTCTACCCTGCGACCGTCCTGTGGGTGTTGGGCGGGATCGTCGCCAGCGCGTTCGGGCGCCGGCCGACGCTGGCGGTCGTTCTCAGCTGGGTGGACCTGCACCACGCGCTGTGCCGATTGGTGCTCGGCATCCGGCCGCGGGTCGAAGGCTCGGTCCCGGCAGGAGCCTGCCTGATCGCGGTCAAGCATCAGGCGATGTACGAAACGCTGGAAATGATCCGGCTGACGCACCTGCCCGTCGTGGTGATGAAGAAGGAGCTCGCCGACATTCCCCTCTTCGGCTTCATGACCAAGCGCTATGGCGTCATTCCGATCGAGCGAAGCGCTGGGGCCAAGGCGCTTCGGGCAATGGTCGCCGCCGGTGCTGAAGCCGTATCTTCAGGGCGGCCGGTGATGATTTATCCCGAAGGCACTCGCGTTCGTGCGGGCGAAACGCCGCCGCTCAAGGCCGGCTTCGCCGCGCTCTATCGCGCGCTCGGCCTGCCGGTCGTGCCGGTGGCGGTCGACAGCGGGCGGCTGTGGGGCCGGGGCTTCGTGCATCACCCCGGGTCCGTGACCTTCCGGATCGGCGAAACCATTCCGCCGGGGCTCGAGCGCGATGAGGTGGAGGCGCGAGTCCACGCCGCCATCAATGCGCTCGAATCAAGTGCGCAGGCGCGCTCCTAGCTTCTCCGCCGTGGCGACGATCCCCCGCGAAATTGCCGCGATCTGCTCATCGGTGAAGCTCTTTTCCGCTGGCTGAAGGGTGACCTCGATCGCAAGCGACAGCTCGCCGCCCTTCTCGAATCGGTCGAAGATTCTGGCCGCCGCGATCGCCGACTTATCGACGCCGCGAATGGCCCGAATCAGATTGTCGGCGGGAAGATCGTGCGGGACGAGGAACGCGAAATCGCGTGTCACCGCCTGCAGCGCCGGCGGAGCGAACGCCGGCCGCGCGTGGCCGCTGGACCGGCTGGCCGGGATGGCGTCGAGATAAAGGTCCGCGGCGATCGCGCCCGCCGGGGCATCGAGGCGCTTTTGCAGGCCCGGGTGAAGCTCGCCGAAGGCGGCGACGACGGTTTTCGGCCCAAGCCGCAGCGTTGCCGAGCGGCCCGGGTGCCAGGTCGGCCCGGCATCCGGGAACACCTGTAGATTGTCGACCGGCGCGCCAGCAGCTTCGAGTAGGGCGAGCGCTTCGGCCTTGGCATCATATGCATCGAATGGCTGGGCCTTGCCCGATTGCCATTCGCGCGCGCGCCTGTCGCCGGCGAGAAGCAAGGACAGAGTCGGTCGCTCGGCGTCGTCGAGATAGCGGCGACCGAGCTCGAACAGCCGGACCGCCGACGCACCGCGGGCCAGGTTGCGGCGAGCGGCCGCGATCAGGCCCGGAAGGAGCGACGGGCGCATGACCTTCATGTCCTCGCTGATCGGATTGGCCAGCCGCCATCCGGAGCCGCCGAACGCGGCGGCCTCCTCCTCCGCAATGAAACTCCACGTGACGGCCTCGTTGAGCCCGCGCGCCGCGGCGGCTCGGCGGACCTTGCGCTCGACCAGCTGCGATCGGGTCGCCGTCGGGCGCGCGACGCCCGGCGCCCGGTCTAGTGGAGTGGACTTGACCTGGTCGTAGCCGACGATCCGCGCAACTTCCTCGACCAGGTCGGCCGGGCCTTCGACGTCACGCCGCCATGTCGGCACAATTATCTCGGCGCCTTTGACCTCGAAGCCGAGGCTTGCGAAGATCTCGCGCTGGCGCGCTTCGGGCACGTCGACTCCGCCGAGCGCCTTGGTCCGTGCGTAATCGAAGCGGATCGTGCGATGTTCGATCGGCGGCTCACCGGCCCGGACCTCGGCCGACGGGGCCCCGCCGCAGATATCGAGGATCAGGCCGGTCAGGATCGCTAGGCCCTCCTCCAGGAATGCCGCGTCGACACCGCGCTCGAAGCGAGTCCGCGCGTCGCTGGTGAGGCCGAGCGCCTGGCCGGTGCGCGCGATCCGCTCGGGCGTGAAATAGGCGACCTCGAGCATGACATCGGTCGTCGCCTCGCTGACGCCCGAGTCCTCGCCACCCATGATCCCGCCGATATCGTGGACCTGCACGTCGTCCGCGATCACCGTCATGAACGACTCGAGCAAATATTCCTTCTCGTTGAGCGCGAGGACCTTCTCCCCGCTCTTTGCCGCTCGCGCTGTCAGCGCGCCCTCCAGCTTGGCAATGTCGTAGGCGTGACCTGGCCGCCCGAGGTCGAGCATCACGTAATTGGTGATGTCGACCAGCGCCGAGATCGGTCGCTGCCCCGCCGACTTGAGGCGGCGCTGCATCCAGTCCGGCGAGGGACCGTTCGTCACGCCGCGAACGGCGCGGCCGAAAAAAGCGGGACAGCCGTCCGGGTCCTCGATTCTGACATCGACGGGGCAGGGCTCGGACGCCTGGATCTGCGGAACGGCCAGCGGCTTCAGCGATCCGATCCCGGCGGCGGCGAGGTCCCGGGCGATGCCGCGCACCCCCATGCAGTCCTGGCGGTTGGGGGTGACGTTGACGTCGAACACCGGATCGTCGAGCCCGGCATAGGCGGTGTAGGCCGTGCCCACCGGCGCATCGTCGGGCAGCTCGATGATGCCGCTGTGGTCTTCACCCAGTTCGAGCTCGCGCGCGGAGCACATCATTCCGCGGCTTTCGACGCCGCGGATCGCCGCGACTTTGAGCGTCAGGTCGGTGCCGGGGATGTAGGTCCCGGGCGGGCCGAACACGCCGAGCATTCCCGCCCGCGCGTTGGGTGCGCCGCACACCACCTGGATCGTTTCGCCCGTGCCGGCGTCGACGGTCAGCACCTGCAGCTTGTCGGCCTGAGGATGTTTCTCCGCCGTCAGGACCCTGGCGACAACGAACGAGGCAAGCGAATCCGCAGGATTCGAAAGCGCCTCGACCTCGAGGCCGATCGCCGTCAGCTTGTCGGCGATCGCTTGCGCCGATGCTTCGGTTTCGAGATGCGCGCGCAGCCATTCCAAGCTGAACTTCATGCGCCGACTCCGCCCGACAGCGTCGGCACGTCAAGCGCGCGAAAGCCGTAATGCTTCAGCCAGCGGATATCGCCATCGAAGAATGCCCGCAGGTCGTCCATGCCATATTTAAGCATCGCCAGGCGATCGATGCCGCAGCCGAAGGCGAAGCCTTGCCACTCGTCAGGATCGAGCCCGCAATTGGCGATCACGCGCGGATGGACCATGCCGCTGCCCAGGACTTCCATCCACCCTTCGCAACCGCCGACGACGCGCCGGCCCTTTTCCATCGACCAGCCGACGTCGACCTCGGCTGACGGTTCGGTGAAGGGGAAATAGGACGGACGCATGCGAAGCACGACGTCGTCGCGTTCGAAAAAAGCCCTGAGAAAGGTCTCGAGCGTCCACTTGAGGTGGCCGAGGGTGATGGCGCGGTCGATGACCAAGCCCTCGACCTGGTGGAACATCGGCGTGTGGGTGGCGTCGCTGTCGGAGCGATAGACGCGGCCGGGCGCGATCACATAGAGTGGCGCGCCCCGCTCCTCCATCGCCCGGATCTGGACCGGCGACGTATGCGTGCGCAGCACGCACGGCTCCTCATCGGGGGCTTGCGGCTCGAGGTAGAAGGTGTCCTGCATTGCCCGGGCGGGGTGAAACTCCGGCATGTTGAGCGCAGTGAAATTGTACCATTGGGTTTCGATCTCCGGCCCCTCGGCGACGGCGAATCCGAGGTCGGCGAAAATCTCTGCCAGCTCGTCCATCACCTGGCTGACCGGGTGGACCGTGCCGCTCGGGCTCGCCGGCGCGGGCAGAGATAAATCGAGCGTCTCGGTCGCGAGCTTGCGCTCCAGTTCGACGTTCTCGAGTGCCGCCTTGCGGTCTGCAATGGCATTCGTGACCGCTTCGCGAAGCGCGTGAACCTTCGGCGCCTGCGCCGCGCGCGTTGCCGAATCCATCGCGCCCAGCGACTTCAGCTTCGCGGTGAGCTCGCCCGACTTGCCGAGCAGCTTGACGCGCAACGCGTCGAGCGCTGGAAGGTCAGCCGCCTTGCCGATTTCCTCGAGTAACTTTTCGGGATCGTCCATCCTTTTCGCCCCATAAGCAAAAGGGCGCGGAAGACCAGTCCTCCGCGCCCTTGCGATTCGCTGCCGGTGAGAAAGCTTATGCGGCCTTCTTCTCCAACGCGGTCTTCGCCTGGGCGATGATCGCCTTGAACGCCTCGGCTTCGTGCATCGCGATGTCGGCCAGGACCTTGCGGTCGAGGTCAATGTTGGCGAGCCTCAGCGCGTGGATGAACTGTCCGTAGGTCATGCCTTCGGCGCGTACCGCGGCGTTGATCCGCTGGATCCACAAAGCGCGGAAGCTGCGCTTCTTCACCTTGCGGTCGCGGTAGGCGTACTGGCCGGCCTTCTCGACCGCCTGGCGGGCGATGCGGATCGTGTTCTTGCGGCGGCCGTAATAGCCTTTCGCCTGGTCCAGGATCCTTTTGTGCTTTGCGCGGGTGGTCACACCCCGTTTGACGCGTGCCATTGCTCGACTCCTTATTTCAGGCCGTAGGGCGCCCAAGACTTGACGGTCTTGGTGTCGGCATCGCTGAGGATCGAGGTGCCGCGGTTCTGGCGGATATATTTGGCATTGTGGCTGATCAGCCGGTGCCGCTTTCCGGCCACGCCATGCTTGATCTTGCCGGTGGCCGTGAGCTTGAAGCGCTTTTTCACGCCGCTCTTGGTCTTCAGTTTGGGCATTTCGTCTCCTTAATGCGCCGCTCGGGACGCGACCTTATCCAACCGCCACGGCAGCCCTTTCGGCCGGGCCATTGGTTTTCCAACGATCTGGAAAGCGCGCGCCTATAAAGACGAGCGCCCGTTCTGACAAGCTACCAGGCGATGGCGGAGCCGTTGCGGCGCAGGAAGCTGCCCGAATCCTCGACCGCCAGGCGCTCGATCAACGCGCGCATGTCCGTCACGCTCTGGTCGGGGGTGATTTCGGCGCCGGCGCCGCCCATCCGCGTCTTCACCCAGCCGGGGCTCAGCGCCACGACGGCGATTCCGCGCGACCGCGCTTCGAGCGCGAGGCAGGACCAGGCCATGTTCAGCGCCGCCTTGGACGTCCGGTACGGCACCCAGCCGCCGCTGTTTTCGGCGATGCTGCCCATGCCGCTGGAGATGGCGATCATCTTGCCGCCATCCGCCATCCGCGGCAGCAGCGCGGCGCCGAGCTGGTAAGGGGCGATGGCGTTGATCATCATCATTGTCTGCCAGTCGCGGCCGTTCTGCGCGCCGTCGGTGTTCATCGGGTGGTTGGTGCCCGCGTTGGCGATGAGCAAATCGAGCGGGGAATCGATTTTCGCCGGGAAGGCCGCGACGGAGTCCGCGTCGGCCAGGCCGAGCGGCTCGACCCGGATCCCCAGGGCGTCGAGCTCCGGGCTCGACTGGCGGGCTGTGGCGATCACGTCCCAGCCGGCGGCGGAATATTGGTGCGCGAACTCGAGGCCGATGCCGCGGTTCGCGCCGGTGATCACAATTGTCGACATGATCGGCGAACGCCTATGCGGCCGAAAAGCTCATCCGCCGGCCGCCTGAACCGCGAGCGACCCCGCGCCACTCGGCTGGAGCAGCTCGACCGACCGCGCCGAACCGTCGAGCCAGCCGCGCCACTGCGGCGGGTAAAGCAATGCGATCTGGCGGTTGTGGTAGGGCGCGATGTCGGCTCCGGGCGGGACCGTGAGCAAAGTGAAGGCTTCGCCGACCTTCGGGTCGTCGCGCAGCAGGCCGGCGATCGCGAAGTCGCCGGCCGGCCGAAACCGCCAGCAATCCTTCCTCTTCTGCTTCGGGTCGGCCGGCGCGGTGAACTCGTAGAAGGCGTCGGCCAGGACGAGGCACCTGTCCTTGCCGAACTCCCGCCCGTCTGAGCGCATGTTGAACACCGGCTTGCCGGTCGGCGCGGGCCACGACCAGCGGCGCTCCACCAGCTCGGCGGAACCGGAATCGCGGTTGAAGCGAACGACGGGCGCGCGGTCAGTGATGCGCACGTCGCGCGGCTCAAAGTTCGGGATGCCCTCCGGAAAGCTCAGCGGCATCTGAAGGTCGGCGAACAGCCGGCGGACCGCGTCGACGCTCTTCTCGAGCTGATAGAGGTTGCACATCCCCTTAGTCGAACAGGCTGGAGACGCTGCTTTCGTCGGCAATTCGGCGGATCGCTTCGCCGAGCAGCGGGGCAATGGTCAGCCTGCGGATCTTGCCGTCCTTGGGATCGGACTCGCCGGTCCAGATGGTATCGGTGACGACGAGCTCGCTGAGTTCCGACTTGGCGACGCGCGCCGCGGCCGCGCCCGACAGCACGCCGTGCGTGCAATAAGCGTAGACCTCGATCGCGCCTTCCTGCTTCAGCGCGGCGGCGGCGTTGCACAACGTCCCGGCGGAATCGACGATGTCGTCGACCAGGATGCAGCTGCGCCCCGCGACGTCGCCGATGATGTTCATCACCTCGCTCTCGCCGGCTTTTTCCCGCCGCTTGTCGACGATCGCGAGCGGTGCATTGTCGAGCCGCTTGGCGAGGCCGCGGGCGCGGACCACGCCGCCGACGTCGGGCGAAACCACCATCAGGTCGCGGTTGGCGAAGCGGGCGTGGATGTCGGCGGCAATCACCGGCGAGGCGAACAGATTGTCGGTCGGTATGTCGAAAAAACCCTGGATCTGTCCCGCGTGCAGGTCGATCGACAGCACCCGGCTCGCTCCGGCGACGGTGATCAAATTCGCCACGAGCTTGGCCGAGATCGGCGTTCTCGGGCCGGGTTTGCGGTCTTGCCTCGCGTAGCCGAAATAGGGAATGACCGCGGTGATCCGCTTGGCCGACGCGCGCCGTAGCGCGTCGATGCAGATCAACAGTTCCATCAGATTGTCGTTCGCCGGGTAGCTCGTCGACTGGATCACGAACACATCTTCGCCGCGGACGTTTTCATTGATCTCGACGAAGATCTCCTCGTCGGCAAACCGCCGGACGCTCGCTTCGGTGAGCGACATCTCGAGATAGTCGGAAATCGATTGGGCCAGCGGCAGATTGCTGTTCCCGGCAAGTAGCTTCATTGGCAGTTCCCCGGCGCTGCGCGGGCTTTAGCCAGCCTCACCACGTCCCGTAAAGGTTGCGGGGGCGCGTTCCCTCGCTAAATCGCGGGGCATGACCGAGCGCCTGAGAATCGCCTTCGCGCAGATGAACCAGCGCGTCGGCGATCTCGCCGGCAATGCCGCGGCGATGCTCGACATGCGGCGCAAAGCCGCGGCGCAGGGCGCGGATCTCCTCCTGTGCCCCGAACTGCAACTGACTGGCTACCCCCCCGAGGACCTCGTGCTTAAGCCCGAGTTCGTCCGGAGGACCATGGAATGCGCAGAGCGGCTGGTCGACGCGACCGCCGAGCCGGGCCCCGCCGTCCTGGTGGGCACGATCATCCACGAAGGCGGGCTCAATTATAATGCGATCGTCCTCGGCGATGGCGGCCGGATCACGGCGCGTACGCTGAAGCGCGAACTGCCCAATTACGGGACCTTCGACGAGAAGCGCATTTTCGCTTCCGGGCCGTTGCCGGAGCCGATCGACTTCCGCGGCGTAAGGATCGGCGTGCCGATCTGCGAGGACATTTGGCAAGAAACCGTCTGCCGTCACCTCGCCGAAGCGGGCGCGGAAATTTTCCTGGTGCCGAACGGCAGCCCGTACGAGCTCGACAAGGACGACAAGCGTTACCAGCTGGTGCGCAGCCGCGCGCTCCAGACGGGTCTGCCGATCGCCTATCTCAACCGTGTCGGAGGCCAGGACGAGCTGGCGTTCGACGGTTCGTCTTTCGTCGTCCATCCCGACGGCGAACGCGTCGTGCAGATGCCCGACTGGGACGAGGCGCTGCTGGTCACAGACTGGGCGCGCGGCGCCGATGGCTGGCGGTGCGGGACGCGTTGCTCGCACGAGCTCGATCCGTTTCCCGTCGACGTCTACCGGGCAATGATGGTCGCTCTGCGCGACTATGTGGAGCGCAACGGTTTCCCGGGCGTCATCCTCGGCCTGTCGGGGGGCATCGACAGCGCGCTCTCAGCCGCGGTCGCGGTCGATGCGCTCGGCCCCGACAAGGTCTGGGGCGTGATGCTCCCGTCCAAATATACCAGCGACGAAAGTCTCGAGGACGCGCGCGAGTGCGCCCAGCTGCTCGGCTGCCGTCATGACGTCGTCCCGATCGTCCCCGCCGTCGGCGCGCTCGACCAGATGCTGCCTGATCTCGATGGGCTGGCGGCCGAGAACGTCCAGGCGCGGCTGCGCATGGTGGCACTGATGGCGCTGTCCAACGCCCATGGCCACATGCTGCTGACGACCGGCAACAAGAGCGAGATGAGCGTCGGCTATGCCACGCTCTACGGGGACATGGCCGGCGGCTATTCGGTGCTCAAGGATGCCTACAAGACGACCGTTTTCGCTCTGTCGAAATGGCGCAATCATACGAAACCCGAAGGCGGGCTCGGCCCGGATGGGCCGGTGATGCCGGCCCGGGTGATCAGCAAGCCGCCGACGGCTGAGCTTCGCCCTGGCCAGAAAGACGAGGACAGCCTCCCGCCTTATTCGGTGCTCGACCGCATCCTCGAAGCCTTGGTTGACCGGGAAATGTCCGTGAAGGAGGTGGCCAGCGCCACCGGCGAGGACGAGGCGTTGGTCGCCGACATCGAATCCAAGCTGCTCAAGGCCGAGTACAAGCGCCGTCAGGCGCCGCCGGGCGTGAAGATCGGCAATCGCAATTTCGGCCGCGACCGCCGCTATCCGATCAGCAATTTCTTCCACAGTGGTCCGAAGACGAAGCTGCCGCGCTGACCGAGCGGGACCGCGTGCATCCTGCCGAAGTCAATTGGAGGACTTGCGATATTCCTTGAGCCGCTCGACCTGCTCGGCGACCTTCGCGTCGGCGCAGGCCTTTGTCTCCGCGGGCGTCAGCTCGCTTGCGCCGTCGAGGCATCGTTGTGCCGCTTCATGCGCGGGAATGAGATTGGCCGGCTCCAGCGCGGCGTTATGCTCGGCGTTCAGCATTGCCAGCCCGTCGATCAAATATCGCGCGCCTTTGAGCTGGTTGGCCTCGGCCGGCAGCCGCTCCGGCTTGTCGATCGCCTCGAGGAGAGTGGCTGAGGCTTCGAACTCGCCCATCTCGCGGAGGGCGTTGGCCGCCCGCAAGTTGACCCAGAACCAGTCGCTTCGCTTGGCTTCCGACCAGGGCAATTTGGCCGCTGATTCGACGAACATGCGCTGGTAGCGGCGCTTCTTCTCTGCGTTTCCGTCGGCCTCCCAGGTCGCGACCAGCAGCGTGAACGCGGTGTCGAACGGGTCGCGGCCCATTCGGTCCATGAGCCACCAGGCACGGTAGTGCGGCGTTTCGAACTTCCGAGCCGATTGATAGTCAGTGCTGTTGACTAGGGAGGTCAGCTTTTCGAGATCCGCATCGTCGAACTTTTCCTCGAACAGGACCAGTCCGTTACCGGGGCATTCGGTTATCGGAACGATCGGAGTCGTGCCGTAGCGCCGCCCGTCCGGTCGCTGGCCCCAGCTGCTCATGCTGCCGATGACCTGCGCGGTGAATGTCTCCCCGCCGACCGGACAGACGAACTTCTTGGGAAACATGGTCGTCGCAGACGCCGTCACCGGCAGAATCAAGGTCGCGATCGCGGCGGCAATCGTCCGGTTCACCATCGCTCGAACTCCATTCTTGCAATCGCCCACTCTTTGTCGGCACGGCGAAATTGTCTAGCTGCATTCCGGTGACGGTCACGACGCGCTTTGCTCCCTCGCCGACGGGTCGGCTCCACGTCGGCAATATCCGTACGGCCTTGCATAACTTCCTCTTCGCCCGGAAGCATGGCGGGACCTTCGTGTTGCGGATCGACGATACCGACCGCGAGCGCTCGACCGCCGAGTTCGACCAGGCGATTCGCGACGACCTCGACTGGCTCGGGCTGGCGGCCGATCGCCTGGTGCGGCAGTCCGAACGGTTCGACCTATACGAACGCGAATTTGAAAGGCTGAAACAGAGCGGCCGCGTCTATCCCTGCTACGAGACGCCCGAGGAGCTCGAGTTGCGGCGCAAGGTGCTTCTCGGCCGCGGGCTCCCTCCGGTCTACGAGCGCAGGCCGGCCGACACGCCCGCGCCCGAGGGCCGCGCGCCGCATTGGCGCTTCCGCCTCGACTATGATGCGCCTATCGCCTTCCACGACCTGATCCGCGGCGAACAGAGGTTTGACCCGAAGCTCCTGAGTGATCCGGTCGTGCGCCGCGAAGATGGCAGCTGGCTGTACCTGCTCCCGAGCGTCATCGACGACATCGACCTGGGTGTCACCCACGTGGTCCGGGGCGAGGACCATGTGTCCAACAGCGCGACCCAGATCCAGATGTTCGAGGCGCTTGGCGCGACGCCGCCCGAATTTGCGCATGAAGCGTTGCTCGTCATGGCCGAGGGCAAATTGTCGAAACGCCTGGGCTCCTACGGCGCGCCCCACCTGCGCGAGGAGGGCGTCGAGCCGATGGCGCTGCTCGCTGTGCTGGCGCGAATCGGCACGTCTCAGCCGGTCGAGCCGTGCGTCAGCCTCGACCAGTTGGCCGAGTCGTTCGATTTCGCGACGTTCGGCCGCGCGCCGGCGCATTTCGACCCGCACGAGGTCGAGCTGATCAATGCCCGGCTGCTCCACGCGCTTCCCTTCGAGGCGGTTCGCGATCGGCTTCCGGCCCAGGCGACAGTCGAAGATTGGATGCTCCTTCGGCCCAATCTGACGCGGCTCGCCGACGTCGCCGGCTGGCTGGACGTGATCCACGGGGAGATTGACGCGCCCGAGCTCGGCCATGACGAGCGCGTGGTCGTGAAGGAGGCCGCGACTGCCGCTGGCAAGCTCGACTGGGCCGGCGAGCCGTGGCGTGCGCTCACCGAGCAGGTGAAGACGGCGACCGGGAAAAAGGGCCGCGAGCTGTTCCATCCGCTGCGGCTCGCCCTGACCGGCCGGGACAGCGGGCCGGAGATGGCCGGGCTGCTGCCGCGCATCGGGCGCGAGCGCGCGGTGCGCCGCCTCGCAGCCGCCGCCAGGCGCTGATCCGCCCAGCCCGATTCCGAGGCCATTAAATTTCGTTTTGCGGAACCTATGTAATGATGTAACATTCCTCACCGAGTCCGCGTGAAGGAGGGTCCAATGCTCGCTTATGCCGCTGGCCGCCCCGCCCCCGTCGAGCGCCGCCCGCACCCCAACGCCATGCTGGTCATCATCGCGGCCCACGTCGCCGTCGCCGCTGCCGTGATGAGCGTGAAGATGGACTTGCCCCAGCGCATCTTCGAACCGCCGATCCGCATCGACATGGTCCCGCACAGGGAAGTTCCCCCGGAGAACCCGCCGCAACATCCGTCGACCAATCCGGATTCGGCCAGGCCGGCCGAGCCGCGCGATGTTCCCACGGCATTCGAGAGCGAGATCGAGCTCGGGTCGGAGCCGATCGAGGTCGGCCCGATCGCCGACAAGGTCGAATTTCCGCCGATCGCCTGGAACCCGCCGCCGCGGCCGCAGATCGTGCGCTCGGCCGCCCGCCTTCTGACCCCGGCATCGGAGCTCAAGCCGCCCTATCCCCAGAGCAAGCTGCTCAACGAGGAAGAGGCGGTCCTGACGCTCCGGCTGACGATCGACGCCAACGGCCGGGTCGTGGCCGTCGAGCCGGTCGGGCGCGCGGACCGCACCTTCCTCGCCGCGGCGCGAAGCCATCTGATGGCGCACTGGCGCTATCGTCCGGCCAGCGAGGACGGCCGCGCCATCGGCTCGACGGAAGTCATCACCCTCCGGTTTCAGCTCGACGGCTGACCGATTCTGCGCCTGGTCCCGTCGCGGCGCAGCGAATGGGCTGGCAGTCTCCCACTGCCAGCCCTATTTGCCGCGGCATGTCCTGGTTCCCGCGACCGTCGAGCCCCCGCGCCGCCTTCGCCGACCTGCTCGCCTTCCTGCGTCACAGCAGCCGCGAGCAGCGCATCGGCGCCGTGCTTGCCGTGCTTGTCACCGCGATCATCGTCTTCGAGTTCGTGATCGATCCGCAAACCGGTGGCACGAAGACTCCCGAAGTGACCTATGTCGAGCTGTATCCGAGCAACCGATCCGACGCCGAGATCGTCGCCGACCAGAAAAAAGACCAGGCCGAACGGGCCGCGGCGGAAAAGGAGCGTCAGCGCGAGTACCAGAGGCTTCAGAACAAACTTGGCATGGACTGACGACCGCAGGTGGATGGCGGACGCCGTCGCGCTCGGCGAGGCCGCGCGCGGACGCAGCGCTCCCAATCCCAATGTCGGGTGCGTGATCGTCTCGCCGGCCGGCTCGGTGGTCGGGAAAGGCGCGACCGCGCGCGGCGGGCGGCCCCACGCCGAGGCCGTCGCGCTCAAGCAAGCCGGGCGCCGGACGAAGGGTGCGGCGGTCTATGTCACGCTCGAACCGTGCGCCCATGACAGTTCGCGCGGCCCCGCCTGCGCCGACCTTTTGGCTAAGGCCGAACCGGCGAGGGTCGTGGTCGCGCTCAAAGACCCCGACCCACGGACAGCTGGCGAGGGCATCCGACGCCTTCGCGGCGCCGGGATCGAGGTCAAGCTCGGGCCCGGCCGCGAGGCCGCGAAGCGCTCGCTGGCCGGCTGGCTGACACGTCGGTCGCTGGGGCGGCCCCGAATCACGCTCAAGCTTGCGCTGTCGATCGACGGAAAGATCGCGCTGCCCTCGGGCGAATCGAAATGGATCACGGGAGAGGACGCCCGCCGCCACGTCCACCTCGAGCGCGCCCGGAGCGACATGATCCTCGTCGGGCGGGGGACGTACCTTGCCGACCGGCCAAGCCTCGACGTGCGCCTGCCCGGCCTCGAAGGCCATTCGCCGCGGCGCGCCTTGCTCACGCGCGGCGAAGCGGTCGAGGGATGGGAAATCCTTGCGAGTCCGCGGGATGTCTTCGGACTTCATGACGTCAACGACCTGCTCGTGGAAGGCGGCTCCGCGACCGCCACCGCATTTCTCGGCGAGGACTTGGTGGACCGGATCCTTATCTATCGCGCGCCGATCATCGTCGGCGACGGCAAGTCGTCGTTCGGCTATGTCGGGCTCGACGCGATCGCCGACGCGCATGGCCGCTGGCGGCCCGTCGACGAGCAGCGGCTCGGCATCGACCGGCTCGAAGTTTACGAGCGGGTGCGCGAGGGCTAGGTCGCGGCGATGTTTACCGGGATCGTCACCGACGTCGGCACCGTGCGACAAGTCGAGCAGCGCGGCGACCTGCGCCTCGAGATCGCCACCGGCTACGACCTCGCCACCGTCGACCTCGGCGCATCGATCGCCTGCTCGGGCGTGTGCCTGACCGTTGTCGACAAGGGCGAGGACTGGTTCGCGGTCGACGTTTCGGGCGAAACCCTGTCAAGAACGGCCGTCGACCACTGGCGCGAAGGGGCGAGGATCAACCTCGAGCGCTCGCTGCGCCTCGGCGACGAGCTTGGCGGGCATATCGTCACCGGCCATGTCGATGCGGTCGCGACGGTAGTCGGGACCTGCCCGCAAGGAGATTCCCTGGAGGTCGGGGCCAGCATACCCCGCACGCTTGGACCGATGATCGCGGCAAAGGGTGCAATCGCCCTCGACGGTGTCTCGCTCACCGTTAACGACGTGCGCGAGGCCGAAGACGGAACAACCCATTTTTCGGTCAACGTCATCCCCCACACCGCGCGCGAGACGACGCTTGGCGGAATCCGCGAAGGCCAACAGCTTAATGTCGAAGTCGACGTGCTCGCGCGCTACATCGACCGGATGCTTGCCGCAAGATCACAGTAAGAGCTCGCTAGTTTTCGCTTTTCATCACATTATGATGTGATATTGGGTGGCAATGAGCATGACGCTGATCGAACGGCTCGAGGCCATCATCGCCACGGGCGAGGTGAGCCGCGCCGGCCTCGCCCGCGCCGCGGGCCTTCATCCCAATTCGCTCCGCAAGCTCGGCTCGGCGGAATGGAACCCGACGGCCGATACGCTGACTCGCCTGGAAAAATTGATCCAGCGCGGCACGACCGAGGTGCTGGTCGGGCCCGAAGGGATCATCAACGAGGCGCGCAACGGCCGGATGTTCATCCTGGTCGACGACGACGACCGCGAAAACGAGGGCGATCTAGTCATTCCTGCGCAAATGGCGACTCCCGAGGCGATCAACTTCATGGCCCGCCACGGCCGCGGCCTGATCTGCCTCGCGCTCACCAAGGAGCGCGCCGAGCAGCTCGGGCTCGAGCCGATGACGCGCACCAACCGCAGCCGCAATGAAACCGCCTTCACCGTCTCGATCGAGGCCAGGGAGGGCATTTCCACCGGGATCAGCGCCGCCGACCGCGCCCGCACCATCGCCGTGGCAATCGACGCCTCGAACGGCGTCGACTCCCTTGTTTCGCCTGGCCACGTCTTCCCGCTGATTGCCCGACCCGGCGGCGTTTTGGTCCGCGCCGGTCATACCGAGGCGGCGGTCGACGTGGCGAGGCTCGCGGGCCTCAACCCGAGCGGCGTGATCTGCGAGATCATGCGCGAGGACGGGGCGATGGCGCGGCTCGATGACCTGACCGATTTCGCCCGCGCCCACGGGCTCAAGATCGGGACGATCCGCGACCTCATCGCCTACCGGCTGAAGAAGGACTATCTGGTCGAACGCGTCGCGATCTGCCCGTTCACAGCGACCAGCGGCGCGCAGTGGCAGGCCCAGGTGTTCCGCGACAAGGCTAGCGGCGAGGAGCAGCTCGCCCTCGTTCACGGTGCACTCGACACGGCCCGCCCGGTGCTGGTGCGGATGCACAGCCTCGACCTGTTCGCCGACGTCCTCGGCGAGGCCGGCCCGCGTTCGGGCATCCTCCAGGGGGCGATGCGGATGATCGAGCGGGAGGGCTCGGGCGTGGTGGTCGCGCTCCACGCCGCCGCGCCGGGCTCGCTGTCGCGTTCGATCGACCTTCGCGCGGGCAAGCCGGCCGAGGCCGGCGACGCGGTCCGCGGCTACGGCACCGGCGCGCAAATCCTCGCCGCCCTCGGCATCCACGACATGATCCTCCTCTCCAACACGCGCCATTCGCCGGTCGGCTTGTCAGGATACGGCCTCGCGATCGTCGAGGAGCGCGGCATCGAGGTCGAGCCCTGATGGCCACCATCCTGCTCGTCGAAGCGCGCTTCTATCCGTACCTCAACGACATGCTCCTCGGGGGCGCCCGCGCGGCGATCGAAGCGGCCGGGCACAAGCATGAGACGCTGACGGTCCCGGGCGCGCTCGAGGTCCCGGGGGCGATCGCGCTCGCCGCCCGCAGCGGACGCTTTTGCGCCTTCGTTGCGCTCGGCGTCGTGATTCGCGGCGAGACCTACCATTTCGAGATCGTTGCCGAGGAAAGCGCCAGGGCGCTGATGGAGCTGACCGTCCAGGGCTATGCGATCGGCAACGGCATCCTCACTGTCGAGAACGAAGCGCAGGCGATCGCGCGAGCCGACCCCCGCCAGGGCGACAAGGGCGGCGGCGCGGCCCGGGCCGCCCTGGCGCTCTTCGAGCTCCGGGAGCAATATGCGCCCTAGGCCGCCGCGGAGCGCGGGAGCGCGGGATAATCCACGTAGCCGGCGGCTCCGCCCGAATAGAATGTGGCAACGTCCCCGGGGCTGAGCGCGGCCCCGATCGCAATCCGGTGAACCAGATCGGGGTTGGAAATGAAGGGGCGGCCGAAGCTGATCGCGTCGGCGATGCCCTCGGTCATTCGCGCGCGCGCGCTCGGCCCATCATAGTCGCCGTTGAGCAGGATCTTGCCCGAATAGATGGCCCGCATGGCCGGGCTGACCGGCGGGGTCGGGATCGCGCCCGCCGACGTCGGCCGGTGGTGCTCCCGAAGCTCGATCCACGGCACGTTCAGCGCTTCGAGGCGGTGCGCCAGGGCGGTGAACAAACCGGCCGGGTCGGAGTCCTCGACGCCCTGGACCAGGAAATTCGGAGAGAAGCGGATGCCGACCTTATCCATGCCGATCTCGTCGCCGACCGCGCGCAGGACTTCGGTCGCGAAGCGCAGGCGATTGTCGATCGAGCCGCCATACTCATCGGTGCGGAAATTGGCGCCGTCGCGCAAGAACTGGTCGACGAGATAGCCGTTGGCGCCGTGAATCTGGATGCCGTCGAAGCCCGCGGCGATCGCGTTGCGCGCTGCCCGCGCGTAATCCTCGACGATCCGCCGGATGTCGTCGCGCCGCGCGGCACGAGCTTCGGCATAGGGCTTCTTGCCCTCGTAAGTATGGGCGAAGTCGGGCGCGGTCGTGACCGATGAGGAAACGGGCTGGCCGCCGCCGAGGTCGGGGTGAACCAGCCGGCCCATGTGCCACAGCTGGGCGACGATGCGACCGCCGGCCCGGTGCACGGCGCCGGTCACGATTTTCCACCCTTCAACCTGGGCCGCGTTCCACAGCCCCGGCGCATTGGGCCAGCCAAGCCCTTCGCGGCTGATGCCCGTGGCCTCGGAAATGATCAGTCCCGCGTTGGCGCGCTGAACATAATAGGTCGCGAGCAGCTCGTGCGGCACGCCGGCAGGGCCCGCCCGGGCGCGCGTCAACGGCGCCATGACGATCCGGTTGGGCAGTTTCAGTGCGCCGAGTTCAAGCGGGTCGAACAGTCCGGCCATGTGAGTTCCTTCAAGCTTCCGTCCAGCGCCCCGGCGCGCCCAAATAATTTGCTGGCACGGCCTTTCAACGCCGAATGATTGGTCAGGCCATAAGCGACATTTATGGCGTGCGGGCCGCTTCCGGGTTTCGCGCTCGCCCCGCAGTCCCTAAGCGCCGCGCGATGGACCAGGGTCGCGCGCACCGCTTTGCCTTCCCCGCGCTGGTGCTCGGGAGCAGCGCGCTGGCGCTCGGGCCCTGGCTCGTCCGGCTGGCAGACGTCGGCCCCGTCGCCGCCGGATTCTGGCGGCTCGCGCTAGCGCTGCCCTTCCTCTTCGTCATCGCCCGACTGATCGGCCAGCCGGTCCACTGGCCGGGTCGGCGGCTCGCCGGGATCGCGGTCTTCGCCGGCTTCTTCTTCGCTGCCGACCTCGCCGCCTGGCACGCCGGAATCCACATGACCAAGCTCGGCAACGCGACCTTGTTCGGCAACACGTCGAGCCTGATCTTCGCGGTGTGGGGGCTGTGGATGGCCCGCCGCCTGCCGTCGGCGGCGCAGGCCGGCGCGCTGGCGCTTGCCGCCGTCGGTGCGGCGCTCCTGATGGGAAGCAGCGCGCAGCTCTCGGTCCGCAACGTGCGCGGCGACCTGCTCGCCCTGTTCGCGGGACTGCTCTACACCGGCTATCTCATCGCGGTTCAGCGCGCGCGGCAATCCCTACAGGCGTTGCCCATGCTGTTCATCGCCAGCGCGTTCGGCGCGGCCATGCTGCTCCCGCTTTCCGTGGCGCTGGGCGAACGCGTGTTTCCCGGCGACTGGACGTTCGTGCTCGTCCTCGCGCTCAGCAGCCAGGTGCTCGGCCAGGGCCTGCTGGTCTATGCGATGGGCTCGCTTTCGCCGCTCGTCGTCGGGCTGACGCTGCTGACCCAGCCGGCGATCTCGGCGCTGGTCGGTTGGCTAGTCTACGGCGAAACGCTTTCCGCGCTTGACTGGCTTGGCGCCGTCGCCATCGCTGCCGCGTTGGTGCTCGTGCGCCTGCCCGCCAGGGGCTTGCGCGGGCCGGAGGAGCAGCCCACGTGACGGTGATGGAAGACGCGAGTCCGCTCGAGCAACTTCGCCGCCGCCTGGCACTTGCGGTCGGCGAGAATGCGGTATTCGACGGCTGGTCGGGCAAGGCGGTGGACAGCGCAGCCCGCCAGCTTGCCATCGACCCCGCCCAAGCCCGCCTCGCCATGCCCAAGGGGCAGGCCGAAATGATCGATGTTTACATCCGGCAGGTCGACCGCGCCCTCGCGGAATGGTTCACCCAGGAACGGCTCGACGGCCTGAAGATCCGCGAGAAGATAAGGGCGCTCGTGTGGCGGCGGCTGGAGATCATGGCTCCGGCGCGCGAAGCGGTCCGCCGCGCATTGGCGATCCTGGCGATGCCGCAAAACGTTCCGCTGGCGCTGCGCACGTCGTGGCGGACCGCGGACCTGATGTGGCGCATCGCCGGCGACACCAGCACCGACTTCAACCATTACACCAAGCGGATGACGCTTGGGGCCGTGTACGGCTCGACGCTCCTCGTCTGGCTCGACGACCAGGGCGCCGACTGGGCCGAGACGGCGGCCTTTCTCGACCGGCGGATCGACGACGTGATGAAGATCGAGCGATTCAAGGCGCAGTGGCGCGGATCGTCCGACCGGCGGCTGAGCCTGTCGCGGTTCCTCGGCCGCCTCCGCTATCCGCCGCGCTGACGGCGCGTCCGACTGTTATTGATAATCAATCGCAATAGGGTTACGGCAGTCGCGATGCTGCGCCGCGCCCTCCTGCTGCTCACCCTGGTTTTGAGCTCGTTGGCGGCAGTTCCGGCCGCCGCAGCCGTTCAGGGGGATGTCGAAACGACGTGGCGGCTGCTCGATTATATCGCCGTCGATTATCCCGGCGCTGTGCAGTCGGGAAAGGTCGTCAGCACGACCGAATATGCGGAGATGCGCGAATTTTCCGCGTCGGTCGCGGAGAAGGTCAAGTCACTTCCGGAAAGCGCGTCGAAAAGCGGCCTCGTCGCGGGAAGCGCCCGCCTTCAGAGTGTCATCGAGGCCAAAGCCGCCCCGGACGAGGTCGCGCGTGTCGCCCGCCGTCTCGGCCGGCAATTGCTCGCCGCTTACCCGGTGCCGCTCGGCCCCAGGCAGCCGCCGGACCTCAGCCGCGGCTCACAGCTTTTCCGCCAGGATTGCGCCAGCTGTCACGGCGCGAATGGCGATGCAAACACGGCGATGGCGCGCCAGCTCGATCCTCCTCCGATCGCCTTCACCAATCGCGAGCGGGCGGCGGAGCGCAGCCCGTTCGCACTCTACCAGGTCATCAACCAGGGCCTCGAAGGCACGGCGATGCAGAGCTTCGCCCATTTGTCGGACGCCGACAAATGGGCGCTGGCCTATGAAGCGAGCCGCTTCGCTTATCCGGACGTCCTGGTTCGCGACGGCCAGCGTCTGTGGCAGGCCGATCCTTCGTTGCGGGCCAAGATTCCCGACCTCAATACGCTGAGCGCGCTGTCGGAAAAGCTGCTCGCGGCCCAGATCGGCGAAAATAGGGCCGCGGCGCTGCTCGCCTATCTCCGCACCCACCCCGACGCGGTCGAAGGGAAGCAGTCGACGCTCGACATCGCGCGGCAGAGGCTCGCCGAAAGTCTCGCCGCCTACCGTGCCGGCGATCATGACGCTGCGAAACGCCTCGCGCTCTCGGCCTATCTGGACGGGTTCGAGCCGGTCGAGCCGCTGCTGGGCGCGAGGAACCCATCGCTGCTGGCGAAGGTCGAACAGGCGATGGGCCAGTTCCGCGCGGGCATCGCCGGCAACCGTCCGGTGGAAGATGTGGCCGCCCAGGTCGACACCCTCACCGACCTGATGGACGAGGCCCAGCGGGCGCTCGCGCCCGATCAGGCAAGCGAGGCATCGACGTTCGTCGGCGCGTTCACCATCCTTCTGCGGGAGGGCCTCGAGGCGCTGCTCATCGTGATTGCGATGCTCGCTTTCCTGCGTAAGGCCGACCGGGCCGACATGACCCGCCCGGTGCACCTCGGCTGGGTCGGCGCATTGGCGGCCGGGGTCGCTACCTGGTGGGTCGCGACCAGCCTCATCGGGATCAGCGGCGCCAGCCGCGAGCTGACCGAAGGCTTTGGTTCCCTTCTCGCCGCGGCGGTGCTGCTGTTCGTCGGCATCTGGATGCATGGCAAAGCCCAGGCGGACCAGTGGCAACGCTACATCCGGACCAAGCTCAGTAACGCGCTGTCCCGCGGCGGCGGCTGGTTCCTATTCTCGCTGGCGTTCATCGCGGTCTATCGCGAAGTCTTCGAGACCATCCTGTTCTTCACCGCCATGGCGGTCGAAGGATCGATCGGAGCCCTGGTCGCTGGCGCGCTGACGGGCGCCGCCGTGCTCGCCGCGATCGCCGTCGCCATGCTGCGCTTCAGTCAGCGCCTGCCGATCGGCAAATTCTTCGCCTACAGTTCCGCGCTGGTCGCGATTCTCGCCGTGGTCCTCGCCGGCAAGGGCGTGGCCGCGCTGCAGGAAGCCGGCATGGTGTCGGTGTTCCCTCTCGAGGGCTGGCCGCGCATCCCGCTGCTCGGCCTGTACCCGACGCTCCAGGGGTTCCTCACGCAGCTGGCGACGCTGATCGTCCTGCTCGCCGGCTTCGGCTGGAATCGGCGCGCATCCGGCCGGCTCGCCGAGGCCTAGGCACTGGCGCGGACTGCGCTGCTGCTTTATCGCTGCGGCAACGGCAGACGGAGAAGATCATGGCGGGCGTGAACAAGGTCATTCTGGTCGGCAATCTCGGCGCCGATCCCGAGGCGCGGTCGCTGAACAACGGCGGCGAGGTGGTCAACATGCGGGTCGCCACATCCGAATCGTGGAAGGACCGCGACGGCAACCGCCAGGAGCGGACCGAGTGGCACAATGTCGTGATCTTCAACGAGAATCTCGGGCGAGTCGCGAAGAGCTATTTGCGTAAGGGCAGCAAGGTCTATCTCGAGGGCCAACTGCAGACCCGCAAATGGCAGGGCCAGGACGGAAACGACCGCTACACGACCGAAATCGTCTTGCAGAAGTTCCGTGGCGAGCTGGTCCTGCTCGATCCCGCTAGCGGAGGCGCGGGGCGCGGCGCCTTCAACGAGGACTTCGAGGATTTCGGCGGCGGTTCGAGCGGTTCGTCGCGGCCCCAGCAGCGGCCGCAGCCGGCCGCGTTCGACACGGACCTCGACGACGACGTCCCCTTCTAGGTATCGCCCTCGCGTTTCAGTTTCGCAAGCGTGGCGAACGGACTGACTTCCGCTTCGGTCAGCACACCGGCTTCCTTGAGCGCGGCCTCGGCGGCGGCGCTGCGCGGATAAGGATCGAGGCTCAGGGCGAGCGTATCGGCGATCGCCGCGCCGAGGTCGATTGCGCTTCCGTCGTGGAATATGACGTCACAATCGGCAGTGCTGAGCTCGATCTCCTCCTCGGAGCGCCGAGTCTCCGGCTCGGGCACGAACAGCAGGCTGAAGGGCTCGTCGACATGCGCCGGCACCGGATCGCCGGTCACCACGCAGCTCTGTTTCAAGGCGGCGACGATCCGGCCGTCCGCCTCGACCCGCGCACCCTTGCGGCTCAGCGTCGCGTGGGCCTGCAGGCGGTCGATGCTGTCGAGGCCGAGACGCGTTGCTATCACCTTGCGCTCGGCCTCGTCGGCGATCAGCTCAACCCGCTCACCGTCGCGGATCCGATCGAGCTTCAGGCGATGCGCGAATCGATCGCTCATTCGATTCTCCCTTCGGCGATCGCGCTCACGGGAGCCGATTCGAGCCGCTCGCGCAATGCCCCCAGCCGGGACGCGGCATGTGCGAGCGCGGCCTCCGACGCCTCGGTTCCGCTGTAGAGGCTATCACGGACCGCAGCCGTCCGAGATTCCGCGTCCGCGTCGCGCCAAAGCGCGACCCGCCGGGCCAGCGCGCCAAACAGCTTGCGCACGGTCCGGCCGAGCGTCGGGTCGCCGAGGCCCAGCTCGCGGTGCTCGGCCTCCATCGCCTCGACGAAGCGCTCGGTCAGCGCCGCGGACGCCGCCGTGCCTTGGTCGCCGTCGCGCTCGAGTCGCTCGACCGTCAGCGCCGTGATCGTGGCCAGCACTGCGAACCGCCCGGCGAGCGTGTCGGGCATCTTCCCTTCGGCATACCAGTGCGGCGCGCGGGCTTGGGCGACCACCCACGCGAAAAGGTCCGCGCCGCGCTTCGGCTCGGCGGCCGTTAATCTTGGGAACAGGGAGCGCAGCATAGCGTGATTCGGGTCCTCGGCGGCGCAAACCTTGCGCCTTTGACATGGCCCAGCATATTGAGGCGGACGCCCGCGAGGCAAGGTCGTGCGGGACGTGCCGCTCAGGAGAGGTTGGAACGAATGAAGGTTGCGCTGCTCAAGATTTCCGCGGCCGTGCTGGGCGCCGCGCTGCTGGCCGGTTGCGCCGGCGTTCGGGCGCACCGCGGCGCGGTCGTCGATCCGGAGATCGCCACCGCCATCCAACCCGGGGTCGACAACAAGGCCTCGGTCGAGCGGACGCTCGGACGTCCGTCGTTCACCGGCCAGTTCACGCCCAACGACTGGTATTATGTGTCGCGCGACACGACCACTTTCGCCTTCCGTGATCCGCGCGTGACCCAGCAGACCATTTATCGCGTGCGCTTCGATGGGGCCGGCAACGTCGTGGCGGTCGACAAGACCGGCAAGGAGCTGGTCGCGAACATCGACCCCGTCGATCGCAAGACTCCGACTCTCGGCCGCAGCAAGAGCTTCTTCGACGAGCTGTTCGGCAATATCGGCACCGTCGGGTCGGTCAGCTCTCAGTCGGGCGACAGCCGCTAATCAAGCCGCCGCTTCCGCAACCGCGGCCTTTATCCTAAGCGGCTGTTCATGACCGCGACGCCCGCCGGCATGACCTATGCCGACTATCTGAAGCTCGACCGGATATTGTCGGCCCAGCAGCCGCTGTCGGATCTGCACGACGAAATGCTGTTCATCATCATCCACCAGACCAAGGAATTGTGGATGAAGGAGCTGCTGCACGAGCTGCGGCTGGCGATCGCGCTCGTCGAAACGGACCGTTTCGCGGAGGCCTACAAGGCGATGGCCCGGATCAGCCGCATCCAGGCGGTGATGACCTTGTCCTGGGATGTCCTTTCGACCCTGACGCCGGTCGACTACCTCAAGTTCCGCGATGTGCTCGGCACGTCGTCGGGCTTCCAGTCGGCGCAGTTCCGCGAGATCGAGTTTCGCCTCGGCCTCAAGGAGGCCAATTTCGTCAATCATTATGCCGAAGGAAGCCCTGAATGGACGCAGCTGGGCCGCGCCTTGGCGGAGCCGAGCCTGCGCGATGCGGCCCACGCGGCCCTGGAGCGGGCCGGCTTCGACCTCGGGGACCGGTCGGTCGAAGCGCTCGCCGGTGCCTGGCTCGCAGTCTACCGCGATGCGGAGCGCTGGTTCGACCTTTACGAGCTGGCGGAAAAGCTGGTCGACATCGACGACGCGCTCGCCGCCTGGCGCCACAAGCATGTGCTGACGGTCGAGCGGATTATCGGCAACCGGCCCGGAACCGGCGGCTCGGCCGGCGCGCCCTATTTGCGCGCAACGCTGGACAAGCGCGCATTTCCGGAATTGTGGGCGCTGAGGACCGATCTTTGAGCTTCAAACGGCTGTTCTCGCGCAGCCTCGCGGCGGATGCCGACCGCCTGCATTTCGCAGCGCACAGCCATCATTTGTGGCCCGACGCCAGCTTCGACGGCCAGGTCGAGGCGTGGAACGACGCGGCGGCGCTCGCCGATCGCAAGTGGGACAAGGTCATGGACGAAGTGTGGCCGGAGGCGCAGGCCCACGTCGCGCGGGAGCTCGGCACCGACGACCCGTCCGCAATCGTCTTTTCGTCGAATACCCACGATTTCCTGATCCGGCTGATCACCGCCGCCCCGCGCCGCGATCGCGGGCCGCTGCGCGTCCTCACTACAGACGGAGAGTTCCACAGCGCCCGCCGTCAGTTCGCCCGTTGGGCCGAGGCCGGCTGGATCGCGCTCGACAGAATCGCGGTCGAGCCTTTCGACCGCTTTCCAAATCGATTCCTCGAAGCGGCGTCCGAGGGCGATCACGACCTCATCCTGGTCAGCCAGGTGATGTTCGGCAGCGGGCAGGTGTTCGCTCGTGTCGAGGAATTGTGTGGCCTCGCTCGAGCCGGGGGACCATGGGTCGTGATCGACGGCTATCACGCCTTCATGGCGCTCGAGCGGCCGGGCGGGGAGGCCGTCGCCGCCTCGGCCTTCTATCTCGGCGGCGGCTACAAATATGCGATGGCCGGCGAAGGCTGCGCCTTTCTCCATGCGCCGCGCG
Source organism: Sphingomicrobium sp. (assembly GCA_035281125.1). Taxonomy (GTDB): domain Bacteria; phylum Pseudomonadota; class Alphaproteobacteria; order Sphingomonadales; family Sphingomonadaceae; genus Sphingomicrobium. Next base: position 26,624 of record DATEEM010000085.1, on the reverse strand, counting down.
GCTTTGGCGAGCGGCCGCCAGTGACGGGCTGGTTCGCGGAGTTCGAGGATCTGACCCTGCCGCCGGGAAGCGTCGGTTATGCGACCGATGCGAGCCGCTTCATGGGCGCCACCTTTGATCCGTCCGCTCTCTACCGGTTCAACGCGGTGCGGCGGATGCTCGCCGACAACGGGCTGACGACGGCGAGCATTTCGCAGCACGTCGAACCGCTCCAACAGCAGCTTCTCGAGTCGCTCCATGGAACGCCGCTCGCCGACGCTCAGCTGCTGAATCCTCTCGATGGACAACCGCACGCGCGCTTCCTCGCGTTCCGCAGTGCGGACGCACAGCGCTGGTACGCCGATCTGAAGGCGCGGAACTGCATCACCGACGTGCGCGGCGACGTGCTTCGGATCGGATTCGGCCTGTACCATGACGCTTCCGACGTGGATCGCTTTGCCGCACTTGCTGCACAGCTCTAAGTAGCTGAACAATAAAGAAATCCTAGGTTCAGGCTGCTACGTCAGAATGGCCTTTTGCATCGGCGGGTGGTGGAACGCGCGTTACGGCTGTCCGTTGAGATGCGTTCGAAAGGAGATTTTGCGATGACCAGGCTGTTTCTTGCCGCAGGTGTCGCCGCGCTGGCGATTACGATGCCGGCCAGCGCGAAGCCAGGCGGCGGTCACGGGGGCGGAAAGGACCGCCAGGTCTCCGCCCAGGAGCGTGGGGGCGGTCAGGCCGTCAAGGCGCGCGGCGGTGGGGGCGGCAAGGCCGTCCGCGCCCAGGATCGCGGCGGCGGCAACGCGCTGCGGATGCAAAGCCGCGGGGGCCGTCAGGCCGTGCAGCAGCGCAGCTTCCAGCGCGGCGGCGAGTCGCAACGGCGGTCGTTCGCTCTGCAGGAACGCGGGCACGGCCGGGCCAAAGCGCTCGCCGATCGGCCGAACCGTGGCTCGATGAAGGCCCAGCGCGTTCAGCAGCGCGAGGTTCGGAGCGTCGAACGCGGTCGCGACAATCGCTTCGTGCAGCGGGAGGCGCCCAAGTTCGAGCGCCAGCAGGCGCGCGGCAAGGACCTGGACCGCAGGATCGATCGGCGCTTCGATCGCAGCGAGAAACGAATCGACCTGGCGCGCAACCGCGAAATCCTGCGCAACGAGCTTCGCGCCAATCGCATCGAGCGGCTCGATAACGGAATCTTCGTCCGCGACGCGCGCAACGGTCCGCGACTGCTCCGCGCCGAGGATTTCGGCGATCGGGCGCGCGGATGGGGCGTTGGCGGTTGCCCGCCGGGCCTAGTGTCGAAGGGCTGCATGCCTCCGGGCCAGGCGGCGAAGCTGCTCGGCACGCCGTTGTCGGCGGCCGCCCGTTTCGCAGCGTTCGATGACGTCCCTTATTCGATCCGCTATCTCTATCCGGACACCGACGATTATTTCTACCGGTTCGGGAATGGATACCTCTACCGGGTTGACCGGGACGATTCGCTGATCTCGGCACTCCTCCCGCTCGCGTTCGGCGGCTTCATGCCAGGGTCGTACCTGCCCAATTACTATATGAGCAGCCCCTATTACGGCATGAGCAGTTTCTACCCGACCTCGTACGGGTTCAACAGCTTCTACCGGGACTATGGCGACGACTGTCACCGTTACGGCAACGGCGTCATCTATGAGGTGGATTGCTTCACCGGCTTCGTCGAGGACGCAATCCCGCTCTACGCGGGCGGCTACGGCGTGGGTCAGATCCTGCCGGCCGGCTATGGCTACTACAATGTGCCGTACCAGTACCGCAGCCTGTACTACGATACGTCGGATTACGGCTATTGGTACGCGCCGGGCGCGATCTACCAATATGATCCGTCGAGCAGCCTGATTACGTCGGTTGCGGCGCTGCTGTCGCCGGGGTTCAACATCGGACAGCCGCTGCCGATGGGCTATGACGTCTACAACGTCCCCTACGCCTATCGGTCGACCTACTTCGATTCGCCTACGGCGATGTATCGCTACAACAACGGCTACATCTACCAGGTCGACCCGACGACCATGCTGGTGACGGCGATCGTCGCATCGATTCTGACCTGAAGTCGTTAAACTGATCGACAGAGGGATCGCGGATGGCCCGGCATGCGTTGCCGGGCCATTTCGTTTCAAGTCCGAAAGAAGGAGAAGGTCATGCGGACCCAGGGGCTCACTATCGGCTTGGTCGCGACGCTGATCGCCGCGGGCGGGTGTAATAATCAGGCGGGCGACAATCGCACCGCCGCGCAAACGCCGGAGGCGCGGAAAGCGGCTGGCAGCAAAACGATCGCGGCGGGGCTGACCCAGGACACGCGATTCATGGCGGCAGCCAAGGCCGCGGGCCTCGACCAGACGCTCGCCGGGCCCAACCCGTATACGGTCCTCGTCCCCGACGACGCGGCCTTCGCCAAGGCTCCAGAGGGCATGCTGGACACAAAGCCGGAAAATCGCGCCCAGCTGACCGGCGTGCTGACCAATCTGATCCTCCCCGGCGTGGTCCTCGCCGCCGACATCGACAAGGCGATCGAGCGCGGCAAGGGCAAGGCGGTCTTCGCGACGATGGGCGGCGGCACGCTCACCGCGACCAAGGAGGGCGGCAAGATCGTCTTCACCGACGCGAAGGGCAACAAGGCGACGGTCACCAGGGCGGACGACAATTACTCGAACGGCGCGGTTCACCACGTCGATGCGGTCCTCATGCCGGCCGATGACGCCGAGGTTCCTCCGGCCAAGGCCGGTTAGACCCGCGCGCCTGCTCAAATCAGCCACTGGAACGAGGCTGGCGGCTCGCTATAACGAACCGACCTAGCGTGGGCTGATGGGGCGAAACGGCGATGAAAGCGACGATTGAACGGGCGACACTGCTGAAGAGCCTCGGCCACGTCCAGTCGGTCGTCGAGCGCCGGAATACGATCCCGATCCTGTCGAACGTCCTGATCGAGGCGCGCGACGACGGTTCTCTTCGCCTCATGGCGACCGACCTCGACCTGCAGGTCGACGAGAGCGTGCCCGCCAACGTCTCCCAGGCCGGCGCGACGACGGTATCCGCCCACACTTTGTTCGACATCGTCCGCAAGCTGCCTGAGGGAAGCCAGGTCGAGATGTCGGCGGCGGAGGGCAAGATGCAGGTCAACGCCGGTCGCTCGCGCTTCAGCCTTTCGACCCTGCCGCGCGACGATTTCCCGGTCATTGCCGAGGGTGATCTGCCGACCCGGTTCGAATTGCCGGCCGCGACGCTGCGTCAGATCATCGAGAAGACCCGGTTCGCCATTTCGAGCGAAGAGACGCGCTATTATCTGATGGGGATCTTCTTCCACGTCGTCGACGAGCAGCTGCGCGCCGCCGCGACCGACGGCCACCGCCTCGCCCGGGTCACGGTCGCGCGGCCTGACGGCGCCGACGGCATGCCCGACGTCATCGTTCCGCGCAAAGCCGTGACCGAGCTCCACCGCCTGCTCGAGGAGCTCGAGGGCACGGTCGAGGTTTCGCTGTCCCCGACCAAGGTCCGCTTCGGGCTCGGCAGCGCGGTGCTGACCAGCAAGCTGATCGACGGCACCTTCCCCGACTACAACCGGGTGATTCCGACGGGCAACGACAAGCTCCTGAAGCTCGACCCCAAGAGCTTTTCGGCCGGGGTGGATCGGGTTTCGACCATCGCCAGCGAAAAGACCCGCGCGGTGAAGATGAGCGTCGACCGGGACAAGGTCACCCTGTCTGTGACGTCCCCGGAGAACGGGGTCGCGACTGAAGAATTGCCTGCCGATTACGGGTCGGACGGCCTCGAGATCGGCTTCAATGCCCGCTACCTGCTCGACATCCTGGGCGAGATCGACGGCGACACGGTCGAAGTCCATCTCGCCGACGCCGCCGCGCCGACGCTGCTGCGCGAGAGCGACAAGTCGAACGCGCTCTACGTCCTGATGCCGATGCGCGTATGACGAGGAGCCGCCGGCCGGCCTTCGCGCTGGCCTTCGCCGTTTCGCTGATCGCCGTTCCGGCGACGGCGGCCCCCCACCCGGCGGGCAATGCGCCGGCGCCCGAAAAGTCCGCCGTGAACCCCGCGGCGAAGACCGCCGCGCTGGAGCTTGCGCGCCTGCTTTATTCGGAGGAATCGCAGGTCGCGATCGCGGAGCGGATGGTCGACACCGACATGGCGGCCGCCTTCCGCGCAAACCCGGATTTCCAGGCCCTCGAGATCGATTACCCCGGGGTGACGGACGCAGTCCTGAAAGAGATGAAGCCGGTGCTGATCCGCTACACCCGGGCCGAACTGCCGACCTATTACGATCGCGTCGCGACGCTCATCGCCTCCCGGCTCGACGCGGCCGAGATCGCCGATCTCACTCAATTCTATCAGACTCCCCTCGGCCAGAAGCTGCGTCGCGGCATGCAGGACAATGTCACTGTCAAGGCGATGCTGACCGAGGTCACGACCGAGCCGGACAAGCCGACCAGCTATTCGGCGGTGGACGCCGATCACCGCGCCGCGACCGATGCCGCGAAGAAGCTGATCGACAAGGGCGACGAACCCGCCCTGATCGCATTCGCGAAAAAGCCCTATTTCGCGCGGCTCGCCGCGATGGGCCCGGCGATGCGCAAGCTCGAGCAGGATTTCATGAACGAGCCGGCGCCGGAGTTCGAGGCCGAGATTGAAGCAATCGTCAAGGCGACCTTCGCGCGCTTCGAGGCGGCCGGGAAGAAGAAGTAGGCTGGCGGCCGATCACGAAGTCGTCGACCGGCGCGAACAATAAAGGCTAAGCGGATCGCGTGCCGGTCACGCGCCTTACGCTGGAAGATTTTCGTTCCTATTTCTCGGCCGTGGTCGAGCCCGGCGCCGGTTTCGTCCTGCTGTTCGGGGACAATGGCGCGGGCAAGACCAACCTGCTCGAAGCGGTATCGCTCCTGACCCCCGGCCGGGGACTGCGCGGGGCCGCGCTTAGCGACATGGCGTGCCACGGGGGAGGCGGCGGCTTCGCCGTCGCCGCGCGGCTGGGCGACGTCGATATCGGGACCGGGACCCGGCCAAGCACGCCCGAACGCCGGCAGGTGCGCATCAACGGGGCGCCGGCGGCAGCCAACTCGCTCGGCGAGTGGCTGGCGGTGCTGTGGCTGACCCCCGCGATGGACCGGTTGTTCACCGGCAGCGCGGGCGACCGCCGCCGCTTCCTCGACCGGCTCGTGCTCGCCATCGATCCCGGCCACGCGCACCATTCGACCCGCTACGACGCGGCGATGCGCGCCCGCAACAAGCTTCTCGCCGATGACTGTTGGGACGAGGCTTGGCTGGCTTCGCTGGAGCAGGCGATGGCCGAGCATGGCGCGGCCGTCGCCGATGCGCGTGCGCGGACCGTCGCCGCGCTCGATTCCCGGCTGGCGGACGCGCCTGACGACCACTTCCCCCGCGCCGCGCTGGCGTTGGCCGGCTCGCCTTCCGGCGACCTCGCGCCGGTTCTCAAGTCGAATCGATCGCGCGATGCCGCCGCAGGGCGCGCGACCGACGGTCCGCACCGCCAGGACCTGGCGGTTCTCCACCGGGCCAAAGGCATGGCGGCATCGCAAAGCTCGACGGGGGAGCAGAAGGCGCTGCTGCTCGGCCTGGTGCTCGCGCATGCGGAGCTCGTCGCCGAGCGGCGTGACGAGGCGCCGATCCTCCTGCTAGACGAGGTCGCCGCGCACCTCGACCCGAAGCGCCGCGAGGCCTTGTTCGGCCGGCTGGAGGGCCGCGGCCAGGTGTGGATGACCGCCACCGAAGCCGCGCTGTTCGACGGCATTGGCGCGGGGTCGCGCTTCCATGTCGAGCCGGGCGTTGTCGCCGCGGTCTAGACTTTTCGTGCGGCCTCCCCTATGTTGCACCGCAACACGGAGCGCTTTCCAAGCGGCGTGATCGACCCCCAAGGGTTCGGGCCCGCGCTTCGACCAATCTTCATCCCAATTCACGCGGGGGTGCTTTTCCCCGCCGCCGACCGCGCAAGCCTTGCGCGAGTCCCGGCTTTTGCAAGGTTTTTCAATGTCATTCATGTCTCTCGGGCTGTCCAAGCCCCTGCTCGATGCGCTCGCCGCGAAAGATTATTCACAGGCGACGCCGATCCAGCTGCAAGCCATTCCGACGGTCCTCACCGGCCGCGATCTTCTCGGCATCGCCCAGACCGGCACAGGCAAGACCGCGGCCTTCATGCTGCCGTCGCTCGACCGCCTCGCGGCCGAGCGCAAAGTTTCGAAGCCCGGCCATGTCCGGATGCTGGTGCTCGCGCCGACGCGTGAGCTCGCCGCGCAGATCGCCGCCAGCGCTCAGGCCTACGGCAAATATATGCGCCTCTCCGTCGGCGTGATCTTCGGCGGCGTGCCCAATGGCAAGAGCGTCCGGACCGTCCAGCGCGGCCTCGACGTCCTCGTCGCGACGCCCGGCCGCCTGCTCGACCTCATCGACCAGCGCGTCCTCTCCCTGCGCGAGCTCGAGATCCTCGTTCTCGACGAGGCCGACCAGATGCTCGACCTCGGCTTCATCCATGCGCTGAAGCGGATCGTCGCGCTGGTCCCGGCCAAGCGCCAGACCCTGTTTTTCTCGGCGACCATGCCGAGAGCGATCAAGGAGCTTGCCGAGAAATATCTGACCGACCCGGCCGAGGTTGCAGTGACGCCTGTTGCCAAGACCGCCGACCGCGTCGACCAGCGCGTCGTTCACGTCAATCAGAACGAGAAGACGGCGCTGCTCACCCTGTTCTTCCAGCGCGCCAAGACCGAGCGCACGCTCGTGTTCAGCCGCACCAAGCATGGCGCGGACAAGATCGTCCGCTTTCTCGAGGCGGCCGGCATTCCGGCCAACGCGATCCACGGCAACAAGAGCCAGGCCAATCGCGAGCGCGCCATTGCCCACTTCCGCTCCGGCGAGGTGCCGGTGCTGGTGGCGACCGACATCGCGGCGCGCGGGATCGACATCCCGGGCGTCAGCCACGTCATCAATTACGATCTGCCCGAAGTGCCGGAGCAATATGTCCACCGCATCGGGCGCACGGCGCGCGCCGGCGCCGAGGGCAAGGCCGTGGCCTTCTGTTCGCCCGACGAGCGCGGCTTGTTGCGCGACATCGAGCGGCTGACCCGGCAGACGATCGCCGTGAATTCATTGCCCGAGGGCTTTGTCGCGGCGGTCGAGGCGTTCAAGCGCCTTAAGCCGGCGCCCAAGCGGGCGGAGCAGCCGCGCTTCGTCCATGCGAGCCAGCGAACCAAGGCCGACCGGCGCACCGATAGCCAGCAGCGCAGGAACCGCAATGACGGCCAGCAGCGTCACGCGCATCGCGCCGACGGCCACGCGGCGCATCGTCCGGCTGGCGGCCGCACGAAGCGCAGGTTCCGCGGCGCCCGCCGTTTCGGTGGGGTGCCGCGCCCGAGCGCCTAGCGATCCTCCGCGCGCGTACGCGTGCGCGCATGTGCGCGCGCGTGACTTCGCCGAGAAAATCCCTATATCTGGACTATGGCAACCGACCCCAATCAGCCCAACGGATATGGCGCCGAGAGCATCAAGGTCCTCAGGGGCCTCGACGCGGTGCGCAAGCGGCCCGGAATGTATATCGGTGACACCGACGACGGCTCGGGCCTCCACCACATGGTGTTCGAGGTCTCGGACAATGCGATCGACGAGGCGCTTGCCGGCCACTGCGACCGAATCCTGATCACTCTCAACCCCGACGGTTCGGTCAGCGTCGAGGACAATGGCCGCGGAATCCCAACCGGCATCCATCCGGAAGAGGGCGTGTCGGCGGCCGAGGTCATCATGACCCAGCTCCATGCCGGCGGGAAGTTCGAGAACACCAGCGACGACAATGCCTATAAGGTCTCCGGCGGCCTGCACGGTGTCGGCGTCAGCGTCGTCAACGCGCTTTCGGAATGGCTCGACCTCACGATCTGGCGCGACGGCGAAGAGCATTACATGCGCTTCCGCCACGGCGAAGCGGAGGCGCCGCTGAAGGTCGTCGGCAAGACCGACAAGCGCGGCACCCGGGTGACCTTCCTGCCCTCGACCGAGACGTTCAAGAATATCGAATTCGACTTCGACCGCCTCGAGCATCGTTTCCGCGAGCTCGCCTTCCTCAACTCCGGGGTGCGACTGCTCCTGACCGATGCCCGCCACGCCGAGCAGAAGAGCGTCGAAATGTATTACGAGGGCGGCATCGCGGCCTTCGTCAAATGGCTCGACCGGGCGAAGACGCCGCTGGTGCCCGATCCGATCGCGATCACCGGGCAGCGCGACGAGATCGGCATCGACGTCGCGCTCGAGTGGAACGATTCCTACTACGAGAATGTCCTCACCTTCACCAACAACATCCCGCAGCGCGACGGCGGCACGCACCTCGCGGCGTTCCGTGCGGCGCTGACCCGCACGCTGAACAATTACGCCGACCGTTCGGGCATGATGAAGCGGGAGAAAGTGTCGCTTTCGGGCGAGGACATGCGCGAAGGGCTGACGGCAATCGTCTCGGTCAAGCTGCCCGACCCGAAATTCGGGTCGCAAACCAAGGACAAGCTGGTCAGCTCGGAAGTGCGCCAGCCGCTCGAGAGCCTGATGGCGGACAAGCTCGCCGAATGGCTGGAGGAGAACCCGGGCCACGCACGGACGATCGTCCAGAAGGTCATCGATGCCGCCGCCGCTCGCGAAGCCGCGCGCAAGGCGCGCGAGGCGAGCCGCAAGTCCGCGATGGGGATCGCCTCGCTTCCCGGCAAGCTCCACGATTGCCAGGAGCGCGACCCGGCCAAGTCGGAGCTGTTCCTGGTCGAGGGCGACAGCGCCGGCGGCTCGGCCAAGCAGGGCCGCGACAGCAAATATCAGGCGATCCTGCCGCTGAAGGGCAAGATCCTCAACGTCGAGCGCGCGCGCTTCGACCGGATGCTGTCGTCCAAGGAAATCGGCACGATGATCCAGGCGATCGGCACGGGCATCGGCCGCGAGGAATTCAGCCTCGACAAGCTGCGCTACCACAAGATCATCCTGATGACCGACGCCGACGTCGACGGCGCCCACATCCGCACCCTGCTCTTGACCTTTTTCTACCGCCAGATGCCGGACCTGATCGAGCAGGGGCACCTCTTCATCGCCCAGCCCCCACTCTACAAGGTCAGCCGCGGCCGGTCGGAGGTCTATTTGAAGGACGATGCGGCGCTCGACGACTATCTCGAGGAAGCGGGCCTCGAGGCGTTGGTGCTCGACGCGCCCGACGGGCAGCGGTCCGGCAACGACCTCAAGGCCCTGGTCGACCACGCCCGCCGGATGCGCACCCTGATGCGCTACGCGCCGCGGAAATATGATCCGGCGCTGATCGAGGCGCTGGCGCTCAACGGCGCGCTCAAGCCGAATCTCGACGCCACCGGCCGCGCCAAGGCCATCGCGCGGGTCGCCGAATGGCTCGGCGCCGGCGACACGGAAGCGCAATGGTCGGGCGAAGTGGCTGCCGACGGGGGCTTTCTGCTCAAGCGCCTGTGGCGCGGCGTGACCGACGCCCACGTCATCGAGGCCAGCTTCCTGGTCTCGGCAGAGGCGCGCAAGCTGCATGCGCTCGCCGGCGAGCAGGCCGCCGTCTATGCCAAGCCGTCGACGCTGCGGACGTTGAAGAAGGGCGCTGCAGTCGAGGAGCCGCGGCCGGAGCCGGATGCGGCGGAATCCGACGAGGAGCCCGCGGAGGCGGAGACGAAGGGGCGGCCGGTTGCCGTCACGCGGCCGTCGGAGCTGCTCGACGCGGTGCTTGCGGCGGGGCGCAAGGGCCTGTCGATCCAGCGCTACAAGGGGCTCGGCGAGATGAATGCCGAGCAATTGTGGGAAACGACGCTCGACCCGGCGAACCGCTCCCTGCTCCGTGTCGAAGTGGCTCAGGCCGACATTGCCGACGAGATATTCACTCGCCTGATGGGCGACGTCGTCGAGCCGCGCCGCGAGTTCATCCAGGACAATGCGCTGAGCGTCGCCAACCTCGACGTGTGATGCGCCTCGCCTGCGTCCTTCCCGTCATGCTTGCCGGCTGCGCGCCGCTTGCCGACCCCAGGTCGCCACCAACAAGCGACGAGCATCTGATCGCGCTTCTCTTCGAGGACGCGCGGTCGATCGAGAACCAGCTCGCCCGCGATTTCGCCTGCGTGTCGCTCCGGTATGGCGTCGCCGACCGCGATCCGCCTCCCGGCGTGATCGATGCTCTCAGAAGCCGCTGGAAGGTGCCCGTGGTCGCGGGCAGCCGCTGCAGCATTGGCGAGGCCAGCACGGTCGCTGCGCCCGGGGTGACCGGGACGGGCAAATGGCTTCGGATCACCAATTTCCAGTGCCCGGATGCCGATCACTGCACCGCCGACGTAAGCTATTACGTGGCCAATCTGGGTGCGGGCGGCCGAAGCGTGGCAATCGAGCGCACGCGCTCGGGCTGGCGCATCACTCCGACCGGAGCGATGTGGATCAGTTGAGCAGCCCCGCAGGAACTGCCGGCACCGGCCCGCCATTGTCGCCACGATGACCTCCGCCCACACCATCACGGTCGCCAGCTACAACATGCGCAAGGCGATCGGCACCGATCGCCGCCGCGACCCGCACCGCGTGCTGGAGGTGCTGCACGAGATCGACGCCGACATTGTCGCTCTGCAGGAAGCCGACAAGCGCTTCGGCGGGCGGGGCTCGGCCGTGCCGCACGAACTGATCGACAGCCACAGCCATTACAAGCCGGTGCATCTCGGCGTTCGCCACAAGCGCGCGTTCGAAAAGGCCCGCAAGCATGCCGACCGCCTGCTCAAGGTGGATACGCGCAACATCGGCTGGCACGGCAATGCGATCCTGGTGAAGCCGCACATCGGCGTTCTCGATTGCGCCGCGCTCGACCTCCCGACGCTCGAACCGCGCGGCGCGGTGATGGCCGAACTGCTCATTGGCGACCAGCCGCTGCGCGTCGTCGGCATGCACCTCGACCTCTCCGGCCTGTGGCGCAAGCGGCAGGTTCGGTCGATCGTCGAGGCGATTGCCGCCCGACCGCAAAAGATGCCAACCATCCTGATGGGCGACACCAATGAGTGGCGGACCGTCACCGGCTGCCTCAAGGACCTTGAGCCCGACTTCCACCTCGCGCCGACCGGGCCGAGCTTCCATGCGCGGCGGCCCGTTGCGGCGCTCGACCGGATCATCGTCCACAAGGACCTCAGCATCGAGGCCGCGGGCGTGCATTCCAGCGTGGCAGCGCGCCGCGCGTCCGACCATCTGCCGATCTGGGCACGTCTTCACGCTGCCCGCCGGCAAGATGGCTAGCCGGCGATCTTTCGGAGTCGTCGGCGCTGGATCGACGAGCCGATCCCCATTGCCTCGCGATATTTGACCACCGTTCGGCGGGCGACGTCCATTCCGCGCTGCTTCAGCAGCCCGGCGATCGCGTCGTCGCTCAGAATCTCGGTCTCGGCCTCGATCAGTTCCCGGATGGCTGCCTTCACGGCTTCGGCCGCGGCGCCGTCGCCTTCGGCCGAAGCGACCCCCGATCCGAAGAAATATTTGAATTCGAACAAACCGCGGTCGCACAGCAGATATTTGTTCGAGGTCACGCGGCTGACCGTCGATTCGTGCATTTCGATCGCCTCGGCCACCTCGCGGAGGGTCAGCGGCTTCATCGCCGCGACTCCCCGCTCGAAAAAGCCCTGCTGGCGCCGGACGATTTCGGACACGACCTTGACGATGGTCCGCGCGCGCTGATCGAGCGCTTTCACCAGCCAGTTGGCGCTCTGCAGGCATTCGCTGAGCCACGCGCGCGACGCCTTGTCCTGGGGACCGCTTCGCAGCTCTTGATAGTAGCGCCGGTTGACCAGCACCCGCGGCAGAGTCGCCTGGTTGAGCTCGACCGAATAGCCGCGGCGGGTCCGCGCGACGAACACGTCCGGGGTGACGGCGTCGCCCGCGCCTCCGGCGATCTGGCAGCCAGGCTTCGGGTCGTAGGCGCGAAGCTCGCGGATCATGTCGGCTAGGTCCTCGTCGTCGACCCCGCAGATGCGCTTGAGGTCCTGGGTGCGGCCCTTCGACAGCAGATCGAGATTGTCGATCAGCCTCGCCATCGCCGGATCGTAGCGATCCGCCGCCTTGGCCTGCAGGGCGAGGCATTCGGCAAGCGAACGCGCGCCGACGCCGGGGGGGTCGAGATCCTGGACGAGTCGCAGCGCGCGTTCGACGAGTGCGACGTCCGCGCCGGCCGAACTTGCGATGTCCGCGAGAGGCACGGTCAGATAGCCGGTGTCGTCGAGCGTCTCGGCGAGCATCCGCGCAAGCTCGCCTTCCTGCCCCGGCGCCCCGTGCAGCTGGTCGAGAAGATGCTCGGCAAGCGAACCGGCCGAATATTCGAGCCTGTCGAAGTCGAACGCCTCATCCCCGGCACCGCCACCTGTGACGACGTCGGCGTAGCTGTCGGTTTCGAGCGCCTCAGCCGTCCAGTCGACGTCGAGCGGGCGGTCGTCCTCGGCGGTCCCGGTGATGAGATCATCGGCGCCCGGGTCGTCGGGCGCTTCTTCGCCAATTTCATCGGCCGTGAAATCGTCCGTCGACTGCTCGCCCGGCTCGTCGGTCCGCGCCTCGAGCAGCGGGTTCTTGGACAATTCCTCTGCGATGTAGGCCTCGAGCTCGAGGTTGCTCAGCTGAAGCAGCTTGATCGCCTGCGTCAGCCGGGGCGTCAGCACGAGCTGCTGCGACTGGCGGATGCCTAGGGAGGGGCCGAGTCCCACTATTGGGACCCGCTACAGCGCGAAGCTCTCGCCGAGGTAGAGGCGCCGGACCTCCTGGTCGGCGACCAACGCTTCGGGAGTACCCTGGAACAAGACCTGCCCGTCGTAGATGATGCAGGCGCGGTCGACGATATCGAGAGTCTCGCGGACATTGTGGTCGGTGATGAGCACCCCGATGTCGCGCTTCTTCAATTCGCGCACCAACTCGCGGATGTCCGCGATCGAAATCGGGTCGATCCCCGCGAACGGCTCGTCGAGCAGCATGATCGACGGCTCCGCGGCGAGCGCCCGGGCGATCTCGCAGCGCCGCCGCTCGCCGCCCGAGAGCGCCATCGCCGGGGCATCGCGAAGCGCGGTCAGGCCAAATTCGCCGAGCAGCTGTTCGAGCCGTTCCCGCCGCGCCTGCTTGTCCGGCTCCGACACTTCGAGCACGGCAAGGATGTTCTGCTCGACCGAAAGCCCGCGGAAGATCGAGGTCTCCTGCGGCAAATAGCCGAGGCCGAGGATCGCCCGCCGGTACATCGGCAGCTCGGTGATGTCGTCGCCATCCAGGAAGATGCGACCGCTGTCGGGCCTCACCAGCCCCATGACCGAATAAAAGCAGGTCGTCTTGCCGGCGCCGTTGGGCCCGAGCAGGCCGACGACTTCCCCGCGATGGACGTCGAGCGAAACGTCGTGGAGGACGGCGCGCCGGTCGTAGGCCTTGGCGATAGAGCGCACCTCGAGTCCGCCGATCGCCTGTTGCCCTGGCGCCGCCGGACGGACGAAGGTCGCGGCTTCGTTCATTCCGCCTATGGCTTCTTGCGCTGCGGCACCGTGAAGTGGCCGGTGACGCGGCCGCCGCTCTGGTTCACCCCCGGCGGTCCGCCGTCGATCACTGCGCGGCCGGAATCGAGATCGATCACCAGCCGCGATCCGTTGACCCGGTTGTCGCCGCGATTGAGCTGGACCGACCCGATCAGCGTGATCAGCTTGCGGTCGAGGTCGTAGATTCCGAAGTCGCCCCTCGCGGTTTCGGACGGGCTGCGCACCACGACGCCTCCGGCGGCGTCGAGACGGCGGATCTGGACTCCGTCACCACTGGAATAAGCGACCGTCAGACGCTCCGTATCGAGCGTCAGCGCATCCTGCCTCACGTGAACGTTGCCCGAAAACATCGCCCGGTCGGCGCGATCCTGGACCTCGATCCGGTCAGCGCTGACGTCGACCGGAGCGTTGCTGTTGTGGCCCTTCAGCGCGGACACCGGGTCCTGCCTCTGCTGGGCAAGCGCAGCCGTGGCCGCGATTCCAAGCAGCGTGCCAGCCGCAGGCAAGGCAAGGATCATGCCGAAAGACCGCATCACCATCATCTGACGGCCCCCTGGACGATTTTCAAGCGCGCGCCGCCATCGAGGACCACTTTGCGCTCGCCGAGGTCGGCGCGCAGCCGGCCGGCCTGGAACCGGCCGAGACGCATCTGGCCGGCGACCGGGCCCGAGCTCGCAAGCTGCCGTTGCTTGAGGTCGACCTTCACGTCGCGGGTTTCGAGCCGGTAGCCGTCGGGCCCGACCACGCGCACCGGGCCGTCGACCACGACCTGCTGGGTATCGAGGTCGTAGCGGCCTTGATTGGCCGCCATCACCAACGGTCCGTTGCTGAGGAACAGCCGGGCAAACAGTCCTTGGATGTCGACGATCGGCACGTCCGACGTGCGTTGGATCGCGCGATTCGCCGTGATTTCGAATTTCTGGCCTTTGTCGTCGGCGCCGACGTAGCGCGCCGTCTCGACCCGCATCCGTTCCGGCGCATTTTCCACCTTCTTCTTGTCGAGGATGAAGCTGACGTCGTCCTGCTTGCTGAGCGGGGCGAAGGCGAGCACCGCGATCAGCGCCCCGACCGCGCTTGGCAGCGCGACCTTCGACCAGCGTACGATCGTGTCGTGGGCGCTTCCGGGGACCGCCCAGCGCTGCTTGTCCTGGCGCTCGCGAACAGCGGCCTCAGACATTGCGAAGCCTAGCCGTCATGGGCGAAAATGTCCTGCTCCGCCCAGCCGGCGATGTCGAGCAGGGCGCGCGCCGGAAGGAAGTCGAAGCATGCCTGGGCGAGCGCGGCGCGGTCCTCGCGCGCGAGCCGCTCGTCGAGCTTCTCCTTCAGCGCGTGAAGGTAACGGACGTCGCTCGCGGCATAGTCGCGCTGGGCGTCGCTGATCTCTTCGGCGCCCCAGTCACTCGTCTGCTGCTGCTTGCTGAGCTCGATGTTGAGGAGCTCCTTCACGAGGTCCTTCAGGCCGTGGCGATCGGTATAGGTACGAACCAGGCGCGAAGCGGTCCGCGTGCAATAAAGCGGCGCGGCCATGATCCCGAGATAGGCCTGCAGGATGCCGACGTCGAACCGCGCGAAATGGTAGAGCTTGAGCCGTTGGGAGTCGCCCAGGACCGCCTTGAGGTTGGGCGCCGAATAGTCGCTGCCGCGCCGGAAACGGACGAGATGCTCATCGCCCTTGCCGTCGGCGAGCTGGACCAGGCACAGCCGGTCCCGTCCCGGAATCAGGCCCATCGCCTCGGTGTCGACCGCAATCGGGCCGTTGGCGAAGCGAACGTCCCCGGGCAGGTCTTCCTCGTGAAAATGGATCGCCATTCAAAATCCTCAAGTCGGTTCAAATCCCACTTTAGTCCGTCCGCGGGCGGGGGCGCCAGCCCGCCGCGACGGAATCACTAGAGCGGCCCATATTTTTCCTGTAAGGCCGCGCACGGTGCGTGTGTGGGAAGCGCACCGACCGGTTGCGCCTCGGGCCCAGCGCGTTGGTTCAAATGTTGATGGGGCACAGAGAAGTTTGGACGGGCATGGGTTTCGACAAAGGGCGTAAAGGCGACCGCGGCGGACGCGGACGCGACAAGCGCGACGATTTCTTCGGCGGCGATCAGCAACACGGCGAATTCGCGTATCAGGAGCGCGGCGGCTACGGCGGCGGCGGACGCGGCGGCTATGGCGGCGGCGGTGGCTTCGGTGACCGCGGTGGCGGCGGCTACGGCGGTGGCGGTGGCGGCGGCGGGTTCCGCGGCGGCGGTGGCGGCGGTGGGTTCCGTGGCGGCGGCGGTGGCGGAATGCCTCCTCAGGTCGTCGGCGAAGGCAAGGGCGTCGTAAAGTTCTTCAATCCGCAAAAGGGTTTTGGCTTCATCGTCCGCGATGATGGAGGCGACGACGTGTTCGTCCATATCTCCGCGGTCGAGCAGGCCGGCCTGACCGATCTCGCCGACGGGCAACCGCTCGAATTCACTTTGGTCGACCGGGGCGGACGCATTTCCGCGACGAACCTGCGGATCGACGGAGACCCGATGCCGGTCGAGCGCGCCGAGCGCAGCCCGCAGCGGCAACTGACCGGCGAGAAGGCCAGCGGCACGGTCAAGTTCTTCAATGCCATGAAGGGCTTCGGCTTCATCCAGCGCGATGACGGCCAGCCCGATGCGTTCGTCCACATTTCCGCGGTTGAGCGCGCCGGGATCCCGACCCTCAACGAGGGCGACCGTCTGGAATTCGAGATCGAGGTCGACCGGCGCGGCAAATATGCGGCGGTGAACCTGCAGCCGATCACCTAGCCCCTCTTCCAAGGGGGCGATGGAGCCGGCGGGAATTTCACGTTCCCGCCGGCTCTTTTCATTGCATCGGGACCGGCTTGCCTCGGGTCATTACGTAGCCGATACGAGTGAGCGCCTTGGGGTCGCTCGACGGATCGCCGTCGACCGCCACCAGGTCGGCGCTTTTGCCCGGCTCCAGCGTCCCGACCTCGCTGGCGATGCCCAGCAGCTCGGCGGCGCCGGTCGTCGCCGACACCAGCACTTCGCGCGGGGTCATTCCGCCGAGCCGAACCATCAGCTCGGCTTCCTCGCCATTGCGGCCATGCTCGAATACGCCGGCATCGGTACCGAAGGCGATCTTGACGCCGGCGCGCTTGGCCGCGGCAAGGGCCTTGCCCCACTGCGCCATCGCCTCGCGCGCCTTCACCTCGACGACCGGCGTATAGATGTTCCTGCCAAGACGGGCGCGGACACCCTCGAGCGCCATCAGCGTCGGGACCAGCCACACGCCATTGGCCTTCATCGCCTGCAGCGCCGGGCCGTCGGCGAACGTGCCGTGATCAATCGAATCGACGCCGGCCCGCGCCGCGTCTTCGATCCCGCGCGCGCCATGGGCGTGGGCGGCGACCTTCAGGCCGAGGCGGTGCGCCGTGCTCGCGATCGCGCGGATTTCGGCCGGGTGGAAATGGCCTTCCAGCCCGCGACCCTGCTGGCTCAGCACCCCGCCGGTCGAGGTGATCTTGATCACGTCCGACCCGCGCTTGGCCCACTCGCGGACCCGAGCCGAGCACTGGTCCTCGCCGGTGCAGGTACCGCCGGGATCGAGCGCTTCGTTGACTTCTGGCCGGAAGCCGCTGATGTCGCCGTGCCCGCCTACGATCGACAGCGCGCCGCCGGACGCGATTATCCGCGGTCCGGGTACGACCCCGTCGCGTATGGCGTCGCGCAGCGAGAAGCTCGAATGGCCGGGAGCGCCGAGATCACGCACCGTCGTGAACCCCGCGCGAACGGTCAGCAGCGCGTTCTTGACGCCGATCACCGCGGCCAGCTCGTTGGAGTCGACCGCCTCGCGCCAGAAGGGCGTGCCCGGATCGTTGGTCAGATGGACGTGCGCGTCGATCAGCCCGGGGATCACCGTTCGGCTTCGCTGGTCGACCACGATCGCCCCGTCCGGCGCGGTAAAGCCGTTGTCGATGCGGCTGATGCGGCCGTTCTCCACGATTACGGTCGATGGGCCGCGCGTCGGCTGGGCCGCGTCGACGATCAGGCGGCCGGCCTGAATCGCATAGGTTTCGGCTTGAGCGGCGCTCACACCAATGGTCGCGGCCGCGGCCAGCAAGAATTTCAGCATATCGAAAGCCCCCTCTCGACCTCCGGGAGGGGTGAGTCGTAGCGCGGTCCGCGGCGGCTTCAAGTCTGTCGCGTGTCTGTCGCGCGGAGGCGGCGAGTACGCCGAAGCCGCTTGTCCATGGCTCTCGCAGGATTTTCCTCTTACCTAGCCCGAAGCAACCGATTCGAAGGCGGTAGCGCCAGGGGGCACCGCATGGCGGGAATCGAAAGTTGGGTCGGGATTATCAGTGGCGTCCTCGCCATCCTTGGCGTGGTCGCAGCCGTGACGCATCGCTGGACCAAGGTCCAAGAAGAGACCGAGCGCGGCCGGATCGTGGCCGAAAACCGCGATCTCGCACGCAAGGTCCAAGAACTCGAGGCGCGACGCGACCAATTGCTCGAGCAAATTTCCGTCGCGGGCCGTGCGGGCAATGCCGCGCTTCACCAAAAGACCGAGCTCGACGCCGCCTTGCGCTCTATCATGGCCGCGACCGACGCCAGCGGCGGTTCGATCTACGTGCCCGTCCGGAGCCAACGGGGTGAGGTTCACGGCCTCGCCTTCTTGTCGCTGGAACCTTTCAGCCCCCAGACGGCAGCGCTTCGGGCGAAGATCATCCCGCTGAAGAGTCTCGCCGGGCGCGCCTTCACGAAAGGCGATAGCTTCGCCGTGTCGAACGCCGCGAAGAGCGCGGAGCATTTCAAGACAGCCGAAAAATTGTCGAACTACCGGCCGTCGACGACCCTCAACATCGCGCTCAAGCAAGGAGACGAAGTCGTCGGCGTCCTGCAACTGCTCAGCAAAGAGGGCGAGGTTGGATTCAGTGAGGCAGATGTCGCGCGCGTTGCGGCATTGTCCAAACCGATCGCAGAGGGCGTCGCGGCGGTCGCCCGGAGCCCCGATTCCTTGCGTGCGCTTGGCCTTGGTGACGAAAGCAAGGCGGTCGAGGGCTCCGTCGTCTATTTCGATTTGTCCAGCTCGTCGCTGCTGTTTCAAGAGCTATCGTCGAGCTTCGCGCTGCAGCTTCTGAACGAATATTTCGAGCAGGTTTGCGAGGCTGCGTTCCGGGCCGGCGCTACTCTCGACAATTACATGGGCGACGGCGCCCTGCTCCGGTTCAATGTCCCGCGCCCCCAGCCTGACCATGAGCTTCAGGCGGTCCGTGCAGCCGTGGAGATGAACCGGGCATTCGCCGACATCAAAGAATATTGGACCGCGCTCAGCCCGCAATTCGCAGCGATTCAGCATCGTGCCGGCATTGCCACCGGACCATTGCTGCGCGCCAGCCTCGGCCATTCGCAGCTGCAAAGCTTGACCGTGATCGGCTATCCTATTTCCGTCGCGGCGGCTCTGTGCGAGGCCGCCGAGCGTGATCGCACGATCATCATTGCGGACCGCGAAACCTACGAAGCGACGAAGGATTTCGTCGTCGCCAAGCCGATCGAATCATCGCGCCTCGGCAAAGCCGCCCGGTTCACTGACGGAGCGTGGGAGATCACTGCTCTCACGTGACCATTGCGGCGAGCGTCGCGAGCCGGTCGGCCTCCGCCGCCGGCTTGTCGGTGCGGATCCGGCTGATTCGCGGGAAGCGCATGGCAAGGCCGGACTTGTGCCGGCTGCTGCGGTGGATCGAGTCGAACGCCACTTCGAGCACCAGGCTCTTCTCGACTTCGCGCACAGGCCCGAACCGCTCGATCGTGTTGCCGCGGATCCATCGGTCGAGCCATTTCAGCTCCTCGTCGGTGAAGCCGAAATAGGCCTTGCCGACCGGCAACATCTGGCCGTCGTCGGCCCAGCAGCCGAACGTGTAATCGCTGTAATAGCTCGATCGTTTCCCTGAGCCGCGCTGGGCGTACATCAGGACGCAGTCGGCAGTGAGCGGATCGCGTTTCCACTTGTACCACAGGCCGGCGCGGCGGCCGGCGACATAGGGGCTGTCGCGGCGCTTCAGCATGATGCCCTCGATGCTTGCGTCGCGGGCGTTGGCGCGCAGCGCCTCGAGCTCCTCGAACGATTCCACGTCGATCAGCTGTGACACGTCGAAGCGATCCGGTTCGAGGTTCGCCGCGAACTCCTCGAGACGCTTGCGGCGCTCGCTCCATGGCAGCTCGCGCCGGTCCTCGTCTCCTTCGAACAATATGTCGTAAAGCCGGACGAACGCTGGATAGGCGCCGAGCATCTTTTGGCTGACATTCTTGCGACCGAGCCTTTGCTGCAGCGCGTTGAAGCTCGCCGCCGCGCCGCCATGCACGTTCGCAACCCCCTGGTCGGCCCCGCGCACCAGAAGCTCGCCGTCTAGAACACCCTTGGTCCGGAACGCTTCCGCGACGTCGGGGAAGCCGCCCGAAATGTCGTCGCCCGTCCGACTGTAGAGCCGGGTCTCGCCGCCGGCGTGGACCAGCTGGACGCGAATCCCGTCCCACTTCCACTCGGCCGCATATTCGTCGAGCGACAAGGTCGCGTCTTCGAGTGGGTGGGCGAGCATGAACGGGCGGAACACCGGGACATCGCGGACGGTCGGCTGCCCAGCGCGGCCCTCGGCCCAGTCGAACAGCTCGGCGAACGGCGGCGTCAGCCCGTGCCACACCTCCTCGACCGCATCGAGCTCGAGCCCGAAGGCCTCGGCCAGCGCCTGCTTGGCGAGGCGGGCATTGATGCCGACGCGGAGCTCGCCGAGCGCGAGCTTGAGCAGCGCGAACCGCCCCGACGCGTCGAGATGGTCGAGCATGTCCGCCAGCACCCGCGGCGCATCGAGCTTCGAGGCCGAGCGCAGCCGCCCGATCGCCTCGCTGATGCCGATCGTGGCGTCGTCCACGTCCGGCGGCTCGCCCGGCGGCGCTGGCCACAGCAGCGACACCGTCTCCGACGTGTCGCCGACATAGTCGCGGCTCATGTAGAACAGCACCGGGTCGATCCGCTCCTCGACCAGCCCGCGGATCGCGGCCGGCTTGACGTGCGGGATGTCGAGTGTCCCGGTCAGCGCCGCGAGCGCGTAGCCGCGATCCGGGTCCGGCGTTTCCTTGAGATAGGTGCCGATCAGCTGCAACTTGGTGTTGCGCGAGCGCGTGTAGACGAGGTCGTCGAGGAGCTGCGAAAAGGCGCGCATCGCGCCTTCAATGCATCAACGGCGCAACGGTGTCGAAAGTCAGCGCAGCCTGACGGCCACCGCCGCGAGGATGGCGGTGCGTTCGTCGTCCGAATGGCACTCGAAGGCTTCGTCGACATGCTCGAGGCACGACTGCGCCGCCACCCGATGTCCGGGCAGGAGCGCGAGCTGGGCGGTGCGGCGGGCAAGGCTTTCGAGCGCGGCGAGGCCGTGATCGGCGGCAAGCTGGCGGATCGCGTCCATCCGCGCGTGCAGCGCCAGCGGCGAAAGGCGCGGGCCGGCGTTGCGGATTTCGGCGACGCGTGAGGCGACCTGGGTCCTCACATGGGCCAGCGGATCGGTCGCCATCGCCTGTCTCCTGCGTCGTCGTCACGCAGGCTCGCCGAATTTGGTTAAGGCCCCGTTACGACCTGGCGTCGGTTGACAGAATCGGTCCGCTGCGGCATTGGCGCGGCGACTTTGGGCGGCGCTGGCCGCCTTTATCTTTTGCATTCGGGAATTCGCGATGGCCAAGCCGGCAACGGTCAAGATCAAGCTTGTCAGCACCGCGGACACGGGCTTCTATTATGTGACCAAGAAGAACCCGCGCACGCAGACCGAGAAGCTCAGCTTCAAGAAGTACGACCCGAAGGCGCGCAAGCACGTCGAGTTCAAGGAAGCGAAGATCAAATAGGCTCGGTCTTCGAGCTTTCCGGCGCCGGCGCATCGCCGCCGGTCTCCAGCAGGCGGTCGACCGTCTCCGCGAACCGCATCACCGAAATCGGTTTCGACACATAGGCCTGGGCCCCGGCGGCGCGGATCCGTTCCTCGTCGCCGCGCGCGGCATAGGCGGTCACGGCCATGATCGGCACTTCGGACAGGCGCTCGTCCTCCCGCATCATGCGGATGAGGTCGAGCCCGGTGACATGCGGCAGCTGGATGTCGGTAATCACCAGGTCCGGCGAGAAGTCATGCGCGGCGTCGAGCGCCTGGCGGCTGTCGGTCACGGCCTGCGGCTCGTGGCCATGCGCCGCGAGCAGGTCGCAGAACAGCTTCACGTTCAGCGCATTGTCCTCGACGATCAGGATTTTCGCCAATCCGCTTTCCTCGTTCCGACCCGACCTTATAGAGCCTAGGGCATGAACCCCGAGACTCCAACCGACGCGCACGCCCTTGCGCTAACAGCATTGGCGGCGACACTGGCCGACGAACGACGCGCCCGGCGGTTCCTGGACCTGACCGGAATCGGGACAGACCAACTTCGGCAAACGGCGGACGACGCGGGCCTGCTGACCGCGCTCATCGGCTTTCTCGAGGCTCACGAGCCCGACCTCCTGTCCGTTTCGGAGCAGATCGGCGTGACTCCCGAAGCGCTCGTCGGTGCGCGGCGGAGGCTCGAATTGGGCAGGGAGCCGGAATGACCAAGACGATTCTCATTACCGGCGCGACCGCCGGGTTCGGCGCGGCGGCGGCGCGCAGGTTCGTCGCTGGCGGCTGGCGCGCGATCGGCACCGGGCGTCGCGGCGACCGCCTGCGCACGCTCCAGGATGAGCTTGGCGAAGCATTCCTCGGACTCGAGATCGACATGCGCGACCGCGCCGCTCTCGAGGACCTGGCCAGGCTCAACCCGCCGTGGGGCGATATCGACCTGCTGCTCAACAATGCCGGCCTCGCGCCGCCGACCGACCCGTTGCCGGACACGGACTGGGAGCGGATCGACCAGGTGATCGAGACGAATGTCACCGGCCTCGTCGCGCTGACTCGCGCGCTCCTCCCCGGACTAATCGAGCGCAAGGGGGCGATCATCAACCTCGGTTCGGTCGCCGGGACCTATCCGTACAGGGGCGGGGCGGTCTATGCCGGCACCAAAGCCTTCGTGAATCAATTTTCTCTCGACTTGCGGTGCGACCTGCACGGCACCGGCGTTCGAGTGACCGCGATCGAGCCGGGAATGGCCGAGACCGAGTTCACGATCGTCCGCACTGGCGGCGACAAGGATGCGTCGGACAGGCTCTATGCCGGAGTCCGGCCGATGACGGCGCAGGACATTGCCGAAACCATCTGGTGGATCGCCAACCTCCCGGCGCACCTCAATGTCAATTCGATTGAGCTGATGCCGGTCAACCAGAGCTGGGCCGGCTTCGCCGTGCACCGCGAGGGTTGATTCCACGGCGCCCGGGTGCTTGGGCGCCCGCATGAGCATCGACCAGCGCCTCGCCGAACTGGGCATCGTCCTTCCCGAGCCCGCCGCGCCCGTCGCCGCCTACGTGCCGGCGGTCGAGCAGGGCGGCCTTCTCCACATCTCGGGCCAGATCAGCTTCGCCGAGGATGGCAGCCTGATCAAAGGCCGGCTCGGCGAGGATGTCGACGTCGATGGCGGCATCGCCGCCGCCCGTCGGTGCGGGATCATGCTGCTCGCGCAGATGAAGGCGGCTTTGGGCTCGCTCGACCGGGTCGAGCGGGTCGTGAAGCTCGGCGTGTTTGTCAACAGCGCGCCTTCCTTCACCGACCAGCCCAGGGTCGCCAACGGCGCGTCGGAGCTGATGCAGGAAGTGTTCGGCGAGGCTGGCCGGCATGCGCGCAGCGCGGTCGGGGTCGCCGTCCTGCCGCTCGGCGTCGCCGTCGAAGTGGATGCGTTCGTCGCCGTCCGGCCCTGATCCTCTTTCGCCCGGCCCCGCCGGCTTCGCCCACCGCGGCCTGCACCGCGGCCAGGATTTTCCCGAGAACAGCCTCCTCGCCTTTGCCGCGGCGCTCGAATTGGGAGCCGGCATCGAATGCGACCTCCGGCTGACCGCAGACGACCGGATCCTCGTCTTCCATGACGCGGATGCCTGGCGGCTGTGCGCAAGCCCGATGAGAATCGGTCGATCTACTTCGGCCGACCTCGGTCGGCTCAGGATCGGCGGGCATCCGATCCCGACGCTCGAAAGTCTCCTCGCGATGGTCGGCGGCCGGGTTCCTCTCCTCCTCGAAGTGAAGGTCGCTGACGATTTCTGGCGGTGGATCCCTGCGCTCCGCGCTGCGCTTCGCGGCTACACCGGGCCGTTCGGCGTGATGAGCTTCGATCCGCGGATTGCCCGCCTGCTCAAGACCAATCTGCCCGACGTTCGCCGCGGGCTGGTCGTGCGTGACGCGCTTGCGCCGTGGCGCCGGCGGCTCGCCTTATGGCTCGCCGACCCGCAATTCGCCGCGGTCGACCGAAAGGCGCTGGATAAGCCATGGGTCGCGCGAATCCGTCGGCGCATACCGGTCTATGCCTGGACCGTCCGCAGCGGCGAGGAGCGCAGGCAAGCCGAGGTTCAGGCCGACGCGCTCATCTGGGAAAGCGATGGCCGACCGCGAATCTGAATTCGCCGCCAAGATCGCGTCCGGGGTTTCGGGCCTCAATGCCCAGGCCTGGGATCGGCTCGCCGGCGATCATCCCTTCGTGCGCCATGGCTTCCTGTCCGCGCTCGAGGAATCGGGCAGCGTCGGTCCCGGCACCGGCTGGACGCCCGCCCCGATCCTGGTCGAGGACGACGCCTCGCGGCTGCTGGCCGCTGCGCCCGCCTATCTCAAGACCCATAGCCAGGGCGAATATGTGTTCGACCACGGCTGGGCGGACGCGTGGCAGCGGGCCGGCGGCGAATATTATCCCAAGCTCCAGGTCGCTATCCCCTTCACCCCGGTCCCGGGCCCGCGGCTGCTCGGCATGCGGGCCCAGCATTTGCTCGCGGCCATTGAGGCAGTGACCGTCCAGAACGCCATGTCCTCGGCGCACATCACCTTCATAGACGAGGCGGGAGCGGTCGAGGCGGAGCGCCGCAACTGGCTGATTCGCCACGGCATTCAATATCATTGGTTCAACCGCGGCTATGCCGGGTTCGATGATTTCCTCGCCGCGCTCCGCAGCGCGAAACGCAAGGCGATTCGCCGCGAACGCGCAGCGGCGCGCGACGGCCTGGAGTTCCGCTCGCTGCGCGGCGCCGATATCGCGCCCGCTGACTGGGACGCAATGTGGGCCTTCTACCAGGATACCGGCTCGCGGAAGTGGGGCCGGCCCTATCTCAAGCGCGAATTCTTCGACCTCGCCGCCGAGCGGATGGGGGACAGCTTGTTGCTGTTCCTGGCGGATCGCGCCGGCCGGCCGATTGCCGGCGCGCTCAACGTCGTCGGTCCCGACGCGCTCTACGGCCGCTATTGGGGCTGCACCGAAGAGGTCCCGTTCCTCCACTTCGAGCTCTGCTACTATCAGGCGATCGAATGGGCCATCGACCACGGCCTGTCGTCGATCCAGGCGGGCGCCCAGGGCGAGCACAAGATCGCCCGCGGCTACGAGCCCGTCGTCTCCCGCTCTGCGCACTTCATTCCGAACCGAAGCTTTAGGGCCGCCGTCGCCGATTTCCTCGAAGGGGAACGCGCGGCCGTCGCCGGCGAAATCGCCTGGCTCGCTCAGGCGCTGCCCTACCGCGGCTCCTCGTCGGCGTAGATCGCGACCTTGCGCCCCGCGGGGCTCGCCATCCCGCGGTACATTGCCCGGGTGGTGAACCCCCACGCGGCCTCACCGGTTCGCGCGACGGCGATGAGGCCCCCGGTTCCGCCAAGCTCGCGGATGTCGGCCAGCACGGCATCGAGCGCGGCCTGCAGCGAATCGCCGCCGAGCCGGATCCGCTCGGCGAGCTGGTGCGCGGCGACCGCGCGGATGAAATATTCGCCCGAACCCGTAGCCGAGACCGCGGCGGACCGGTCGTCGGCATAAGTGCCAGCGCCGATCAGCGGCGAGTCGCCGATCCGCCCCCAGCGCTTCGCGGTCAGGCCGCCGGTCGACGTCGCCGCCGCCACATGCCCGCTCGAATCGAGCGCGACCGCCCCGACAGTCCCATATTTCACGTCGGCATCGAACCCGCCCTGGGCCATGAGCTCGTCGAGCTGGCGGCGCCGCTCGTCGGTCACGAACCAGGCGTTGTCGACCTGCTCGAGACCTGCGTCGCGCGCGAACTGGTCGGCGCCGCGGCCGTAGAGGAAGACGTGCGGGCCTTGCTCCATCAGCCGCCGGGCGAGGCTCACTGGGGCGCGCGTCGTCTTGAGGCCCGCGACCGCGCCCGCGCGCCGGTCGGGCCCGTTCATGACCGCCGCGTCGAGCTCGACCGTGCCTTCGCTCGTCAGCGCGCTGCCGCGGCCGGCGTTGAAGCAGGGATCGTCCTCGAGGATTCGGATGCTGGCTTCGACCGCGTCGAGTGCCGCGCCGTTGCCCTGGAGTATCGCTGCCCCGGCATCGAGCGCCTCGCGCAAGCCGCAGCGGGCACTCTGCTCATGGTCCGGGTCGCCGGTCTTGGGGCGCATTGCGCCCGCACCGCCATGGATCACCAGCCGCCAGTCCCGGGTCATGCGGGCGGCTTAGCCGCGCAAGCCATCCGATGCCAGTTGACGCGTGATGATCATAGATATAAATGTGATATCACTTAAAGGGAGGCAGAAGTGGCGAAAGACAAAGTCATTGCGCTCACGGCGACAAGCGAGCGGCCGGCCGCGACCTTCAGCGGCTACGCACTGCTCGGCCTGCTGGTCGCCGCGATCCTCGTCGACATTTATGCGATCAGCACGCTGCCCGACGGCGGTGTGGGCGCGCTCGAGATCGCGCTGCTGGTCGTTGCGACCTTGGTGTTCGTTCTGGTGATGCCCGGCTTCTACATGCTCCAGCCCAATCAGGCCGTCGCCATCACCCTGTTCGGCGACTATCGCGGCACCGACCGCACGACCGGGCTCCGCTGGACCTGGCCGTGGATGGGCAAGAAGAAGGTGTCGGTTCGCGCCAACAACTTCATTTCCGAGAAGATCAAGGTCAACGACCTGCGCGGCAATCCGATCGAGATGGCAGCGCAGATCGTGTGGCGGGTGGTCGACACGGCCCAGGCATTGTTCGACGTCGATGACTACAAGCAGTTCGTCCGCGTCCAGGTGGAAGCGGCGATCCG
>DATEEM010000084.1:0-6532 GCA_035281125.1 Sphingomicrobium sp. | reverse complement strand
GCGCGACGGCTTCGCCGCGATGCCGGCCGAGGAAATGGATGAAGCGATGCGCGGTGGCGACATAAGCGCGGACGGTATGCGGCGAGCGCCGGCGATCGTGCTGCAGATGGCCGGCCCAGCGCGCGACGAGCGCGCCGACGGGATGGCTCAGAGGCTCGGCTTCGGGTCGATCAGCCACCGGCGGATGATAGCGGCAAGGCTGCGCCCAAGGAACATCAGCAATTCCGAGCCGTGACGGGCGTCGAGGCTGAGCTCGGCGCGTTGGCCGAGGACCAGCAGGCCGCGGGGCAAGGGCGGCTCGCAATCGATCCGCACCAATGCCTCTGCGCGAATCAACCCGGACGCCGGGCCGAATAGGGGATGGCCGCGCGTGGCGGTGCGCATCTCGACCCCGTCCACGGCCTGGATCGCCCGGTCGAGGATCTGCGGCTCGACGGGCTGGACGCCGTTGCCGTCGGCGCGGAAGCCCTTGTCGCCGACGATCAGGGCCAGGGCCGCGGCGTCGATTCCGAGGATCAGCGGCCACTCCTGGGTGACGACATGGAGCAGGCCGTCGACCCCGTCCGCTTCCATTGCCGCGATCACGGCGGAATGGATCGAGGACACGGCGCCCGAATGGCCGCGGGCGAAGGCGATGAGGTCCTCGTTCGCTTCCTCGACCGCGCCGAGGCGCTGCCTCAGATGCGCGACCGCGCGCTCTTCGAAGGGAATGACCGTCGCCATCGCGGCGCAGGATACGCCCGGAGCGGTTAAAAACCTACTCAACGGGTGCAGGCAACTGATTTGCTTCGACAAAAAGAAAACGGCGGCGCCTTCCGGCACCGCCGTTCCCTGACTAAGCGACGAACGCTTAGAGCTTGGCCGAAACGTTGTTGAACGTCGTGCCGAGCTTGTTGCCGATGCCCTGCATCGCGGCGATGGCCGCAACGGCGATCAGCGCGGCGATCAGGCCGTACTCGATCGCGGTGGCACCCTTGCTGTTCTTGATCAGCTTCAGAAACTTGCTCATGGTCTGGCTCCTTGGTTCCAAGGGGCGTGTGGGCCCCACCTGCAGTCCACATGTGCAGGCTGAGGCGACCCTAAGCGGTGACCCGTTAGGAAAGCGTTACGCGCGAGGGTTGACGGGCGTTAACCCACAATTTCCCGCGCGCCGGTTAATCAGATGATTTTCTGCCCCGTCTTCTGCCAGTCGGCGAGGAAGCTCTGGATTCCGGCATCGGTCAGCGGGTGCTTGAACAGCTGCCAGATGATCTTGGGCGGCGCCGTCATCACGTCGGCGCCGATTTTCGCGGCCTCGACCACGTGCATCGGGTGCCGCACCGAGGCGACCAGGATCTCGGTCGCGAAGTCGTAATTGTCGTAGATCATGCGGATGTCGGCGATCAGGCTCATGCCGTCAAAACCGGCATCGTCGTGGCGACCGACGAAGGGCGAGACGAACGTCGCCCCCGCCTTGGCGGCAAGCAGCGCCTGGGCGGCGGAGAAGCACAAGGTAACGTTGACCATCGTCCCTTCCGAGGTCAGCGCCTTGCACGCCTTGAGCCCGTCGGGCGTGAGCGGGACCTTGATCGCGATATTGGCGGCGATCTTCCGCAGCACCTCGGCCTCCCGCATCATCCCGTCATAGTCCAGCGCGACGACCTCGGCCGAGACCGGCCCGCCGACCAGGCCGGCGATTTCCTTGACCACCTCGAGGAAGTCGCGACCCGATTTGTGCACCAGCGAGGGGTTGGTCGTGACCCCGTCGAGCAGTCCCTCGGCCGCGAGTTCGCGGATCTCCGAGATTTCGGCGGTGTCGGCGAAGAATTTCATGATTTGCGCATGCCCCGGCTTTGGTGGATGGGCTTCGCATAGCCGGTGGGACCCGTCCCGTCATCCGATTCGAGGGAGGCATGATGAGCGAGCACGTCCGGGTTGAAAGGAACGGCGCGGTCGTGGCGATCACGCTCGCCCGCCCCGATCGGCGGAACGCCATTACCGTCGCGATGTACGCGGCCCTGGCCGACGCAATCGAAGGAGCATCGAGCGACGCCTCGATCCGGCTGATCACGCTTCGCGGCGAAGGGCAGGATTTCGCGGCTGGCAACGACCTTGCCGATTTCCTCGACGCGGCCCCGCGCGACGGTGGCGAGATCCCGGTGTGGCGGCTGCTTCGCGCGCTCGCCCAATGCGACACGCCGATCCTCGCGGCGGTGCACGGCAATTGCGTCGGCATCGGCACGACCATGCTGCTCCATTGCGACCTCGTCGTAGCCGACGAGAGCGCGCGCTTCTCGATGCCATTCGTCGA
Organism: Sphingomicrobium sp.; assembly: GCA_035281125.1. Lineage (GTDB taxonomy): Bacteria > Pseudomonadota > Alphaproteobacteria > Sphingomonadales > Sphingomonadaceae > Sphingomicrobium. The sequence continues at coordinate 4,242 of DATEEM010000084.1, read as the reverse complement.
TCTCGCGCTGGTCCCGGAAGCGGCGAGCTCTTTGCTCTTCCCGCGGCTCGCCGGACGGCGGCGCGCCGCGCGCTACTTGTTGCTGTGCGAGCCGTTCGACGTCGACGAAGCGCTCGAGATCGGGCTCGTCAGCCATCGCTGCGCGCCCGGCGGGCTGATCGCGGAGCTGGACCGGCTCGCCGCCGCGCTGCTCGCCAAGCCTCCCGAGGCGCTCCGCCAGACCCAGCGCCTGCTTCGCGCCGGCGCGCGCGACGAGATTTTGGCCCGGATGGAGCTCGAAGGCGGGCAGTTCGCCGAGCGGCTCGCCTCGGCCGAGGTCAAGGAGGCGATCACCGCTTTCTTCGAGAAACGGAAGCCGAACTTCGACTCGGGTCAGTAAGCGAGATAGACCCGCTTGCTTCGCGTCAGTGTGATGGGCGGCCCGTTGAAGAACAGATAATTGGGCGTGACGGTATAGGTCACCGTCAGGTCCCTGCAGTGCGTGCACACGCTGGTCGCCGGGGTCGTTACCGTCGGCGTGCCGAAGGTCCCGATGTTCATCCCGAACTTCTTCGCGCTCATCTTGGCGACGATCGCGCTGTCGCTGGGCGAAGTGCAGGCCGTGCCGTTCGGGGTGCAAAGCGTCGCCAGCCGAGCGCCTTCACCGAGAGCATGCTGCATGCCGGCATTGGCCTGGAAGATCAGCCCGACCTGGAAAATTCCGTAGATCATGATCAGCAGCACCGGCAGCGCGATCGCGAATTCGATCACGGCCGCACCCTGCTGGTCGCGACGGAGGCGCTTGAACATGCTCATTGAGTCCTCAGTCCGGCCTTGCCGTGCAGCGTGTAGGTGCCGTCGCTGTTCGATCCCGGCCAGCGCCGCGACGCGAACATCGGCGTGAACTTGGCGGTGACGTCCACCGTCACCCAGCGGGCATAGGCCTGCCCGTTGGGGCATGGTGTATTGTAGTCCGCCGCCCGGGCGCCGTTGCACTCGAGCCAATAGTCGATCGTCACGTCATTATCGGTCACGCTGGTAAAGCCGGCCGCGCGCGCTGCGCTTCCGGCCTCGGCCTTGAGCGTGTTGTAGGTGTCCGAAGACGTATTGTACTGCTGCACCTTCTCGACGGCGCGGTACGCCGCCTGCGAGAGCTGCAGCTTGGACGAATAAGCGCGGCTGATGTCGATCATCCCGATCAGCAGCGAAGCGAGGATCGGGAGCATCAACCCCATCTCGATGATCGAGGCTCCGCTGTCGTCGCGGGCGAGTGATTTCACGAGCCGGATCATTCGACCAGCCTCACTTTCTTGCCGGTGAAGTCCGGAACGCCGGAGTTGGAAGGGCAGGTGTTCGAGATGTTCATATTGCCCGAGAAGTCGACGCGGCGCGCCACCAGCTTGACGCAGGCGGTGGACATTCCGGCGGTGCCGTTGACCGTCGTCCTCTGGCTCGGGAAGTAGAACGCGCCCTGGAAGCTCGAATCCGAGTTGCCGTTGATGAGGTTGGTCGTGTTCGCGCTGCCGTCGTCGATGGCCCGTCGATCCTGGTAGATGATCAGGCCCGAATAAGTCCCGCTGTTGTTGGCCACGAGATCCAACTCCGCGCCGCCGTTGATGTTGGCAACGCCGATGTCGGCGGGATTGGTGGCCGCATCGCGGCTGGTGAGCACGAAGGTGCAGCGCGTGCAGCTGACGTGCGCCTGACCGCCGATGTTGAAATTCCCGCCGTCGATGATGATCACGCTGTCGCTCGGAAAGGTGACGGTCGAATTGATGTCGATGTCGCTGACGCAATAATAGCCGGCCGGAAGGCCACTGGTGTTCGCGTCGGTCGCGCTGAACGTCCACGGACCCTGGTTTTGGTTGTTCTTGCGGTACTGCGGGCAGTTGCCGCTGCTCGGCATCGGGGGCGGCGGGACGTTTTTGAACGGATCCTCCTGGGCCAGGGTGAACGGCTGCAGGATCGTGCCGGAACCCCAGTTATTGCTGGCTGCGATACCGCCCACCGCCGCGATCGGCGAAGAGGTCACGGCCGAGGAGCCGGTCGCCACCGCGGCCGTCATCGAGGTCGAGTTGGTGATCATCCCGCAGCCTAGGTTCACGGTCGCATTGCCGGTCATGGTGATGCCGGTCGTTGACGTGTCCTCGAGGCTGACCACGCAATAATTGCCGGACGGCGTCACGGTCGCCGTAGCGGTCGCCGTGATCGTCGGGATGTAGCTCATGAACATGCCCGAGAAGCTGAGCTTCTTCTGGACCGAAAGCTGCACCTGCACCGCGTAGGGATCGGCGGTGTACGAGCCGGACGTCGGCGCCCCGACCACCTTCGTCGTGGTATAGCCGATATGGCTGTTGTGGGTGAGGTCGCGGTCGACGGCGGTCGTGACGTTGCCGCGCGAGCCCTCGTCCTGGACGATCGCATAGACACCCGCGATCGCGCCCGAATCCGCGGCGCGCTGGAGCTGCCGCTTCCACAGCGCCCATTGGATGGTGTCGCTGGCCAGGCCCGCCGAGCCGATCACGAGGGGCAGGGCTGCCGCCGCGATCACCAGGGCATTGCCGCGCTTGTCGCGCCAAAGCTTCTTAAAGAAACCGGTCATTCGGGCGTCCCCAGGAAAAAACGTGCGCGTTTGAGCCTCTGTAGCTGGGTCACGGTATGCGAACCGTTGAGGCCTGTGGTTAATCGGCGTTGACCATGAAAGAGGCGACCGCTTGCGGCCGCTGTGTGCTATTCCTATAATACAGTGAAAGTCCCCTTGCGCGCGGGTGCGGCACCGTCCAACGGTTTCGCATCGGCGTCCCAAAGGACAGCGAAAGGACGACAGATGGCTACCGAACCGGCCACCGAGACGAAGACCGCCACCAAGCTCAAGCTCGACCCACCCGAGGCGCTTCAGCCCGTTCCACCCACCGAAGCCGCGGGGCTCGTGCCGCTCAAAACCGAGGAGACGAGCGAACTCGACAAGCGCGTCGCGCAATTCGTCGACGAGCTTGCCGGGCTCGACTCGAACAGCCCGGAGTTCGGCAAGAAGGTCGACCAGCTAACGGCGATGGGCCGCAAGGAGATTGCCGAGGCGGCCGGCGCGTCGAACCGCTTCCTCGACCGGCCGGTCAAGGCGATCGACAAGGATACCGGGATCGGCGCGGACCTGACCGAGCTTCGCCGCACGGTCGAGGCGCTCGATCCGAAAGAGGCGACGAAAACGAAGAAGTTCCTGGGGATCATCCCCTTCGGCAACAAGATCGACCGTTATTTCGACAAGTACCGCAGCTCGCAGACCCACATCCAGAAAATCCTCGGCAGCCTCGCCAACGGCAAGGACGAGCTGCTGATGGACAATGCGGCGATCGACACCGAGCGCGCGAACCTGTGGAAGACGATGCACAAGCTCGAGCAGATGGTCCACATCTCGAAGAGCCTCGACCAGAAGCTCGAGGACAAGGCCAACGAGCTCGACGCGACCGATCCGGCAAAGGCGAAGGCGATCCGCGAGACGGCGCTGTTCTACACGCGCCAGCGCACGACCGACCTGCTGACCCAGATGGCGGTCACGGTCCAGGGCTACCTCGCGCTCGATCTCGTCAAGAAGAACAACGTCGAGCTGGTGAAGGGCGTCGACCGGGCTTCGACGACGACCGTCGCGGCGCTGCGCACGGCGGTAACCGTCGCCCAGGCGATGACCAACCAGAAGCTGGTGCTCGAGCAGATCGGGGCGTTGAACACGACCACCGCCGGCATGATCGATTCGACCGGCGAGATGCTGCGCACCCAGACCGGGGCGATCCACGAGCAGGCGGCCTCGTCGACCATCCCGCTCGAAACGCTCCAGCGCGCCTTCCAGAATATCTATGACACGATGGACCAGATCGATAGGTTCAAGCTCACGGCGCTCGACAACATGAAGCAGACGGTCGAGACGCTCGGCAAGGAAGTCGAAAAGTCGAAGGGCTACATCGCCCGGGCCGAAGGGGTGAACCAGGCGAAGCTCGAGGGGGCGGCCTCGCCGCTGACGCCGATCGAAGCCAAATGAACGCGAACGAGCTCGGACGGATCTTCGAACGCGCGAACGAAAGCTTCGCGCGGGCGGAGCGGACGAGCCGCAAGGTCGACCGCTCGATCGGCCGGGCGACCGAAGTCATGCGACGCGCCGACGAGCGCGGCGGTGCGGTGCGCGAAGCGGCGCGGCGAGAGCGGCAGCGGCTCAACGCCGACCTCAAGCGGCGCGCGGCGAAGATTGCGGTCGCGGTCGGCCTGATCAGC
>DATEEM010000083.1:0-2499 GCA_035281125.1 Sphingomicrobium sp. | reverse complement strand
CTTCGAGAAGCCGCAGCAGCTGGCGACCGGGGTGCGCGACGTCTTCGTCAACGGTGTCCAGGTGCTGCGCAACGGCAGGCACACCGGCGCCAAGCCGGGCCGCTTCGTGCGCGGCCCGGGGTGGACCGGCTGGCCGCGCGGCGGCGCGTGCAAGTAGAAATCCTCCCCTGCATTTGCAGGGGAGGGGGACCGCCGAAGGCGGTGGAGGGGCCTTCTAATGTCCGCAATGGGTGGAAAGCGGACACTAGGCCTCCGAAAAATTTCGCTGTCCTACAGGCCGTTCTTTGTGCTTCGGCGGTTCGCCGATCTCCGCAAGCGGGAGCCGCCACTCTTGTCATTCCTGTCTCGTCCCCGTCGCCCGCGACGCGCCGGCGAATGGACATCCGATCGCGCTGTCACCTTCGTCGTCACCCTCGCCGCGACGCGCTCCGTCACCTTCGCCGCCCGCGCCGCGAAGATGAGCCGCAAATCCGCCTACGCGCTCAAAAAGCGCGACCCCGCCTTCGCGTCGGCCTGGTCAGCCGCGACGCGAGCCGCTGCCCCACGCCGGATCGAGGGTGACAAAGCCGACGAAGCCGACACACCCCCTCCCCCGCCCCGCCAGGGTGACAGGCCGCCGTCCTATGCTGGACCGACCCTGGTCGAGCTCCTCCTGGCGCTTCGCGGCACGCGGAGCGCTTGCCCGCCGGGAAGCCGGCCAATAGGGCCTCGGGAATGATCGATTCCCCGGTTTTCTTCAGCGGCATCGGCGGCAGCGGGATGCTTCCGCTCGCCTCGATCGTTCGCGCCGGCGGCGCGAAGGTCGCCGGCTCCGACCGCTCGCTCGACGCGGGGCGGACGCCGGAGAAGTTCGACTATCTGCGCGCGCTCGGCATCCAGCTGTTCCCGCAGGACGGGTCGGGGCTGCGCGACGGCATGACGCTCGTCACTTCGGCCGCGGTCGAGGACAATGTTCCCGACGTCGTCCGTGCGAAGGAGCTCGGTCTTGCGCACCTCACCCGGCCGCAATTCCTGGCGAAGCTGCTCAACTCCGCACAGCGCAGCGTCGCCGTCGGCGGAACCAGCGGCAAGTCGACGGTGACCGGGATGATCGGCTGGATCCTCCACGCCTGTCATCGCCAGCCGACGGTGATGAACGGCGCGGTGATGAAGAATTTCGTGACCCCCTCGGCTCCGTTCGCGAGCGCGCTGGTCGGCGACCCGGAGCTGTTTGTCAGCGAGGTCGATGAGAGCGACGGCTCGATCGCGCTCTACAAACCCGAAATCGCGATGCTCACCAACATCAGCCTCGACCATAAGGAAATGGCCGAGCTACGCAGCCTTTTCGGCGCCTTCCTGTTGCGTGCCCGCAAGGCGGTGGTGAACCTCGACGATCCCGAGACTCGCGCGATCGCGGACATCGTTCCTGCCGACAATCGCGTCGGTTACGGCTTCGACAGCCCGAGCGCCGATTTCATGGGCAAGGACCTCCAGCTCGATGCCGACGGCGTGTCGTTTGCGCTCGAGGCGGAAGGCGAGCGCCACGACGTGCGGATTGCCGTTCCCGGCCGGCATAATGCGTCGAACGCCCTTGCCGCGATCGCGGCGGCTCGAACGCTCGGGGTGCGGATCGACGAAGCGGTCGCGGCCCTGGCCCGGTTCGAAGGCCTACGTCGCCGGCTCGAAACCGTCGGCACCGCGGCCGGCGTTACCATCATCGACGATTTCGCGCATAACCCCGACAAGATCGACGCGACCCTGGCGACGCTTCGCGCCCAGCCGGGCCGCTTGCTGCTGATGTTCCAGCCGCACGGCTTTGGCCCGCTCGCCAAGATGGGCGACCAGCTGGCCGAAAGCTTCGCCAACGGAATGACCGTCGACGATCTCCTTTACCTGCCCGATCCCGCTTATTTCGGCGGAACCACGGAGCGCGTCCGGGGCTCGGACTGGCTCGCGGAGCAGGTCGAAGCGCGCGGCAAGCATGGCCGCCACATTTCCGACCGCGCCGCGATCGGCGACGCATTGATCGCCGAAGCCCGGCCGGGCGACCGGATCGTCATCATGGGCGCTCGCGACGATACGCTGATCGACTTCGCGCGCGAGCTGGTCGAGCGGCTCGCGGAAACCCAATCCGCCTGACTCGGTTGAGCAGACATGGCGGTGACCGGCTGGAAGCTTCCCCGACACGAGCGCGAGCGGCTGCTCGAGCGCTTCGAACCCAAATATGAAAAAGTGATCGCCGACCATGTGACCCTGCGCATCGGCGGGACGGCACCGCCGCCAAGGGTCGAAGCGCAGGTCGTCGGCCGCGCCGACGACGGCGACAGCCTCGAATGCCTCGTCGCCGAGCTCGACGGCACGACCGATCGGCCCGACGGTTCGACCTATCACATCACCTGGTCGCTCGGGGGGCAACGCAAGCCGATCGAGAGCAATGACGTCCTGCGCGATCGTGGTTGGGAAAGAATTTCGCATCCGATTCCGATCGAGCTGGAGCCGGCACGCTGGTGATGCCGCAAG
>DATEEM010000082.1:0-5527 GCA_035281125.1 Sphingomicrobium sp. | reverse complement strand
CTTCTCGCTTTGCTCGACGATGTGGCGACCATCGCCAAGCTCGCCGCCTCGTCGATCGACGACGTCGCCGGCGCGGCGGGCAAGGCGAGCAGCAAGGCGGCCGGCGTCGTGATCGACGATACCGCGGTCACTCCCCGTTACGTGGTCGGGCTCGCGCCCGAGCGCGAGCTTCCGATCATCGCCAAGATCGCGTGGGGCAGCCTCAAGAACAAAATTCTGTTCCTGCTTCCGGGCGCGCTCCTCCTCACGGCCTTTGCGCCGATGCTGATCACGCCGCTGCTGATGATCGGCGGCGCTTACCTGGCGTACGAGGCGACCGAGAAGATCCTCGAGAAACTCCTTCACGAACACGAGCATGAGAAGCAGCTGGTCGACGCTTTGGCCGATCCGGCGGAGCTCGAGAACCTGCAGGTGAAGGGCGCGATCCGCACTGACTTCATCCTGTCCGCCGAGATCATGGCGATCGCCCTTGCCAGCCTCGAGGAGGGCGGCATCGTCATGACCGCCGCCGCGCTGGTCGCCGTTGCGCTGGCGATAACGGGCGGGGTCTACGGCGTCGTCGCCCTGATCGTGAAGCTCGACGACATCGGGCTGCACCTCGCCGCGCGGCGAAGCCGGCACGCCCGGGCCGTCGGTGAAGCGTTGGTCCGGGTCGTTCCCAAGATGCTGACCGGCCTCGCCGGGATTGGCACGGCGGCGATGCTGTGGGTCGGCGGCGGGATCCTGCTCCATGGGCTCGAGGAGCTGCACCTCGCCGAGTTCATCCCGCACGCGGTGCACGATTTCGCGCACTGGGCCGCCGAACCCACCGGACCGCTCGCCGGACCGCTCGCCTGGATCATCAATGCGCTGGGCGGAGCGGTTCTCGGCTTGATCGTCGGCGGAACGATCATCGCGGCGGTTCGGCGCTTCACCCCGAACCGCGAACAGCTGGCGGTCGGTCAGTCGAAGTGAAGTCTTCGGTAACTGCCCCGAAAGAACAATAAGGGGTCGAGTGCGGCATCGAAACTCGCCTTGACCACCCGCCCGACGAGGATGTGGTGGTCGCCGCCGTCGTAGACGGCGAAGCGCTCGCATTCGAACACGCATAGCGAATCCGCGAGGATCGGCGCGCCCGCCTCGCCGCACGACCAGGGGGTGTTGCCGAAGCGGTCCTCGACCCGTCTCGAGAAGGTGATCGAGGCCGGCTGCTGCTCGCGCTGCAGCACGTTCACAGCGAAGGACTCGGCCGCGACCAGCGCGCCGGCCGCCGCGGCCTTTTTGTGCAGGCATACGAGCAACAGCGGCGGGTCGAGCGACACCGAAGTGAAGCTGTTGACCGTGATTCCGGCGGGTTTGCCGTCCGGATCGAGGCAGGTGACGACGGTGACGCCGGTGGCGAAGCATCCCAGCGCATCGCGCAGCGTCCGCGGATCGTGCCCGCTGCGATACTCGCCTCTCGTCCGGTCGTCGGTCACCGGGAGGGCTATAGCGCCCGATGCTCAGAGCGCCAGCAAGCGCTCCGGGTTCAGGGCCAGGACCTCGCGAATCGTCTGCTCGAGCGTTTCCGACACAAGATAGCGCGGCTGGAAGGCGTCGTGCCGGTAGGGCGTGTTGACAGCCTGCCCGGTCGAGAAGGGCAGCCGCTCGACCGCCTCGCTTTCCAGGCTGAAATGCGCTTCGCCGAAGCTCGAGGCGAGCCCCGCGCCGAGGATCTTGAGTTCGCCATGCTCCTTCGCCAGGCCGAATTCGACGCTGTGCCAGTAGAGCCGCGCCGCCTTGTGCCCCTGGCCCGCCGCGATGGCCGCCAGCCCGAGTTCGCCGATGTGGCGCGTCATCTCGGCATAATCGTGGTGCGCGAGCATCGGGATGTGTCCGAACATGTCGTGGAAGCAATCGGGCGCCTCGAGATAGTCGAGCTGTGCGCGCGTGCGGATGAAATTGCCGACCGGAAACAGCCGTTCGCTCAGCATCGCGAAGAAGATGTCGTCCGGCACCAGCCCCGGAACCGCGACCGTCCGCCAGCCGGTGCGCGGCTCGAGGATCGCGTTCAGCCCCTCGACGTCGGGCACGCCCGGGTGCGAGAGCTTCAACAGGTCGATCCCGTCGAAGAAGGCGGACACGACTCTGCTCCCGAGCAGCTCGACCTGGCGGGCGAACAAAAGGTCCCAGACCGCATGATCCTCGTGCGTGAACGCCTCCCAGCATTGCGGGACGACATAGTCGATCCAATTCCTCCCTGCCGGCGGAGCCGGTGGGGAGGAGGACTGCCCATTGGGCGGTGGAGGGGCCTTCTTGATTGTCTCCTGCAGCATTCTCTCGTCCTTTATCGGCAACAAAAAACCCGCCGGGCGGAGGCCGAGCGGGTCGAGGTTGGTCGTCTGAACTAGGCGCGCGTCAGCCGGTCCCAACCCCGTCGGGATAATAATAAATGGTGCTGATCGAGCGGTCAGTCATTGCGGTGGCCTTATGGCCGTTCAACGCTGAACGATCAATGTCGTGCCAGTTCATTGATCATTTCCGCCAGCTTCACGTCGCGCTCTGTCACCCCACCCGCATCGTGGCTGGTCAGGCGGAAATCGACGCGGTTCCAGACGTTCGTGAACTCCGGATGGTGATCGACCTTTTCGGCGTGCAGCGCGACCCGCGCCAGGAAGCCGAACGCCGCGCTGAAATTCTTGAACTTGAAGCTGCGCACCAGCGCCCCGCCGCCATCCTCAAGCGACCATCCGACGGGAATGTCCATGAGTTCGCTCCCTTGAAATGCTTACTGCGCAGGAGCAGTTGGGCTGCGAAGGAGTCAAGCATGGCCACGACCGTGGACGAAACGACCGCCACCGGATTCGCCAACCCGATGGGCACCGACGGGTTCGAGTTCGTCGAATATACAGCGCCCGATCCCGAGCTGCTGCGCGAACTGTTCACGAAAATGGGCTTCCCGGCGGTCGCGAGGCACAAGCGCAAGAACGTCACCCTTCATCGTCAGGGCGAGATCAACTTCATCATCAACGCCGAACCCGGAAGCTACGCCGAGGCCTTCGCCCGCGACCATGGCCCGAGCGCTTGCGCCATGGCCTTCCGCGTCAAGGACGCGAAGTTCGCCCACGACCGTGCGGTCGGCCTCGGCGCGACCTCGGTCGAAACCGACGTCGCGCATGGCGAGATGGACATTCCGGCGATCGAGGGCATCGGCGGCTCGCGGCTGTTCCTGGTCGACACCTACGGCGACAGGGGCAGCATCTACGACGTCGACTTCGACTTCTTCCCCGATTGGAAGCAGCGCATGGCCGAACTCGACAGCCGCCTGACCTACATCGACCACCTCACCCACAACGTTAACCGCGGCCAGATGAGCGTCTGGGCCGATTATTACGAGCGGCTCTTCAACTTCCGCGAAATCCGCTACTTCGACATCGAGGGCAAGCAGACCGGCCTCTTCTCCAAGGCGATGACCTCGCCCGACGGCCAGATCCGCATCCCCCTGAACGAGAGCCAGGACGACAAGAGCCAGATCGAGGAGTTCCTGCGCGAGTATAAAGGCGAGGGCATCCAGCACATCGCGCTCGGCACGTCGGACATTTACGAGAGCGTCGACATCCTACGCGGCCGCGGAATCGCCTTTCAGGACACGCCCGACACCTATTACGAGCTGGTCGACGAGCGGGTGAAGGGCCACGGCGAGCCGACCGCGGAGCTGGAAAAGCGCCGCATCCTGGTCGACGGCGCGCCGACCGAGGGGCAGGGCCTCTTGCTGCAGATCTTCACTCAGAACGTGATCGGCCCGATCTTCTTCGAGATCATCCAGCGCAAGGGCAACGAGGGCTTCGGCGAGGGCAATTTCAAGGCTTTGTTCGAAAGCATCGAGCTCGACCAGATGCGGCGCGGGGTGATTTAATCCTCCCCGGAACGGGGACGGGGACCAGCGAAGCTGGCGGAGGGGGGCCCACCGCGGAACCACACATAAGGAATTTATGACCGAAGCATTCGTTTGCGACTATGTGCGCACCCCGATCGGCCGTTACGGCGGAGCGCTGGCGCACGTTCGCGCCGACGACCTGGCCGCCATCCCGATCAAGGCGCTGATCGACCGCAATCCAAAGGTCGACTGGGCCGAGCTCGACGACGTGATCCTCGGCTGCGCCAACCAGGCCGGCGAGGACAATCGCAACCTCGCGCGCATGGCCGGCCTGCTCGCCGGCCTGCCCGACAGCTCAGGCGGCGTGACCCTCAACCGCCTGTGCGGCTCGGGCCTCGACGCGGTGGCCATGGCCGCGCGCGCGATCCGCGGCGGCGAATCCGACCTGATCGTTGCCGGCGGCTCAGAAAGCATGAGCCGCGCGCCCTTCGTCATGGCCAAGGCGACCAGCGCGTTCGACCGCAATGCCGAAATTTACGACACGACCATCGGCTGGCGCTTCGTCAACCCGAGGATGAAGGCGGCCTACGGCGATGACACGATGCCGAGCACCGGCGAGAACGTCGCCCAGGAGTTTCAAGTATCGCGCGAGGACCAGGACGCCTTCGCGCTCAGAAGCCAGGACAAGGCGGCGAAGGCCCAGGCCAACGGCCGGCTCGCGGCCGAGATCGTCGCGGTCGAAATTCCGCAACGCAAGGGCGATCCTATCGTGGTGGACAGGGACGAGCACCCGCGCGCGACGAGCATGGAAGCGCTGGCGAAGCTCAAGCCGATCGTCCGCCCGGACGGGACGGTTACGGCCGGCAATGCCTCGGGCGTCAACGACGCGGCCGCAGCGCTGATCATCGCTTCGGAGGCGGCGGCCAAGCGCAACGGACTGACGCCCAAGGCGCGGATTCTCGGCGCGGCGGTTGCCGGCGTGCCGCCGCGGATCATGGGGATCGGTCCCGCGCCCGCGACCGAGAAGCTGACCAAGCGCCTCGGCCTGAAGGTCGCCGACTTCGATGTGATCGAGCTCAACGAAGCCTTTGCGGCGCAGGGCCTCGCGGTGCTGCGGCAGCTCGGCATCGCGGACCACGACGCCCGCGTGAACCCGAATGGCGGGGCGATTGCGCTCGGCCATCCGCTCGGCATGTCGGGGGCCCGCCTCGCGCTCACCGCGACCGAGGAGCTGCAGCGGACCGGGGGCAAGCGCGCGCTCGCCACCATGTGCATCGGCGTCGGCCAGGGAATCGCTCTCGCGCTCGAACGGGTGTAGTTTGCTTCGCGTGAGCAGCGTCGCGACCGTCGACGAGGAGGCCATCATGGCGGTCCTCGACAAGGTGCCCGATCCGGAAATTCCGGTGCTGTCGATCACCGACCTAGGCATCGTGCGGCGGATCGCCGGCGACCGTGTCCACATCACGCCGACCTACACCGGCTGCCCTGCGACTCTCGCGATCGAGCAGGCGATTCGCGAGGCGTTGGACGAGGCCGGCTTCAGGCACGTCTTCATCGAGCGGCAGCTGTTCCCCCCGTGGACCACCGACTGGATCAGCGAGCGCGGCCGCGAGCGGCTGAAGGCCTACGGGATCGCACCGCCGAGTCCCTTAGTTAAAGCGGAATGCCCGCGCTGCGGCTCGACCGAGACGG
>DATEEM010000081.1:0-6389 GCA_035281125.1 Sphingomicrobium sp. | reverse complement strand
TTCGGCGACGGAGCCGGTCTGCTCGTCGCGAAAGCGTTCAAGCCGCGCGGCCAGCTCGCTGTCCGAGGCCGCCAGGATAGCCGCGGCAAGCAAGGCCGCGTTGATCGCCCCTGCCTTGCCGATGGCCAAGGTGCCGACGGGTACGCCGGCGGGCATCTGGACGATCGACAGCAGGCTATCGAGCCCCTGGAGCGACTGGGTTTCGACCGGCACGCCGAGCACGGGCAGCGTCGTCATCGACGCCGCCATGCCCGGCAAATGCGCCGCGCCCCCCGCGCCGGCGATGATCACGCGAAGGCCGCGCTCGCGCGCCGACTGGGCATATTCGTAGAGACGCTTGGGCGTCCGGTGCGCGGACACGACCTTGGTCTCATGCTCGACGCCGAGCTCGCCGAGCGTGTCGGCGGCATGGCGCATCGTCTCCCAGTCGGAGCGACTGCCCATGATGATCCCGACCTGAGGCCCAGGCTCAGCCAATGCCATTGTCCCGTCTTGAACCAGTTGCCGGAGCGCGGTCGTTTAGAAAGAGGAAGTGTGGCATGCAAATGGCTCACGGGACATTTCAAACGATGCGCTGCATTTTCAGGGACTTGGATTCGCGCTATGCCTGAGGAGCGAGGGCAAGACCGGTCATGACCGATAGCGTAGCCGACATCAGAGACGCGGACCGCCTGCTGGCCGAGGTCGGTCGGCTGCGCGCGCAGATCGCCGAGCTCGAGCAGCGCGTCGCGCAACTCGATCATCTCGCCCACCAGGACAGCCTCATCAACCTGCCCAACCGCCGCGGCTTCATGCGCGAGCTCGACCGGCTGGTCGACCGAGCCAAGCGCTACGGCGAACCCGCCGCGATGCTGTTCGTCGACCTCGACGGCCTCAAGATGATCAACGACACTTTTGGTCACAAGGCCGGCGACGAAGCGCTGATCCAGGTCGCCGACCTGCTGGTCGGGGGCGTGCGGAGAAGCGATGTCGTCGCCCGCATCGGCGGCGACGAGTTCGGCATCCTGCTCGGCCATGCCGACGAAACGAGCGCGCACGAGACCGCGTCTCGCCTCGCCGACCTCATCGCCGATTGCGACTTCACCCACGACGGCGACGTGATGCCGCTGAGCGTCGCGATCGGAGTCGGGATGGTCGGTCCGGACGACTGCCCCGAAGCGATCATGGCGCGTGCCGACGAGGAAATGTACCGCCGGAAGGCCGCGGCCTAGCTCCGGTTCTACGTCAGATCGTACCGCCTGACGGCCGTCAGGTCGTCGGCGAGCTCGTAGACGATCGGCTGGCCGGTCGGAATCTCGAGCCCGACGATCTCCTCGTCGCCGATGTCCGAAAGATATTTGATGATCCCGCGCAGCGAATTGCCGTGCGCCGAGATGAGGACGCGCTTGCCCGCGCGGAGCGCCGGGACGATCGCTTCCTCGTAACAAGGCAGCGCACGGGCGATCGTGTCCTTGAGGCTTTCCGTGCGCGGCACGTCGATCCCGGCGTAGCGGCGGTCGCGGCTGACGTCGCAGGGGCTGTCGGCGGCCAGCGGCGGCGGCGGGATGTCGAACGAGCGGCGCCAGATCTTGACTTGGCTCTCGCCGACCTTGTCGATCATCTCCTGCTTGTTGAGCCCGGTCAGCCCGCCATAGTGGCGCTCGTTCAGGCGCCAGTCCTTGGTGACGGGAAGCCACAGCAGGTCCATTTCGTGGAGCGCGAGGTGAAGGGTGCGGATCGCGCGCGTGAGGACGCTGGTGAAGCAGCAGTCGAAGTCGAAGCCGCGATCGCGCATCAGCCTGCCGGCGGCGCGGGCCTCGACGATCCCCTGCTCGCTGAGGTCGACGTCCCACCAGCCGGTGAAGCGGTTCTCGAGGTTCCACTGCGACTGCCCGTGCCGCAGAAGCACGAGCGTCGGCATCAGGCTTCGACCTCTTCGCGCTTCGCCGATTCGCGCTCCGCCTTCGCCGCCTTGAGCTCGGGCAGGATCGCGTGCAGCGCGTCGAGGCAGGCGAAGGCGAGATATTTCGAACGCTGCGGCGACCAGCCGTAGACTTCATCGGGCAGGTTGAAATTGTCCTTGAACGGCATTTCGAGCGTCATCGACACGCAGCCGTAGCGCTCGGCTAGCTGGGTCGTCGACATCGACATGTTCGCCTGGCCGGGCTCTGGGATCTCATAGCCCTGCTCGCGCTGGAAGTCGGGCGACAGCCGCTCCAAGGTCTCGCCGAACAGGTTGAACAGCTTCTGCTGGCGCTCGCTGAACGAGGGAATGCCCTCGAACCCGGCGAGGAAGTTGGCGGGGATCGCCTCGTCGCCGTGGACGTCCATGGCGAAGTCGACCCCGGTCTCGTCCATTGCGTTGCGGACGCACAGCACCTCGGGACTCTTCTCGGCCGAGGGCGCGTGCCACTCGCGGTTAAGGTTCACGCCGACCGCGTTGGTCCGCAAATGCCCGCGCCGCGACCCGTCCGGGTTCATGTTGGGGACGACGCGAAAGGTGCATTCCCTGCGCAGCACCCGGGCGACGGGATCGTCCTCGTCGATCAATTTCTCGAGCGCGCCTTCCATCCACCATTCGGCCATCGTCTCGCCGGGGTGCTGGCGCGCATAGAGCCAAACGTTCACGGCGCCCTTCCCGATCGTCAGGCAATCCATGTCCTGACCGTCGTGGGTCTTGCCGAGCGACGAATGGCGGACGCCCTCGACGCCGGCGATGGCCGTGACCAGATCGTGGTGCCGCTCCATCGAATAAGGCGCGAAATAAGCGATCCACACCGGGTCGTGCGGCGGGGTGAGCTTCATCGTCAGGACGCCGTCGGCGTAGCTCGTATCGGAAATGCGAACCCATTCCTCGCGGTCGAGGCTCATCACGCCTTTGTAATCGGGCCAACCGTGGGGATATGCGGCGCCGCCGCAATTGGTGATGCGCAAGGTCACCTCCCGGCCCGCGACACCGGCGAGGCGGAAATAGAACCACTGGTAGAAATCGCTCATGTGGTCCTTGACGATCTCCAGATCGACCTGGTCGCCGCGCTGCGAGACGACGCGGATATTGCCCGCGTCAAAGGAGCTGGAAATCGTAAGGGGCATCTGCGCTTCACTCGGCTGGTTTCGGGGGTCGGGCCGGCTGATAGTGCGGCACCGCCGATCACGCAAACCGCCTTGCAGCTAATGTCTGCTTTGAGTGCATAGCGGACATTAAAGGAGCGCGTCGATCTGCACCTGCGGGAGGCTCGGCCGCAGCGTCGATTCTCGGTTGCTTGCGACCCGGCGGCGGGAGCGGTACGAAAGTCTTGGGAGGGGGCGCGAGTGAAGCGCGCCAATCATCATCGCCTCGAGTTCGGCCTGATTGCGGCCGTCATGCTGATCATGGTCCTGGGCTTCTGGGACATATATGTTGGGGCCGATGCTGCTGCCCAGCCTCATCACGATCTTCACATCACGACCGTCTTCATCTGGATCGGCCTGCTGCTGACCCAGCTGACGCTGATGGCGAGGGGCGACCGCCGGCTGCACAGGCAGGTGGGGCTGGCCGTGTTGGTTGCCGCTCCATTGTTGGTGGCCACGACGGCCATGCTGACGACCCATTCAGCTCACAAAGGAGGATCGCCCCGCGTGGGGGCGCCTTCACCTTCGACAGCATCAAGTTCCGCGAGGTGAAGCACTAGTCTGGCGTTCGTCCGCCGGCTTGGCTAGCGGACGAACTTCATGACCAGACCTATCGTCCTCGTCACCGGCGGCGCCGGCTATATCGGCAGCCATGCGGTGCTCGCGCTGCGCGATGCCGGCTGGCGGGCGGCCGTGATCGACGACCTCTCCAACGGGACGCGCGCGGTCGTTCCCGACGACGTATCCTTCTTCGAAGGGTCGATCGCCGACCGGGCGCTGGTCGACCGCATCCTCGACGAGCAGGGGATCGGCGCGATCATGCATTTCGCCGGGTCGATCGTGGTCCCCGAAAGCGTCGAGCAGCCGCTGAAATATTATGCCAACAACACGCTGGCGTCGCATGCGCTGGTGAGCGCTGCGGTCGCGGCCGGGGTGAAGCACATCCTCTTTTCTTCGACCGCGGCGGTGTATGGCGCGCCCGAGCGCGTGCCGATCGTCGAGGACGATCCCAAGCAGCCGATCAACCCTTATGGCGCGTCCAAGCTGATGACCGAGCGGATGCTCGAGGATGCGGCGGCCGCGCATCCGTTCAACTATGGCGCGCTCCGCTATTTCAACGTCGCCGGCGCCGACCCGCAGGGGCGCGCCGGGCAGATCGGCAAGGGCTCGACCCATTTGATCAAGATCGCGGTCGAGGCCGCGGTCGGGAAGCGCGAGCATGTCGCGGTGTTCGGGACCGACTATCCGACGCCGGACGGGACCTGCATCCGCGACTATATCCACGTCAGCGACCTCGCCGCCGCCCATGTCGCCGCGCTCGAGCGGCTGATCGCCCGGCCGGACGAGAATCTCGTGCTCAACTGCGGCTACGGCAGAGGGCTTTCGGTGCTCGAAGTGCTCGACGCGGTCGACCGCGCCAACGGCAGCGCGGTGCGGCGCGAGACGGGGCCGCGGCGGCCGGGCGACCCGCCGCAGCTGGTGGCGGGCAACGCCAAGCTCCTGGGGACGCTCGACTGGCGGCCCGCTTATGCCGACATCGATACCATCGTCGGCCACGCACTGAACTGGGAGCGAAAGCTCGCGGCGCGCTAGGGCTCGCCTTGACTTGAACGGCGGCGCTCTCTAGGGGAGCCGCCGGTTTTCACGAACCTTCCGACAACCTAAAATTGAACAGAACGAGGCAGGCGCCCGGCCATGAAGATTCGCAATTCATTGAAGTCGCTGAAGTCGCGGCACCGGGACTGCCGAGTCATCCGCCGGCGCGGGCGCACTTACGTCATCAACAAGACGAACCGCCGCTTCAAGGCGCGCCAGGGCTAAGCTGCCCCGGCGGCCCGGTGCGGTCGCCTTCTCCCAGCCAATCGACCAGCCCGGCGTTGCGATTCGTGTAGCGCAACCCCACATTGCATTCGGAAAAAGCCGGCGAATCGAGGCATTTAGCCTGCTAAGTCGTTGTCAGGCCCGGTTAACGTCGGCTGGGCTACAAGGGATCATGAGGAGTCGTGCGAACATGCGAATTGGCAAGGCAATGCTGATGCTCGGAGGCGCGGTGCTACTCGCCGCGGCGAGCGGCGCGACTGCGGCTCCCGCCCAGGATCAGTCGACGCCCAAGGGCTTCAGCTACGAGATCAAGGACGGCAAGCGCGTCCCCAAGGGCAACCGCGTCGTCAACAAGGATGGCAGCTGGCGCGAGGAAATCCGCCAGGGCAATTGCGTGACGATCAAGGAAATGTCGGCGGCGGGCGAATATAAGGAAACCCGCCAGTGCAACGGCCAGTAAGCCGCAACGGCTGACTTTCTAGGCCGATTCGAACGTCCCCGCGGGCCGTTTCTTGATCTCGCATGGCGGGACCTCGGTTCCGACGATATCCTTGCAGTCGCGCACCTGGGCGCTTCCGTCCGGC
This sequence comes from Sphingomicrobium sp., assembly GCA_035281125.1. Lineage (GTDB taxonomy): Bacteria > Pseudomonadota > Alphaproteobacteria > Sphingomonadales > Sphingomonadaceae > Sphingomicrobium. The sequence continues at coordinate 894 of DATEEM010000081.1, read as the reverse complement.
CCGGCGAAGACAGCCCAGTCGCGCGGGTCGTTGCCGTCGACGCACCGCGCCATCCACATGTCGACATTTTCATATTCGCCGACGAAGCCGGCATCGGTCACGCGCTTGCACGAATAGCCGGCGTCGTAGATCGCGCGCTTGAGGGCGATGGCGAGGTTCATCGCGTCGAGCTTGTGAAGCTCGTCCATCTCCGGCGAGCGGACCTTGATCGGCCGCTGCTCGGTCTGTTGGGGGGACTGCCCGCACGCGGCGAGGGCGGCGAGGCCGAGGGCGAGGACGAGGCGGGTGCGCATCGCGAGAATCTCCTTCTTCAGCCGCTGTAACGAATCTGGACGCGGGCAGCTGCAGCCGATGCGCGGGCCTGCGCATCCTCGGCGCTGTCGCCGCGCGCGAGCGCGACGCCCATCCGGCGGTTCCTCAACGTGTTGGGCTTGGCGAACAGCCTGAGGTCGACCGGATGGCCCGGAGCGCCGACCGCGAGCGCGTCGGCGAGGCCGTCGAAGGCGAAATCCTCGCTCTCCTCGGCCGCAAGGATGACCGCCGACGCCGACGGGCCAAGCAGCTCGATCGACGGGATCGGCAGTCCGAGAATGGCGCGCAAGTGCAGCTCGAACTCGTTGGGGGATTGCGAAATCAGGGTGACCATCCCGGTGTCGTGCGGCCGCGGCGACAGCTCCGAGAAGATCGCCTGCTCGCCGCGGATGAAGAATTCGACCCCGAAAATGCCGTGCCCGCCGAGCGCGGTGACCACTTTCCGCGCCTGGTTGCGCGCCGAGAACAAAGCGCCTTCCGACAGTGCCGCGGGCTGCCAGCTGGTCCGATAGTCGCCGGCCTCCTGGCGATGGCCGACCGGCGGGCAGAACAGGATCCCGTCCCTGGTCGCCACGGTCAGCA
>DATEEM010000080.1:0-27542 GCA_035281125.1 Sphingomicrobium sp. | reverse complement strand
GTAGGAGTCGAGCACCGGTCCGAGCGCGCGCTTCAGCGGACCGAGGTGTTGTTCGTAGGCCTGCCAGTCCCGAGTCGCGTCCCGATAGATTGGCCGGCGCACCTGCTCGGAACTCGCCGTGCGCACCGCGCGCTCGGTCTTGTAGAATTCGAGACAGGCCGATTCGAACTTGAGTCCGCAATAATCGAGGAGCTTGCGAACCTCGGTTTCGGTATCCTCGACCATCCGCTCGTAGATGACGCGGTGCACGCGATCGGGCAGGACCGCATCGATATGCGCCATCAGCCGCACATAGTCCGAATAATAGCGCCCCAGATGCTCGAGGTCGTAGGTGAAGGGCTGGCCGCGCGCGAAATGCTGGCGGAAGTTGGAGAAGCAGCAGCCCAGCGGATGGCGCCTGGCGTCGATGATCTTGGCGTTGGGGAGGATCAGCTGGATGAAGGGGACATAGAGCCAGTTGTTCGGCAGCTTGTCGATGAAGAAGGGGCGGTCGGTGCGGCGCTGGACCGCGGCGCGCTTCAGATATTGCTCGCCGAGGTCGCGCCGTTCGTCCGCGCTGAGCTTGAGGGCGTTGCCGGGGTAGCGCCCGAGGCCCTGGACCAGCGCCGGCAGGTCCGGCAGCTCGGACGTTCCCTCGACCAGGCTGTGCGACGACAGGATCTGCTCGACGAGCGTCGAGCCGGCACGCGGCAGGCCAACGATGAAGATCGGGTCCGGTGCATCGCATCCGCCGCTCCGCTCGGCGAACGCCGCGGCGGTGAACTGCTCGACGCAGCGGTCGACGGTCTTAGAGATTTTCGCCGAGTCGTAGGGCTGGCTTTTCAGGCGCAGCGCGTTCGCTGCCGAATAGTGGCGGAAGGCGTCGTCGACGCGGCCAGCGTCGTGCATCGCCTTGCCCAGCGCGAAATCGAGGTGGAAGCGGTCCTCGTCGCTGAGCGCGGCCGAACACAGCGCGCGCTCCATCGCCGCGATGTCGGAATCGCTGAATTTCACCGTCTTGAGATTCGCCAGGCTCCACCACGCCTCGCCGAGCGTGGACCGGATCGCGATCGCCTTGCGATAGGCCTCGATCCCTTCGGCCTGCCGCCCGATTGTTTTCAGCATATGCCCGTAGCTCAGAAGCACCCGCGGCTGGCGCGGCGAACGCTCGAGCACGTCCTCGTAGAGCTGGATCGCCTGGGTGAAGTCGCCAAGGCGCCCGAGCGTCGCCGCTTTGAGGTTCCAGTGCCCCGGGTCATCGGGCTCGGCGGCGAGAACGGCGTCGAGCAACTCCATCGCTTCGGCCGGGCGGCCCATCCGGCCGACGACGAGCGCGAGGTTGGCCCGGGCGGCGGTGAAGCCCGGCGCCAGCTCGATCGCGCGGCGGAGCAGGGTCTCCGCGTCCTTCCAGCGTCCGATCCGTGCCGCCAGCTCGGCGAGCATGCGGATCGCCGCGACGTCGAACGGATCTTCCTTGAGATGCGGCTTGAGCAGCCGCTCGGCAATGTCGAGCCGGTTCTCGTTCATCGCCATCGCCGCCTCGACGAGCCGGGGGTGCAATCGAGAGATCACGGGTGCCTGGGTCGCCACGGCCCGCACCGTAGCGCCAAGCGGCGCGCGCCGCTATGCGCCCGCCATGCGCTATTTCGAAGACCTGGAGATTGGCGCCGAGACGGACTTCGGCTCCTACGACGTGACTCGCGAGGAAGTGCTCGACTTCGCCCGCAAGTACGACCCGCAGCCGTTTCACCTGTCCGACGAGGCCGCTGCGAAAACCCACTTCGGCCGCCTCGCCGCGAGCGGCTGGCACACCTGCGCGATGACCATGGCGGTGATCGCGAGGCATGTCGTCGAGCATGGGCAGGCAGGCCTCGGCTCGCCCGGCGTCGATGAGCTGCGCTGGCTGAAGCCGGTCTATCCCGGCGACACCCTCAACGTGCGGGGCCGGATCGTCGACAAGACCCCGTCGCGGTCGCGCCCCGAAATGGGCTCGTTCCGGACCGAGACGACCGTCACCAACCAGGACGATGTCCCGGTGCTGCGGTTCACCTCGATCGTGCTGATCCGGCGGCGGCCGCCCGGAGAGACGGCCGCCTAGTCAGACCCTCAGTCCTTGTTCTTGGGCGCGTGTCGCCGCATGAATTCGCTCGAGCGGCTGTCCGAGTTGTCGGAACGGCTGCTCGACGACGATGAGCGGTTCCAGCGGCTGCGGTCCGATCCGCGGCTCGTCGACGTGCTCGCATCCGAGTTGCGCGAGCGAACGCGCTTGAAGCCGCTCCAGTTCTCGCGCGGCGTGATGGTCGATGTCCGCGTCGTCGTGCCGGACGTCGTGGTCGAGCTCGACCGGAAACGGTCGAACTTGTCGCGCCAATATTGCCGCTCGGCATCGGTGATCTGCCGGCGCTTGCGGTCGCGGTCGTAAACATAATAGCCCGAGCCGGGGTAATACCAGCCGTCGTACCAGCCGTACGGATATCCGCCGTAGCCATAGCCGATATAATTGCCGTAGCCGCCGTACGGGTAACCGCCATAGCCGTAGCCGCCATAGGGATAGCCGCCGTAGCCATAGCCGTACGCGCCGTAGGGATTGCCATAGCCGTAGCCGACCGAAACCCCGGACCCGTAAGGATCGAGGCCGTAGGCGCAGCCGCCGAGCGCGAGCCCGCCCGTTACAGCCAGGGCGGCGAGGCGAAGATTGGGAATACGCATGTCGAGACTCCAGAACATCGGAGGAACGCCGCATGCAAGGCGCTCGGCCGCGTGAACGGCGGCTGAATTGCCGGCTTAGCCCTTGACGCCGGCCTTGCCCTTGGCGCGCCGGCTCTTCGCCTGGTTCTTCGGCTCGAGCGGCCCGGTGATCCGTACGGCGCGCTTCGCCTCGTGCCAGATCTGGCGGTAGGCGAGATAGGCGAGGATCGTGGCGACAAGCAGGAACACGACCACCGCCAGGCCTGCCGCGCGGCGGCTTTCGAGCTTCGGCTCGGCCGTCCACACGAGGAAGGCCGAGACGTCGGCGGCCATCTGGTCGACCGTCGCCTTGGTGCCGTCGGCATAGCTCACCTGGCCCTCGCTGGTCAGCGGCGGCGGCATCGCGAGGTTGAGGTTGGCGAAATAGGGATTGTAATGCAGCCCCTCCGGCGTCTTGGCGTCGGGGAACTTCTTCAAAAGCTCGGCCGGCTGGTTCCGATACCCGGTCAGCAGCGCATGGATGTACGACGCCCCGCCCTCGCGTGCCTTGGTGATCAGCGACAGGTCGGGCGGAAGCGCATTATTGTTGTTGGCCCGCGCCGCGGTGTCATTGGCGTAGGGCGACGGGAAGCGGTCGGACGGAATGCCCTTGCGGGTCGTGGCTTCGCCCGTGTCCGGGTTGAGCGTCGGCACGTCCCATTGCTTGGCGAAGGCTTTGATCTCGGCCTCGTTGTAGCCGATCTCCTCGAGGTCGCGGAAGGCCACCAGCTTCAGGCTGTGGCAGGCGGCGCAGACCTCCTGGTAGACCTGCAGCCCTCGCTGCAGTTGCGCATCGTCGAACTTGCCGAACGGGCCGTCGCTGGACAGCGCGAGATGCTTCGGCTCGAGGTGGAATTCCTCGGCCGCCTGGGCCTCGGGCGGACTGGCGAAGTAGGAGGCAAGCCCGCCGATCAAAGCGATCAGGGCGACTCCCGCGAACACCAGGCCGACGATGAAACCGAGAACTCGAACCATGTCTGCGTCCGCCCCCTTAGCCGGCCGTCGCCGTTGCGCCGCGTCGCGGCCCGCTTTGCCCCGCCGGAGCCGCTTCGGCGGCCTCGCCGTGAAGCACGCTCTCGCTGATCGAATTGGGCAGCGGGAGCGTCGTTTCGAACCGCGAGACCAGCGGCAGGATCACGAGGAAATGCAGGAAATAATAAGCCGTCGCGACCTGGCCGAGCGCGATATTGTACCAGGTGATCTCCGCCCCGCCGACGTAGCCGAGGACGACGATGTCGGCGACCAGCAGCCAGAAGAAGCGCTGGAACAGCGGGCGGTAGTGGCCCGAGCGGACCGGCGACTTGTCGAGCCACGGCAGGAAGAACAGCAGCAGGATCGACAGGAACATCGCCAGCACGCCCCACAGCTTGGCCTCGAGGATGAAGTCGGCCGTGAACGAGCGAAGGATCGCGTAGAACGGCCAGAAATACCATTCGGGAACGATGTGCGCCGGCGTCGCGAGGTTGTTCGCCTCGATATAATTGTCGGGATGGCCGAGATAGTTGGGCGCGAAGAAGGTGACGACCGCGAAGAGCAGCAGGAACCCGGCCGCGAACCAGCCGTCCTTGGCCGTGTAGAACGGGTGGAACGGCAGCGTATCCTTCTCGTCCTTGACGTCGACGCCGGTCGGGTTGCCCGACCCGGGGATGTGCAGTGACCAGATGTGGAGGATGACCACCGCGGCGATCACGAACGGCAGCAGGTAATGGAGCGAGAAGAAGCGGGTCAGCGCGGCCTGGTCCGGCGCGTAGCCGCCGAGCAGCCACTGGCGGATCGGCTCGCCGACCAGCGGGAAGGCGGAGAAGAAGCCGGTGATGACCTGCGCGCCCCAATAGCTCATCTGCCCCCACGGCAGCACGTAGCCGAGGAAGGCGGTGGCCATCATCAGCAGGTAGATGACCAGCCCGAGCATCCAAACCAGCTCGCGCGGCGCCTTGTACGATCCGAAATAGAGGCCGCGGAAGATGTGGATGTAGGTGACGATGAAGAAGAAGCTGGCGCCGTTCATGTGGGCGTAGCGGATCAGCCAGCCGCCGTTGACGTCGCGCATGATGTGCTCGACCGACGCGAAGGCCCCGTCGACCGTCGCGTAATACCACATGGCGAGCACGATGCCGGTGAGAATCTGGATGGTCAGGAAGATCCCGGCGAGGACTCCGAAATTCCACCAGTAATTCAGGTTGCGCGGCACCGGATAGCCGCCGCCGACGGCCCCGTAGACCAGGCGCGGCAGCGGCAGGCGCTCGTCCAGCCAGCGCATGAACGGATGCTTGGGTTCGTACGGCTTGGCCCAGGAAAAGCTCATTTGTCGGAAGCCCCAATTTCGACCACGGTGGCCGACGTGAACCTGTAGTCCGGCACCTCCAGGTTGATCGGCGCCGGTCCCGAGCGGATCCGCCCGGCGGTGTCGTAGGCCGAGCCGTGGCACGGGCAGAAATAGCCGCCAAACGGTCCCTTGTTCTCGCCTTCCCCGATCCCCAGCGGGACGCAGCCGAGGTGCGTGCACACGCCCATGGTGATCAGCCAATTGGCCTTGCCAGGCTTGGTCCGCTCGGCCAGCGTCTGCGGGTCGCGCAGGTCGCCCGGCTTCACCGCATTGGCCTCGGCGATCTCCTTGGGCGTGAGGTTGCGCACGAACACCGGCTGCTTGCGCCAGCTGACCTTGATTCCCTGCCCCGGGAGGATTTTCGAAATGTCGACCTCGATCGAGGCGAGCGCGCGGACGTCGGCCGGCGGCGACATCTGCACGACCAGCGGCGCGAGCGCCGCGACCGTGCCGACCCCGGCGAAGCTGACGGCGGCGACGTTGAGGAAGTCGCGGCGCCGGAATCCCTCCTCGCCCGTTGGATCGTTAACCTCAGCGGAGTTAGCCTTGGTGGCCATTTTTCCCCTTTGACGCGATGATGCTGACCGTGTCCGGGTGGGCACGTAAGCGACGCCGCCCCGGCGGAGGCCGGCGCGATTGGCGGGCCTGATAGCGAGGCGTGCCCCCCCTGCCAAGGCCGGAAATCCACCGCGTCCGGTCGCCCGGCCGGGAGCGCGAATCGCCTGGGCTGTGGATAAGTGGTAAGATGCGACTCGCCCGGGGGGTCGGGCCTATGGAAGGCTATCGCCTGTACTTCATGGACCGCTTCAGCGGCCATATCGACCATCGCCGCGATTTTATCGCGGACAGCGACGATGCGGCAATCGCGACCGCCAACGAATGGTACGACGGCAACCCGATGGAATTGTGGGCGGGCGCGCGCAAGCTCAAGCGATGGGAGGCCGACCCGCTCGCTCCGCTGTGCGCCAGGGATGCGCCAACGACGTCCTAGAGTCGCCCCCTTGCGCCGAGCCGCCTTCGCGCTGCGCCCGTCCGAACTTCCCTGAGCGCCAGGTTGGGATAGGCTGCGCGGCGAAGGAGTGGCGAAACATGGCGTGGTTCATCGGGCGTACCGAAGCATTGTCCAACCCGGAGGCGGCGCGGCGCAAGGCGCTGGAGCGCCTGCGCGGGATTGCCGAGCTCGACGACCCGGAAAGCCTGGTCGTCCCGATCCTCGTCGATGCCATCCTGATGGCTGAATCCTACCGCGGCGCGCGCCACCAGGTCAGCTTCCTGCCCGAGATGACGAAAAGCGTCGACGCGCTGCTGCGCGAGCTCAACATCGTCGACAAGACGCGGGAGTGGGCCGAGGGCTGAGCCGGCGGCTCACTCGGCGAGGGCGGCCGTGGCCGGCTCGGCCTTGTGCTCGCGCCGGCCGGCGAGCGCCGCGTGGAACATGATCGCCGAGGCATAGATCACGACCGCCGCGACCAGCCAGCGGAGCATTTCGAGCGGCATTTCCTTGACGATGAAGGCCGCGACGAACACCAGCGGGATCCCGCCGATCGTAAGGCCCGTCGCGACCCTGAGGTCGATCTCGCCGATATTGATGTGGCGGATGCTCGCGCCCGCCCCGGCGAGCCCGGCGCCCGCGGCCATGATCGGGAAGCACAACCGCGGGTCCATCCCCATCAGGCTGAACATCGCCAGCGTCGGGGCGTAATTGCCGATCCCGTAGTTCAGCAGGACGCCGAAGAGGAAATTGCCGGTGATGGCGACGACCATCAGCACCACCGGAAGGCTCGTCGCGGCGCCGCCGCCGGGCATCAGGTCGAGGTTGGACAGTACATAGAATATGGCCGCGACCAGCAATCCGATCGCGACCACCAGCTGGACCATCCACACGCGCGTCCGCATCACCAGCGGGGCGCCGAGCAACCCGCCCATGAGCAGCGCGATCACGCAGCCGGCCAGCAGCACCGGGTCGACGAACACCCCGAGCAGGATGAGGAAGATGAACCCCTGGGTCATCGACGGCGGCGTGTGGCCGACCAGCATCGTGCAGGGGATCAGCCGATCGGCGACCAGCTTGCGAAACTTGAACCAGGCCATGGTCGGCGCGAAGGAACCGATGCCGAGCGTGTCGAAGAAATTGGTGATTGCGCCCAGCAGAATCGCCTCGCCCTTCGGCCGGACGCCCTTCCGGATGACGGCCCTCACGAGGACGATGGCATAAACGGTGATCGCCAGCACCAGCGGCACCAGAAGCGCGATCAGCATCGGCCATCCCCCCTCGGCCCTCCTTGCACCTTGTCGCGGCTTCTCGCAATGACGCGGCGATGCTCCCGCTCGACGAACAGCAGCAGGCCGCGCGCGACTGGTTCGAGGCTCTGCGCGACCGGATCTGCGCCGCCTTCGAGGCGATCGAGCGCGAGGCCGGATCGGACGCGGCCTTCGCCTACACGCCGTGGGAGCGCACGGATTCGACCGGCGAGCCGGGCGGCGGCGGGGTTCGCGGCCAGATGGCGGGCAAGGTGTTCGAGAAAGTCGGGGTCAACGTCTCGACCGTCGGGGGTCAATTCTCTCCCGAATTCGCGAAAAGCATCCCCGGGGCGGAGGAAGACCCCAGCTTCTTCGCCACCGGCATCAGCCTCGTCGCGCACATGGCCAACCCGCACGTCCCCGCGGTGCACATGAACACCCGCTTCCTGACCACGACGAAGCGCTGGTTCGGCGGCGGCGCCGATCTCAACCCGGCGATTCCCTACGACGAGGACACCGAGGCGTTCCATGCCCGGCTGCGCGCCGCCTGCGCCGCCCACGACCCGACCTTCTATCCGCGCTTCGCCAAATGGGCCGATGAATATTTCTGGCTTCCGCACCGCGGCGTCCCGCGCGGCGCCGGCGGCATCTTCTACGATCATCTCGAAGGCCATTTCGACGCGCATTTCGCCTTCACCCGCGATGTCGGCGAGGCCTTTCTCGACATTTTTCCAGAGCTGGTGCGCAAGCGCATGGCGACGCCGTTCGACGACGCCGCCCGCGAGCGCCTGCTCGAGTTCCGCGGGCGCTACGTCGAGTTCAACCTGCTCTACGACCGCGGCACTCTGTTCGGCCTCAAGACCGGCGGCAACATCGACGCGATCCTGATGAGCCTCCCGCCCCTCGCGAAGTGGGCATGAGCTACGAGCCGCTTCCCGACGGCGAGCTTGCCGCGGTGGTCACCTATCTCGAGATGGTCGCTCCGCCCGAGCATGAGGTTCCTCCCTCCGCGCTGTCGCTAGAGCGCGTCGAGGTGCCCCAGCCGGCTCGCTACCGCGAGATGTTCCGGCTGATCGGCGCGCCCTGGCTGTGGTTTTCGCGGCTGATCCTCGACGACGCCCATCTCGCCGAGATCATCCAGCATCCGAAGGTCGAGCTGCACCGGGTCGTCGACTCGAATGGCCGCGACGTCGGCATGCTCGAGCTCGACTTTCGCCAGGCGCACGAGTGCGAGCTCGCCTTTATCGGCCTGGTCCCCGAATTATCGGGCCAGGGCTACGGCCGCTGGCTGCTCGCCGAGGCAGTCCGCCGCGCGTGGCGCGAGGGGGTGGAGCGCGTCCACGTCCACACCTGCTCGCTCGACCATCCCGCCGCGCTGTCGGCCTATCGCCGCGCCGGCTTCGCTCCCTACAAGCGTGCGATCGAGCGCTTTCCCGACCCGCGGCTGCTCGGTTTCCTGCCGCGCGACTGCGCCCCTCAGGTGCCGCTCTTGGGCACCGAAGCGGCGCCGCGCCCCGACAGCTGCGCGTAGATCCGCGCGACCACCACCGAGGTCACCGCCGCGAAGGCGGCGGCCGCGGCCGCGGTCAACAACGCGGCGACGAGCGCGCCGAGCGTGAACGGGTGGATCGTCCCGAACGTGGTGCGAATGATGATCCCGACCATGATCTGGCCGACGAACAGCACGACGACGAACGCCGCGATCAGCACCAGCAGCAGGAATCCGAATAGCCTCCAGTAGCTTCCGGCAGTAAGCTCCCAGCTGCGCCGGAGCAGCCGGATCGGCCCGCCATCCTCTCCCGCCGCAGTGGGTACGACGAGCTGGAACCGCGGCGCGGCGAACAGGCACAGGACGAGGATCACGAAGATCGCGCCCGCCGCCGCCGGTGTCGGCCGCTCCGACGACAGGCTTTCCAGTCCCGACATGCCGGCGATCAGCAGGAAGATCGGGGTCAGGATCAGGGCCAGCGCGACGCCGAACAGGATCAGCGCGACGAACGCCGGGATCACGCGTCGTCCGCCATGCTCGATCGCCTGGCCGACGGTGATCGACGGGCCCAGCGCCAGGCGCGCGATCGCGATCTGGCCGATGATCCCGACGATCGCCACGATAACGGAAACCACTGGCATCCACGCCGGCGGGCTGGCTCCGGACAAGGTCGGCGGCGGCGCCAGGACTCCCGCGAGGGCCTGCGGCAGGACGATCAGCGCCAGCGCGACGTTGGTGATCAGCTTGCCGTCGCGCGCCAGCACGGCGGTCGTTTCGTCCCACGCCTTCGAAATCGATAAGTCCGCCATCGCGCTCCCCTTGCTGTCGCGGCCCTTATGCGTATCTGACGCCGCGCATGGAAGTGCCCGCGGACATCGAATGGCGAGTCACCTCGGAGCCGGTCGCCTATCCTGACGCGCTCGCCTTCATGGAGGAGCGCGCGGCGGCGATTCGCGCGGGCACGGCGCGCGAATGCGTCTGGCTGCTCGAACATCCGCCGCTGTTCACCGCCGGCACGAGCGCCGATTCGGCCGAGCTCAGCAATCCGCTCGGATTTCCGGTGTTCGAGGCCGGCCGTGGCGGGCGCTACACCTACCACGGCCCCGGCCAGCGAGTCGGCTATGTGATGCTCGACCTCGAAAAGCGCGGGAAGGACATCCGCGGCTTCGTCCATTCCCTCGAGCAGTGGATGATCGACGCTTTGGCTCGCTTCGGCGTTAACGCCCATCGCGCCGAGGGCCGCATCGGCATCTGGGTCGGTGACGGCGCGGCCGAGGCCAAGATCGGCGCCTTGGGCGTGCGCGTGAAGCGCTGGGTGACGCTTCACGGCTTCGCGATAAACGTCGCTCCCGACCTCGCGCATTTCGGGGGCATCGTTCCGTGCGGCATCGCTGAATTTGGCGTGACGAGCCTCGCCGAGCTCGGGAAACAAATGCCCCTGACACGGGTTGATGCCGCCTTGAAGAGTGAGTTCCAACGTTTTCTCAACGGGTTGGACGGCAAGTGCAAAGTCTCTTGATGGAAACTCGCCCTTCAGACTATTGTGCGCGCGATTTGCGACGCGGGTGACCGCTGCAGATCGCAATAATCTAGGGAGTCTTGAATGCGTGCTCTTATCCTGGTCGCTGGTGCGGCCCTGGCGGTGTCGGCTTGCAGCAGCAACGAAGCCGCCAACAACACCATGAACGTCGACGAGAACATGGCCACGGAAAACATGGACATGAACGTCGACGCCAACATGACCATGAACGCCGACGCCAACGCGATGAACGTGGACGCGAATGCGGCGACGAACGTCGACGCCAACGCGACGGCGAACACGACGACCAACAACGCGATGTAATTCGACGGCGCCTTCGACAACGGAGGCGTTTGCGTTTGGAGAGGCTGCCGGTATTTGCCGGCAGCCTCTTTTTTTGGAGTAAGGGATGCGCGCTTTGATTCTGATCGCGGGCCTTGTTGTGCCGCTGGTGGCGTGCGGCGGCAACGACCAGGCCGGCAACACGGTCAATGCCGGGCAAGCGCTGTCGGCCGACCAGATCGTGGCGAACGACGTCACCGCGATCGACGCGGTCACGGGATCGGACGCCAACATGGCCGCCGACGTCAATTTCTTCGACGAGCTCGCCAACAACAAAGCGACCGGTGGCGGGGACCGGGAGACGGACGGCGAGGATCGCCGGCCTCAGCGCGATGCCAGCGATTCGGAGTCGGCCGCGCGCTCCGCTCCGGCGACGCGCCCTGCTCCCGCCGAGAACACCACGGCGAACGCCGCCGCGAGCAACGCGCTCTAGGCCAGTCCCACGACCTTGTGCGCCTGCAGGCTGAGGCGCCATTTCGGCCGCTCCATCGCCAAAGCGATCGCGGCGTCGATTGCCGCCTGGCGTTCGGCGCAGTCCATCGGCTGGACGAGGAAATGGTCGAAATCCCAGGATTCGAGCTCGGCCGCGTCGATCCCTTGCTGCGGCCACACCAGCTTCAGCTCGTCGCCGCTGCGCTGGACGACCTCCGTGCCGGCCTTGGGGCTGATCGTCAACCAGTCGATCCCGGCGACCGCCGGTAGCGTGCCGTTGCTTTCCACCGCGATGCGGAAGCCGCGCGCGTGAAGCGCATCGATCAGTGCCCGATCGAGCTGCAGCATCGGCTCCCCGCCGGTGACCACCACCAGGCGCCGCGCCTCTTCCGTACCCCACAGAGCCTCGACACGGGCGGCGAGCTCGGCGGCGGTCGCGAACTTGCCGCCGCCCTCCCCGTCCGTGCCGACGAAATCCGTGTCGCAGAAATTGCATTGCGCGCTCGCCCGGTCGGCCTCGCGCCCGCTCCATAGGTTGCACCCGGCGAAGCGCAGGAACACCGCGCGGCTGCCGGCCTGCACCCCTTCGCCCTGGAGCGTCAGGAACGCCTCCTTGACCGCGTAGGTCATGCGTAGCTCGTCGGGTCCGCCAGCCCGGCGTCGGCGAATCCCTTGGCGCGCAGGCGGCAGGCGTCGCACCGCCCGCAATGGGTGCCGTCGGGCAGCGGGTCGTAGCAACTGTGGCTGAGGCCGGCGTCGAGCCCGAGCCGTTTCGCCTCGCGCGCGATCTCGGCCTTGGTCATGCCGATCAGCGGCGCGTGGATCGTGATCCGTTCGCCTTCGACTCCGGCCTTGGTGCCGACGTTGGCCAGCCGCTCGAAGCCGGCGACGAACTCCGGCCGGCAGTCGGGATAGCCCGAATAATCGAGCGCGTTGACGCCGATGAAGATGTCCCGCGCGTCGCTGGCCTCCGCGAGGCCGAGCGCGAGACCGAGGAAGATCGTGTTGCGCGCCGGGACGTAGGTGACCGGAATGCCATCGCTTATGCCCTCCTTGGGCACGGCGAGGTCGGCGGTCAGCGCCGAGCCGCCGAACGCGCGCAGGTCGAGCGGGAGGACGATATGCCGCTCGGCGAGTTGCGCCGCGATCGCCCGCGCCGACTCGAGCTCGACGCGATGCCGCTGGCCGTAATCGATCGTCAGCGCGGTGACCGCGAACCCGGCCTCGCGGGCCAGCGCGGCGCACACCATCGAGTCGAGCCCACCGGAAAGCAAAACGACGGCGTGTTTCATTGCGGCGCCGATCTACGCGCGGTTCTCGCGCAAAAGAAGGGCCGCCTCTCCGGGGAGAGGCGGCCCAGTGATCGGGCATCGCTGCCCGATTGGGAGGAAAGCGTGCCAATCCGGCACCAGGCTGTCTTAGGCCGCAATGGTTAAACGGCGCCTTAATGAGCGGCGGCGGATTGTCGCGGCCCGCATTCGCCGACGCGCCGCGCCTGGAGCACGTAATTGAACGGCAGGTCGTTCGAGATGCCCTGCGTCTCGATCCGCAGGGAACGCGGCGTGAGCAGGGTCAGCTTGGTTCGCCCGAAACCGCCGCCGGGGCAGGTGTAGTGGATGACCGTCGACGACAGCGCATCGCTGATCACGACGCGCGTGCAGGCGCGGTCGCGATGCTCGAACTGGGCGAGGACGGCGGTATCGGCGATGCACAGACGCGGCGGCGTCCGGGCGCCCGGCAGGCCGCTGATCTCCCACACGCCCCCGCGGGTCTGGGCAAGCGCCGCCGGCCGCTGCGCGGCGCCCAGGACGACGATTGCGGCGCAACCCGCCGCGAAGACCATGAAAGCCCTCAACCCTTTCATAACCCTCGATTTAGCACGAATGGTTTAACCATTCGATACTGCGGGTTCAGCCGATCTCGTCCGGCGGAAAGGCGAAGCTCGATGAGCAGAACGCGCAATCCACCCGGATCAGCCCGTCGTCGCCGACCATCGCCTCGCGTTCCTCGGCGGGGAACCGCCGGATCACGGAGCGCACATAGTCGGGATCGCAGCGGCAGCCCTTGGCCAGCGCGATCGCCGGAAGCGTGCGCACCTCGTCCTCCTCGTGGAACAGCCGCCAGATCAGCGCGTCGAGCGGCAGGCCCGGGTCGGTCAGCTCCTCGGCCTTCACCGACCCGGCGAGTACCGCGACGTGCGGCCAGTCGGGATGGTCGAGCCGGGTGTGGATCCGGTCGCGCCCCTCTTCGCCTTCGGGCAGGTGCTGGAACAAAAGCCCGCCGGCGAACCATCGCCCGTCGCGCTTTTCCGCCGCGAGCCGGACGATGCTCGGGATCTGCTCGGACTGGGCGAAATAGCTTTGCGCCGCGTCGGCCAGGCTCTTGCCCTCGAGCGGGACGATGCCCTGGTAGCGCTCGTCGGCAGCCGGCTGGTCGAAGGTGATGGCGAGATAGCCGTCGCCGAACAATTCCTTGAGTTCGGGCTTGCGCGAGGCGTCGGCGAGCCGCTCGCGGTCGAAGCGCACGTAGCCGCGAAGGTCCCCGGCCAGATAGTCGCACACCATGAGGTCGATGATCCCGCCCTGGGTCTGGGCCTGCAGCGTCATCTGGCCCTGCGGCTCCTTGAGCAGCGACCCCAAAAGGGCAGTCAGCGTCAGCGCCTCGGCGAGCAGCTTCTCGAGCAAGGGCGGATAGCCGTGGTTCGCGAGCACCGCCTCGACCACCGGACCGAGGCGCGCGATCCGCCCGCGCGCGTCGCGCGACGGAATGGTGACGCCGAGCGCGACGTCGGAGAGAAGCTCGGTTGCGGGCATGCAGCGAAGATAGGAAGCGGGCGGCCGCGACTCAACAACAGCCGTGTCGGGCGGCCGCGGCCGCGGCGGATAGGAACCCGCGAAGACCGCCGTTGACAGGTTCGGCGCACAAGCGTTTAACTTCGCACATGGGGACTGCGATCACCCCATGAGGCGACAGGCTGAAGCATCGCGTCCTTGAATGGAAAGGGACGCACTATGCCTGCCTTGAACGCCATTACCGCCGACAAGCTGATTCGCCTCATCGGCACGCCGAACTGCCCGGCCATCGTCGACGTTCGATCCGATGGCGCCGGGCTGATCCCGACATCCGTCCGGCGCGAGGCCGAACTGGTCACGCAATGGGGACCGCGCCTCGACTCCGACAAGGTTGTGGTGGCCTGCGCGCACGGCGGATCGCGCAGTACCGGCGTTGCTGCCTGGCTTCGCCACCAGGGGCTCGACGCGGAAATCCTCGAGGGCGGTTTCGATGCCTGGGTCAACGCCGGACTCGTCGTGCTCAACGACGATCTTCTGCCGCCGCGCGACGAGGCCGGGCGCACGAGATGGGTCACCCGTGCGCGGCCCAAGGTCGACCGGATCGCCTGTCCCTGGCTGATTCGCCGGTTCGTCGACCCCGCCGCGATCTTCTTGTTCGTCCCGCCCGCCGACGTTGCCGAAGTGGCCGAGCGCTTTGACGCCGCACCGTTCGACGTCGACGGCGTATTCTGGAGCCATCGCGGCGAGCATTGTTCGTTCGACACGATGGTTGAGGAGATCGGGCTCGGCGGTCTCGAGGCACTGCGGCGCCTCGCCCTTATCGTGCGTGGCGCCGATACCGCCCGGCCGGAACTCGCACCACAGGCCGCCGGGCTGCTTGCCGCGTCGCTCGGCCTGTCGCGGATGTACGCCGACGATCTCGAGCAGCTCGAGGCCGGCATGCTGCTCTACGACTCCTTCTACCGCTGGTGCCGTGACGCCACCGACGAGACGCATGACTGGGTCTCGCACCAGCCGAAAGGCGCCAGGCATCCCGTAAGCGCCTGATGTCCAGTCCCCGCCCGGGCCTGGCCGCGCTGTTCGCGCGCTTCCTTCGCTTCGGCTTGCTCGCCTGGGGCGGCCCGGTCGCGCAGATCGGAATGATCGAGCGGGAGCTGGTGGAGGAAGAGCGATGGATCGAGCCGGCGCGCTTCAATCGTCTGCTCGCCGTCTACCAGGTGCTTCCGGGACCCGAGGCGCACGAGCTCTGCGTGCATTTGGGCATGTTGCGCGGCGGCCGTCTCGGCGGGATTCTCGCAGGCCTGGGCTTCATGCTCCCCGGCGTCCTGCTGATCCTTTCGCTCGCCTGGCTCTATTCGCTGATCGACCTCTCGCAGCCGCCGCTCGCCACCATCTTCCTCGGCGTGCAGGTCGCCGTCGTGGCCATCATCGTGCGCGCCGTTCACCGCATCGGGGGCCATGTGCTGGCCGATCGCTGGCTGTGGCTTGTCGCGGCGCTGGCGGCGATGGCCGCCGCGCTCGGCGCGCCTTTCTGGATCAGCCTGCCGGCGGGCGGGATCGCCTACGCCCTGTTGGCGACCCGAAAGATCGCTGCGGGGTTGCTCGTGCTGGCCGTCGCTGCGACCCTCGCCGTGCTCCTCGGGTCCGGCGGTCCGGATCCGGTTCCGACCGCACTGCCGGGCGGGGACGTAACCGCAGGCTCGGTCGGCCCTCTGACACTCTTCCTGTCGGGATTGAAGGCCGGCCTGTTGACCTTCGGGGGCGCCTATACCGCCATTCCGTTCGTTCGCGACGATGCCGTGGGCAGGGGCTGGGTCACGGAGGGTCAATTCCTCGACGGACTCGCCTTGTCGGGGATCATTCCCGCGCCCCTCATCATCTTCGCCACCTTCGTCGGCTACCAGGCCGGGGGCTTGGCCGGAGGCGCGGCGATCACCGTCGGCATCTTCCTGCCGGCCTTTTCCTTCGCCTTGTTGTTCTTCGACCGGCTCGAGCGGGTGATCGAGGATGCGCGACTGCACCGGTTCCTCGAAGGCGTCGCCGGCGGCGTGGTCGGCCTGATCTCGGTGACCACGGTGCAGCTCGGGCTCGGCGTTGCCGGGTCCGCCCCGTCGCTTGGGATCGCCGCGTTGATCTTCTCCGGTTCGCTGGCCCTGCTCTACCTTTGGCGGTCGAAGCTGAACCTTCCCGCCGCCGTGATCGGGTCGGCCGTCGTCGGCCTGCTTTTTGTGGTGGCGGACAAATGACCGAACCCCCCGAAGCCCTGATCATCACGCGTCGCGACATCGCCCGCATCATGACGCCCGCCGACTATCGGAACGCCGCCGAGCAGGCGTTCGCGGCCGTTGCCGCCGGAAAGGCCGGCACGCCGTCGCCGATGCACCTGCCGATGACGCGCGGCGGTTTCCACGCCAAGGGCGCGACGATTTCCACGGACGGGGAATATGTCGCGGTTAAGGTGAACGGCAATTTCCCCGGGAATCCGGCCGAACTGGGCCTGCCGACCATCCAGGGCGCGATTGTCCTTGCCGATGGCCGCACCGGGGCCCTGCTTGCGATCCTCGATTCGGCAGAAGTGACCCTGCGGCGGACGGCGGCCGCCAGTGCCGTGGCCGCACGGCTGCTCGCGCGCCCCGATTCCGCAACCCTGCTGATCTGCGGATGCGGGGAGCAGGGACGCGCGCATCTCGCCGCGCTCGCCGAAGTCCTGCCGGTCGAACGCGCGCTCTTGTGGGACGTCGCTGTCGAGCGTGCCGGCGCGCTGGCGGCGGAGCTGTCGGGACGCGGGATCGAGCCTGCCGCGGTCCACGACCTGCGCTCGGCGGCCCGCTCGGCCGACGTCATCGTGACCTGCACGACGGCGACGAAGCCCTTCCTGGGCCCCGACATGGTGAATCCCGGAACGTTCATCGCCGCGGTCGGCGCCGATGATCCCGCCAAGCACGAAGTCGCGCCCGACCTCATGGCCGCTTCGGTCGTGGTCACCGATTCCACCGCGCAATGCGCCGTCATGGGCGACCTTCACCACGCCATTGCCGCCGGCGCGATGACGCGGGGCGACGTCCGCGCCGAGCTCGCCGACATCATCTCCGGCAAGGCGCGTCCGCGCGGCTCTCCGGACGAGACGATCGTCTTCGATTCGACCGGCACCGGCGTCCAGGACGTCGCTGCCGCCGCCGCAATCTACCGGCGTTGCGCGGCGGCCGGGATTGGACAGGCCGTCGCTCTGGCCGCAAGGGATCAGCCGTGACGATTGCCCCGGCCCTGCTCGCCTTTCTGATCGCCGCGACGATCCTGACGATCACCCCCGGGCTCGACACGGCCCTCGTCCTGCGCTCGGCCGCCGCGGGCGGGACTCGGCCGGCCGCCTTCGCCGCAATCGGTATTGCTCTCGGTTGCCTCGTCTGGGGGGCAATCGTCGCAATCGGTCTTGGCGCGCTGCTCGCGGCTTCGGAACTGGCCTACGCCGTCCTGAGATGGGCGGGGGCGGCCTATCTGCTCTGGCTCGGGTTCCACCTCGTCCTGCGCCCGCGGCGGCGATTCGACGCTCCCGCGCACGGCGACCGGCGCCCCGACCAGTGGGAGGCGCTCCGCCAGGGCTTCTTCACCAACCTGCTCAACCCCAAGGTCGGCATTTTCTACATAAGCTTCCTGCCGCAGTTCGTGCCCGCGGGAACGGATGTCGCGACCTTCACCTTCCTGCTCGCGGCGATCCACGTTCTGCTCGGCCTGATCTGGTTTTCGGCGCTGATCGTCGCGACCGTGCCCATCGCGCGGTTGCTGCGCCGTCCGGCCGTCGTCCGGGTCATGGACCGTCTGACCGGCGGCCTGTTCATCATGTTCGGGGCGAAGCTCGTCGTTTCCCGATAATTTGCAACGGGAGACGAGGTTTGGCGTTCACGCCGCCGCCGGCACCTCGTAATCCGCCGCCGCCGCCGACAGTCCCTCGACGAACTCGCGGATGTGCTCTTCCTCGATGACGAGCGGCGGAAGCACGCGGACGACATTGTCGCCGGCCGCGACGGTGAGGATGCCGCGGGTCCGCAGGTAGTTCACGAACGCCCGGCTGTCCGTCTTCATCCGGATGCCGAGCATCAGGCCGACGCCGCGGACGCTGTCGAACAGATGGTCGTGGTTGGGGATCATCTGCTCGAGCGCCGAGCGCAGCCGCTCGCCCTTGGCGCGGACCTCGGCGAGGAAATCCTCGTTGGCGACGACGTCGAACACGGCCTGGCCCGCGGCCATCGCCAGCGGGTTGCCGCCATAGGTCGAGCCATGCGTGCCGATGACCATGCCGCTCGCCGCTTCTTCGGTCGCCAGGTAGGCGCCGAGCGGGAAGCCGCCGCCGATGCCCTTGGCCGAGGCCATGATGTCGGGCGTCACGCCGTAATGCTGGTAGGCGTAAAGCTGCCCGGTGCGCGCGACCCCGCACTGCACCTCGTCGAACACCAGCATCAAATCATGCTCGTCGCACGCGGCGCGCAGGCCGGCGAGGAATTCGCGGGTGGCCGGGCGGATGCCGCCCTCGCCCTGGATCGGCTCGAGCAGGAAGCCGGCGGTGTTTTCGTCGATCGCGGCCAGCGCGGCGTCGAGGTCGTTGAACTCGCGCACCTTGAAGCCCGGCAGCAGCGGCGCGAAGCCGTCGATCATCTTCGCCTGGTCGGTTGCGCTGATCGTGCCCATCGTCCGCCCGTGGAAGGCGTTGGAGAAGGTGATGAGGTCGTGCTTGTGCGCATTGCCCTTGGCGTGATGATAGCGGCGCGCGGTCTTGATCGCGCATTCGACCGCCTCGACCCCCGAATTGGTGAAGAACACCGTGTCCGCGAACGTATTGTCGCACAGCCGCTTGGCGAAGGCCTCGCCCTGCGGCGAGCCGTAAAGGTTGGAGACGTGCATCAGCGTCGCCGCCTGCTCCTGGATCGCCTTGGTCAGATGCGGGTGGCCGTGGCCGAGCAGATTGACCGCGATCCCGGCCGCGAAATCGAGATATTTCTCGCCATTCTCGCCGTAGAGATAGATTCCCTCGCCCCGGACCGGGCGGACCGGCGAACGCGGGTAGACGGGCATCAGCGGCGTAATGGCCATGGCAGGGCGGCTCCTCGTTTCAACAATGTCTGGAGCGGCCCCCGGGGCCGCCGCTGCGGCTATAGCCAGCGCCGCCGGAAAGGGCAAAGTCGAGCAGCGGACTAAGGAAAAGGCGCCCCGGGGACGTCCCGGAGCGCCTTTCCTTTGACCCTTGGGTCGTCGGCTCGATTACCAGCGGTACGACCAGCGGCGGCCGTCGCGGATGTCGCGGGCGATCTTCTGCTCCAGCCGCGCGATGCGGTTCTGGATCGAGTAGACTTCGCGCTGCGTCAGGCCGCGGCCGTCGCGAGCGTCGCGCCGCAGGCGGCGCTCGATGTCGCGCGCGTCCTCCTGGCGGTTGCGCCATTCGTTGCGGCTGATCATCCGGTTCTGCGCCAGGCGGTTGAGGTCGCGCTGGATGCGGTCGACCCGGACCTGCAGCGAACGGATATGGCCGTAATTGTTGTAGCCATAAGCGTTGCCGTAGGGCGCGCCATAGCCGTAGGGCTGCGGCGGGGGCGCCGGATAATATTGGGCGGCGGCGGGCGTCGCGACGACGAGAGCCGCGCCGGCGGCAGCAAGGGAAATAAGCAGTTTACGCATCACGGCTCTCCTTTGAGCACGGGGTTGATGCACCTGTTGTGCTCCGATTCGCTTGATTCGGGCCTGAACGCGCAAGTTATCGTTCGTTCAACTTCGTAAACGATCCAAGTCGCTGGAAAGTCTAGCTCTTGATCTTCCAGCCGCTTTTCAGGAGCCCGTAGCAGGCCGCCCACAGCAGCATGTTGAGCGCGAGCAAGACGAGCCCGCCGATCAACAATGGCGAATCGCTGACCCCGAGGAACCCCGCGCGGAAGCCCGAGATCACGTAGAAGAAGGGGTTGGCGTGGCTCACCGCCTGGAAGGTCGGCGACAGCTGGTGGATCGAATAGAAGGTGCCACTCAGGAGCGAGAGCGGGGTGACGACGAAATTGGTCACCGCCGCGGCATGGTCGAACTTCTCCGCCCAGATCGAGGTCAAGAACCCCATGAACGACAGCAGCAGCGCGCCCATCAGCCCGAACCACAGGACGAGCTCGGGCCGGCGCACTTCGACCGACACGCCGGGCCACAGCAGCATCGCCAGCCACACCGCGAAGCCGACCAAAATGGCGCGGGTCACCGCGGCGCCGACCAGCCCGGCGATCAATTCGCCGGTCGACAGCGGCGGCATCAGATAGTCGACGATATTGCCCTGGATCTTGCCGACCAGCAGCGAGAAGCTCGAATTGGCGAAGGCGTTCTGGAGCATGGCCATGACGATCAGGCCCGGTGCGATGAAATCGGCGAAGTGGATGCCCATGATCGTCCGCCCGCTGCCGCCCAGCGCGACGGTGAAGATCGCGAGGTAGAGCAAGGTGGTGATGGCCGGCGCCCAGACGGTCTGCATCTGGACCTTGAAGAACCGCCGCACCTCCTTGATATAGAGGGTCCGAAGGCCTCCCCAATTGACGCCCTTCAGCACCGGGTCTCCGGGCGCGTTGCGCAGCCAGGTGCGGGTTTGGTCGTCCACGGGTGAGGCGCCTATCGGCTGGGACCCGGCCGGGCAAGTTTGGAGCGAAGTTTGTAAGATGTCGTGGACCGAAGAGCGCATCGAGCGCCTGAAGAAGATGTGGCACGATGGCGCGACCGCCAGCCAGATCGCCGACGAGCTCGGCGGCGTCAGCCGCAACGCGGTGATCGGCAAGGCGCACCGCCTCGGGCTCGAGCAGCGCCCCTCCCCGGTCAAGCCGGGCGAGGAGAAGGAAGCGAAGAAGCCGGCCGCGGCGCCCGCGCCCGCGCCCAAGTCTGCGGCCAGGGCCGAGGCTCCGGCCGAGCGCGAACCCGCCGCGGCTCCGGCCCAGGGCGGCGGCTTCCGTCAGCGCCCGCTGACTCCACAGGAGCTGCAATATCGCTCGATCGGCCCCGGCGGCTTCATCCGCCAGGGCCCGGGCGAGCAGCAGGCGCCGATCCCGCCCGCGCCGCCGCGCCGCCTGGTCCCGGCCAAGCCGAGCCCCGAAGTCGCCGACAAGACCGGCCTGCTCGACCTCAACGACCGCATCTGCAAATGGCCGATCGGCCATCCGGGCGAGCCCGATTTCCATTTCTGCGGCGCGCCCGCCAACCCCGGCTTCCCTTATTGCGTCGAGCATTGCGGCGTGGCCTATCAGGCGCAGCTGCCGCGCCGCGACCGCCGCCCGCCCCCGCCGCTTCCGTTCGGCGGACCCCGGGTGCGCTAGTTCTTAGGCCCTCCTCACGCCAGCGGCGTAGGGAGGATCTCATTCCGCCAGGAACGCCCGCATTTCCCGGACCAGCGCCGGCCACGCCGGCTCGTCGCCGAGCACGAAATGGTTGGCGCTGTCGAGCTCGACCAGCCGCGCACCAGCGATCGCCTCGGCCGCCTGGCGGCCCGCGACCAGCGGCACGTTGCCGTCGAGCCGGCAGTGGAAGAACAGGGTCCGCGCCTGGATCCGCGCCAGCTCGTCGCGGATGTCGATGCGCGAAACGAGCTGGATCACCGGCTCCATGTTGTTGGTCGGACCAAGCTTCTGGAAATATTCGTTGTGCCAGTCGATGATGTGCTGGCTCGCGGACGGGTAGTAGAGG
Source organism: Sphingomicrobium sp. (assembly GCA_035281125.1). Lineage (GTDB taxonomy): Bacteria > Pseudomonadota > Alphaproteobacteria > Sphingomonadales > Sphingomonadaceae > Sphingomicrobium. Next base: position 6,006 of record DATEEM010000080.1, on the reverse strand, counting down.
GTGATGAACATTTCGCCGAGCAGGCTCCGGCGGAACGCCGGCTGGCGGCGGTTCATCTCCATCAGGGATTCGCGCCAGGCGATCTCCTCCGGATCGCCACGCACGCGCCAGCCCGCGGCGAAGCCGTTGACGACGACGAGCTTGCGCACGCGCTCGGGATGACGCGCGGCATAGGCCATGGCGATGGTGCCGCCGTGCGACAATCCCAGCAGGTCGCAGGTCTCGACCCCGGCGGCGTCGATCACCGCGGCGAGGTCTTCGACCATATGCTCGAAGTCGAGGTTCGGCGGCTGCCAGTCGGACAGCCCGAAGCCGCGCATGTCCGAGCGGATGAAGCGGTGCGCCCGCGCGCACTCTCGCACCCAGTGGCCGTGAGCCGGGCTGACCGGATCGACTTCGAGGTGCGACATCCAGCTCGCGGCCTTGACTAGCGGAAAGCCGTCGCCCCTCTCGGCGAAGGCGAGCCGCGTGCCGTCCGAACCGGTCGTGTAGCGGATGGCGTCGGCCGGCGGCGCCTTGCGCGGCGCGGGCCCGGCGCTCGCGCTGGGCATCGCGCCGTCGAGGAAGTCGCGGCTCAAATCCGCGAACATCGCCCACGCCGGCTCGCTTTCCAGCAGGATGTGATTGCGGCTTTCGAGCGGGATGAACCGCGCCCCCGGGATTCCGGCGGCGAGCGCCTCGCCCTGGCTGAACGGGACCGCCTGGTCGTTGCGCGAATGGAAGATCAAGGTCGGCGTCTGCACCTTGGGCAGCAGGTGCCGAACGTCGATCTCTCCCAGCACGCGCTGCAGCCGCACGGCATTCTCCGGCGAGGCTGACAGGCGCTGCATCTCGTTGAACCAGCCGATCTGCTTGGGCGTCGCCTCGGGGATGTAATGGTTGGTGAACAGCTGCCGGTAGGCGGGATTATCCGCGCCCCAGCCGACCTCGGTCAGGGTCAGCATGGCCTCGCGCCGCGCGAGCTCGGCGGGGTCGCCGCGCACTGCCCAGCCGGCCGCATAGCCGTTGCAGATGATCAGCCGGCGCACCCGCTCGGGGTGGCGGACCGCATAAGCCACCGCCACGGCCGCGCCCTGGCTGATCGCCAGCAGGTCGAAGCTGTCCAGCTCGAGGCAGTCGGCGACGCATGCGAGGTCATCGACGAAGGCCTCGAACGACAGGTCCGGTGTGTCCCAGTCGGAAAGGCCGTTGCCGCGCTCGTCGTAGCGGACCAGCGAGTGCCCGCTGGTGAACGCGTCGAGCCAGTGGCGCCACAGCGGGCTGTCCCAGTCGTGTTGGATGTGGTTGAGCCAGTTGGCGGTCTTGACCAGGGGCGGTCCTGCCCCGGTGACCGAGTAAGCGAGCCCGGTCCCGTCGCTCGCAGTGCAATAACGGATCTGCTGGGGCGGAAGCTCGCGCCGCTGGACGCTCCGCGCCGCAGCCTCCTCCTCGGCCTCGATCTTGCGTCGCCAGGTCGCCGGCGGCACGCCATATTCGCGCTTGAACGCGCGGTTGAACGCCGCCTCGCTGTTGAAGCCGACCGAATAAGCGACGTTGGCGGTATTCTGCTTGCCGTCGCGCAGCATGTTCGCCGCGATCCGCATCCGCCAGCGCGCGCAATAACGCATCGGCGGCTCCCCGAGCAGCTCGCTGAACCGCTCCCCGAGCACGGTGCGCGACACGCCCGCCTCGCGCGCCAGCGTTTCGACGCTGAGCTCCTCGGCATAGCGCTTGTGGATGGTCGACAGCGCCGCGGACACCGCCGGGTCGGTCAGGCCGCGCAGCCAGCCCTTCGATCCGGCTGGTAGCCGGTCGACATATTCGCGGATCGCCTGGCTTAGGAACAGTTCGGCAAGGCGGGCGACGATTTCCGGCGACGCATTCTGCTCGGCCAAAAAGCGCATCGAGCTGTCGAGCCACTGCGCTTCGCCGCCCGACACGTCCACCGTCAGCAGCGCCGGCAACGCGTCGAGCAGCGGGTGGGCGCTCGATTTGGCCGTGCCGAGGAAGCCGCACCACACCTCGGTCTTTGCGCCCGGCGTGCCGCTCGAAACGCGATGGACGCCGGCCGCGGTGATCCAGCCGACCTCGCTGACGTCGGCCGGCGGAAGCCCGGTACGGCTCGCAAGGATATGCGGATCGTTGCGCGGGAGGATGGCGATTCCCCCCGGGCCGAGACCGACCGGCGGCTCGCCGTCGACCTCGACGATGACCCGCCCCGAGCGAACGTAATGGTAGCTGATCAGCGTTTCGGGCAGCGGGAAGAAGGGGGCGCAATGATCGGGCGTGAACTGCGCCCGCACGCAATAGTCGCCGCTGAACTCGCCGTCGATCACCACCCCACCGGTCAGGCGCAACGAACCCAGGATGTCGTCGAGAACGTCCATGGCGAGCCCCCCGCATGCGAATGCGGCGTTTCGGTCAATTTATCCGGCAGCACGGACATTTTGGCAAACCCCGCCCTCACCTAAATGCCGATCATCAAATCCGCCGACGATTCTCGTCCCGAAGCAATAGCGCTTTCGGGAACGGGAAAACTCGTTTCGGAAAAACCCAAGGGGAATGAAGATGATCGGAAGAAACAAGGAATTGCAGGTTCGCAGAATTGCCGCGGTCTTCTTCGCGGTTGTTTCCGGGGTTTCGGCCGTTTCGACGGCCGTCCTTCCCGGCATGCTGCTCAGCTAGCAACAAGGGGAACGACGATGTACCACGACTTCAATTATGAGGCGACGCTCGCCTCGTCGCTGCGTGCCCAATGGCAGCTCGACGACGTGCTGCGCGCCGACCAGGATCTCGACTTCTCGCGCAACTTCATGCCGGAAAGCCTGGCGCGGACTGCGGCGGTGTCGTCGCTCAACGCCTTCGAGCAGCGGCTGCTCAACCAGATCAGCGCGCACCAGTATCTCTGCATCTTCGGGGTGGTGGAGGAATTCATCCTCCCCTTCCTCGTCGACCATGCGCGCCCGCACCTGCTCGGCGACGACTGGCGGGTGCGCGCGATCCTCAACTTCGCGTCGGAGGAAGCCAAGCACATCCACTTGTTCAAGCGCTTCCATGACGCGTTCGTGCGCGGCTTCCCGGTCGAATGCCGGATGATCGGTCCGTCGGAAGCGATCGGCGCCGAGGTGCTTCGCCACGACCCGCTCGCGGTCGGCCTGGTCATCCTGATGATCGAGTGGATGACCCAGCAGCATTATCTCGGCTCGATCCGTGACGACGGGGATCTCGACCCTTTGTTCAAGAGCCTGATGAAGCATCACTGGATGGAGGAAGCGCAGCACGCCAAGCTCGACACGCTGATCGTCGACGCGCTGGCCGAGGGCCGCGGCGAACAGCAGATCGACCAGGCGATCGACGAATTCTTCGAGATCGGCGGCTTCCTCGACGAGGGCCTGAAGGCCCAGGCCGGGTTCAACCTCGACGCGCTCGAAAAGGTCATTGGCCGCAAGCTCGACGACCGCGACGCGATCCTCGAGCAGCAGCACCAGGCCGCGCGCTGGACCTACATCGGCTCGGGCATGGCCCACGAACGCTTCAGGGCGACGCTGGAATCGCTGTCGCCGCGCGCCGCGGAACGCATCGCCGAAGCCGCGCCGGTCTTCGCCTGAGCCATTCCTCCCCTCGATTTCGAGGGGAGGGGGACCGCCGAAGGCGGTGGAGGGGCCTTCTCCACCATCCCGGCACATCGATTTCCACCCAGGAGAAATGCAATGCTTGATACCGTAAAGAGCCGCGTCAACGGCCTCGATCTCGCCGCGCTCGGAGAAGTGGTCGACGCGATCGGCGAGGACGCCGGCAAGGCGATCGTCGGCTTCGACGTCACCACCCGCTGGACCGGCCAGACCCGCAGCGAAACCGTGGTCGAGGGTTTCACCATGGCCGGCGAGCGCGTCGCGCGCAGCCACAAGATCATCGCCGACGAGCCGTGCGAGCTGCTGGGCGGCGACAGCGCCCCCAACCCGCAGGAGCTGCTGATGGCGGCGTTCAACGCCTGCATCATGGTCGGCTACGTCGCCGGCGCGTCGGTCAAGGGCATCAAGCTCGAATCGATCGAGATCAAGACCCGCGGCGAGCTCGACCTGCGCGGCTTCCTCGGCCTCAGCGAGGACGTGCCGCCGGGTTATGAATCGATCGCCTACGATGTCCGCATCAAGGGCGACGGCTCCCCCGAGCAGTTCGAGGAAATCCATCAGAATGTGATGAAGACCTCGCCCAACTACTTCAACATCAGCCGCCCGATCCGCGTCCAGGGGACGCTACAGGTCGGCTGACGGCTTCCCGGGCGCGCCCTTCCCCCTCTCCGGCGCGCCCGGGGCCACCTTTACGAGGACCCCACCGATGACTCAGCAATTGCTCGAACGCACGGTCCACGACTGGGTGCGCGCCAACCCCGGCCGCGGCGCCCGGACCCTCGACCGCCTCGCGGCCCCGGCGATCTTCGAGGCGGCGGACCGCAGCACCGAGGACATCGCCGACGCGCTGATCCAGCTCGCCGGGCGGATCGAGATCGCCCGGACGCGCCTGTGGTGAGCCTTCTCTCCTCCCCCGCATGAGCAGGGGAGGAGAGATATCGTCAGGCGTGCTCGGCCTCGGCCTCGACCGTCTGCTTCGACGCCGGCTGGCCGTTGCCGCCGATCGCGCTGCGCTCCTCCCGGGCCGATCCGCCGATGTCGATCTTCTTCGGCTTCATCGCCTCGGGGATTTCGCGCACCAGCTCGATCGCGAGCAGCCCGTCCTTCAGGTCCGCGCCCTTGACCTGGATATGGTCGGCGAGCGCGAAGCGCCGCTCGAACGAGCGGTTGGCGATGCCGCGATAGATATAGTCATCGCCCTTCTCGCCGCTCTCCTCGCTCTTGCGGCCGGAGACGATCAGCTGGTTCTGCTGGCTGGTGATGTCGATCTCGTCGGGCCGGAAGCCGGCGACGGCGAGCTCGATCCGATAGTCGTTCTCGCCGACCTTGATCAGGTCGAACGGCGGGTAATTTTCCTGGGTCGCGCCGAACGAGCTGTTCTCGAGCATGTCGAACAGCCGGTCGAAGCCGACCGAGGAGCGCCGGAACGGCGCAAAGTCGAAAGCACTACGCATGTCAAAGTCCTCCAATGTGAGCGACCGAGGCGGAGCGCAGAACCCGCGTGAGGCTCTCGCCCCGTCGCCGGGCCCGTCACGGCGCCCGGCACAAGAAAATTTGGAATGCCGCTTCTCGATTTCAAGAGCTGTGGAAAACGACTGGCCGCTCCCTTGGCACGGCTCGAATCGCGGCCTTATACCGGCCCCCACATGGCCGATTTGTTCTCGTCTTCCGCTAGCGCCACGCCCGACAGCTACGACGCTTCCTCGATCGAGGTCCTCGAGGGGCTCGAGCCGGTCCGCCGCCGCCCCGGCATGTACATCGGCGGGACCGACGCGCGCGCCCTCCACCACCTCGCCGCCGAGGTCATCGACAATGCGATGGACGAGGCGGTCGCCGGCCACGCGACCCGCATCGAGGTGACGCTCGAGCCCGGCAACCGGCTGACCGTCGCCGACAACGGCCGCGGCATCCCGGTCGCCGAGCACCCCAAATATCCGGGCAAGTCGGCGCTCGAGGTGATCATGACCACGCTCCACTCGGGCGGGAAGTTCGAGGGCAAGGCCTATTCGACCTCGGGCGGGCTTCACGGCGTCGGCGTCTCGGTGGTCAACGCGCTCTCGACCGAGACAATGGTCGAGGTCGCGCGCGACAGGATCCTCTACCGCCAGGCCTTCTCGCGCGGACAGCCGGCCTCCAGGCTGGTCGAGGTCGGGCCGACGCCCAACCGCCGCGGCACCACCGTCGCCTTCACCCCCGACCCCGAGATTTTCGGCGCCGACGCCGCTTTCTCGCCGGAACGCCTGTACCAGCTCGCCCGCTCCAAGGCCTATCTCTTCGCCGGGGTCGAGATCCGCTGGAAGTGCGACCCGTCGCTCGCGTCTCCGGAAGTCCCCGAATCCGCCGTCTTCCAGTTCCCCGGCGGGCTCGCCGACAATCTCGCCCAGCAGCTCGGCGA
>DATEEM010000079.1:0-49335 GCA_035281125.1 Sphingomicrobium sp. | reverse complement strand
AACGAGGGTTTCGGCGAGGGCAATTTCAAGGCGTTGTTCGAGAGCATCGAGCTCGACCAGATGCGTAGGGGTGTGCTCTGACCGAAGCCTATATCTGCGATTATGTCCGCACGCCTATCGGCCGCTACGGCGGCGCTCTCGCGCATGTCCGCGCCGACGACTTGGCGGCGATTCCGATCAGGGCGCTGATCGACCGCAATCCCAATGTCGACTGGTCCGAGCTCGACGACGTGATCCTCGGCTGCGCCAACCAAGCGGGCGAGGACAACCGCAACCTCGCGCGCATGGCAGGCTTGCTCGCTGGCCTGCCCGACAGCTCGGGCGGAGTGACGCTCAACCGCCTGTGCGGCTCGGGCTTGGACGCTGTGGCGATGGCCGCGCGCGCGATCCGCGGCGGCGAATCCGACCTGATCATCGCCGGCGGCAGCGAGAGCATGAGCCGCGCGCCCTTCGTCATGGCCAAGGCCGCCAGCGCCTTCGACCGCAACGCCGAGATGTACGACACCACCATCGGCTGGCGCTTCGTCAACCCGAAGATGAAGGCGGCCTACGGCGACGACACCATGCCGAGCACCGGCGAGAATGTCGCTCAGGAGTTTCAGGTTTCGCGCGAGGACCAGGACGCCTTCGCGCTGCGCAGCCAGGAGAAAGCTGCCACGGCCCAGGCCAACGGCCGGCTGGCCGCGGAGATCGTCGCGGTCGAAATCCCCCAGCGCAAGGGCGATCCGCTCGTCGTCGACAAGGACGAGCATCCGCGAGCGACCAGCATGGAAGCGCTCGCCAAGTTGAGACCGATCGTCCGTGCCGACGGCACCGTGACGGCGGGGAACGCCTCGGGCGTCAACGACGGCGCTGCCGCGCTGATCATCGCGTCGGAGGAAGCCGCAAAGCGGAACGGCCTGACACCTCGAGCCCGAGTGCTGGGCGCCGCCGTCGCCGGTGTGCCCCCGCGGATCATGGGAATCGGCCCCGCGCCGGCGACGGAAAAGCTGACGAGGCGCCTCGGCCTCAAGCTCGCCGACTTCGACGTCATCGAATTGAACGAGGCCTTCGCTGCGCAGGGACTTGCCGTGCTTCGCCAGCTCGGCATCGCCGATGACGATCCGCGAGTGAACCCCAACGGCGGCGCGATCGCGCTCGGCCACCCGCTCGGCATGTCCGGCGCGCGTCTTGCGCTGACCGCGACCGAGGAGCTCCAGCGCACCGGCGGCAGGCTCGGCCTCGCCACCATGTGCATCGGCGTCGGCCAGGGAATCGCGCTCGCGCTCGAACGGGTGTAAACCGCCGGGATGGTGGAAGTTTCGGAAAAGGCGCTGGACAAGGCCGCGATCATGGCGGTCCTCGATCGCGTGCCCGATCCGGAGATTCCGGCGCTCAGCATCACCGACCTCGGCATCGTCCGCGGCATTGCCGACGACCCGCCGCGGGTGCTCGTGACGCCGACCTATACCGGCTGCCCGGCCACGATTGCGATCGAGCAGATGATCCGGTCGGCACTCGACCAGGCCGGCTATTCGGATGTCCATGTCGAACGGGTGCTGTTTCCCGCCTGGACCACGGACTGGATCACCGAGCGCGGCATGCAGCGCCTGAAAGCCTACGGAATCGCGCCACCAAGTCCTTCGGCGACGGCGGAATGTCCCAAGTGCGGATCAGCCGACACGGAAGAGATCAGCCGCTTCGGCTCGACCCCGTGCAAGGCGCAGTGGCGCTGCCGGTCGTGCCTCGAACCGTTCGACCGGTTCAAGTGCCATTGACTAATTGGGGCAGAGCTTGCCGGTTTCCTCGCAATAAGCGGCGCGCACGTCGTTCTTGAAATCGATCTCGCCGACGGACGCCAGGGTCGCCGCGATCACCTCGGGCGCGACCGCGCGGTGGCGCTTGCCCGCGGCGCTGTCCTGGTAGGCGATGATCGCCCGCATTTCGGCGGTGGTCAGTCGCTCCGCCCAGGCGCGGCCCTCCGCAGCCATCAGCCGGTCGCGGCCCGCTTGGTAGATGCGGGTCGCGGTTGCCCGAAGCTTTGCCTGGTCGGCTGCGCTGAGTTCCGGATAGGCCGCGACCAGCTCGTCGGTTTCTTTCTGCTGGATTTGCGGAAGCAGGCTGGCGAGGGCGCCCTGCTCGGCGATCCTCCGCCCGAGCGCCAAGGCTTCGGTCGACGGCGACGCGGCCGCCAGGAGGAGCAACCCGACTACCATTCGGCAAAGCTGCCATCCGCGGTGCGGAAGATCGGGTTGCGCCAGCGGTGGCGGTCCTTGTGCGCCTCGCGCACCGCCGCCTCGTCGATCTCGACCCCGAGGCCCGGCCCCTCGGGCACGGGCAGATATCCGCCGACCGGGGTCAGGCATTCCTTGTTGGCGCAGAAGTTAAGGAGGTCGTGCCCGCCGGTGTTGTAGTGAATGCCGAGGCTGATCTCCTGGATCGCGTGGTTGGGCGTGCAGGCGGCGATCTGCAGGCATGCCGCCAGCGCCAGCGGGCCGAGCGGGCAGTGCGGCGCGACCGCCACGTCGTAGGCCTCGGCCATGGCCGCGATCTTGCGCACTTCCAGGATGCCGCCGGCATGGCTGAGGTCGGGCTGGATGATGTCCACTGCGCCGCTTTCGAAAAACGGCTTGAAGTCCCACCGGCTGAACAGGCGCTCGCCGAGCGCGATCGGGGTCGAGGTCAGCGCCGCGATCTGCGCCAGGCCTTCGTGATTCTCGCTAAGCAGCGGCTCCTCGATGAACAGCAGCCCCAGGGGCTCCAGCGCCTTTGCCAGCTGCTTGGCCATCGGCCGGTGCACCCGGCCGTGGAAATCCAGCCCGACGTCCATGCCCTGCGACTGGGCCGCCTCGACCCGCTTGACGACTTCGTCGAAGGCCTTCGGCGTGCCGATCCAGTCGAGCTCGGCAGTCGCGTTCATTTTGACCGCGGTAAAGCCCTGGTTCCTGCGGACCTCGGCGGCCTCGGCAATCTCGTGCGGGCGGTCGCCGCCGATCCACGCGTAGGAGCGCACTTTCTCGCGCACTCTGCCGCCGAGCATCTGCCAGGCGGGGAGGCCGAGCGCCCGGCCCTTGAGGTCCCACAGCGCCTGCTCGAGTCCCGCGAGGGCGCTCATCAAGACCGGCCCGCCGCGATAGAATCCGCCGCGGTAGCCGACCTGCCAGATGTCCTCGATGGCGAACGGGTCGGCGCCGATGAAGCGATCGCGCAGCGCCTCGAACGCGCCGTCGACGGCTTCCGCCCAGCCCTCGAGGCTGGCTTCGCCCCAGCCGAACGCGCCGTCATCGGCCTCGACCCGCACGAACAGCCAGCGCGGCGGCGCGTAGAAGGTCTCGATCCGGCCGATCTTCATCTCATTCTCCGGCGAGCCGGGTCTCGTCGATATCGCGGCCGGCGGCATCGTGGTCGTCGTGTTCCGACAGCTTCTTGATCGGCACGACCAGGCAAACGCTCGAGGCCGGAAGCACGCCGCGCCAATCGGCGATCAGCTGCTTGTAGGCCTTGCCGACGTTGCGGATCTTGCGGTCGAGGTCGAACAGGCCGAGCGGGTTGACGTTGCCGTTCTGCTCGCGAAGGGCGGTGTCCCAATCGACCTGGTCGGTCAGCGAGTACCAGGTGAAGCCGACGGTGGGGATGCCGACGTTGCGCAGGCGAAGCACGTTGGCCCATTCCTTCCACAGCCATTTGACCGCCTCGTCGCCATGGGGGCCCTCCCACAGGTTGGTCTCGGTGTGCATCACCGGGACCCGGTAGCGGTTGTAATATTGGCGCGTGATCTCGGAATAGCCGAAGATCTCGCCCGCCGCGACGGTATGACCGTCGGCAAAGACCCGGTGCTCGTTGAGCTGGTAATAATCGTTGCCGAGGATGCAGTGCTGCTTGAGCCGGTGCTCGAGGAACCAATTATATTCCTCGCGGGTCATGCCGTTGTCGATCAGGAACTCATACATGCCGCTGTCGACGCGGCGGCCATAGTTCAGGTCCAGCGACAGGAAGCGCATCTGGTTGAGCACTTCCGCCCGGCCGATCGCGGCGGGCGAATCCGCGTGATAATATTCCGACGATTCCGACTGGATGAAGATCGCGTCGTGGCGGCGCTTCAGGATTTCGATCATCGCCATGACGTTGGCGCGCACGATGTTCTTGATCGCGGTGACGAACGAGCGGTCGTCCTTCTTCTGCTCGTTCCACCAGCCATATTTGGCCGAGAAGACCGCGCAGATGAACATCTCGTTGATCGGGGTGTAGAGCTGGACCCATGGGAAGCGCTCGGCGAAGGCGCCGGCATAATCGGCGAACAGCTGCGGGAAATCGGGGTTCTGGAAGTTCCCGAGCCAATCGGGGACTCCGAAATGGCACAGGTCGACGATCGGCGTGATCTCGCGCCGCTTCAGCTCGGCGAAAGTGACGTCGGCGAACTCCCAGTCGAAGCGGTTCGGCCCGAGATAGGTTTTGTGCAGGGGCGGGCCATAGCGCAGGAAAGCGATTCCGATCTCCTGGACGCAGTCGAAGTCCTCGCGCCAACGCTCGTAATGGCCGCAGATCTCCATTTGGTCGACGCGGGTGCGGCCGTGATTGATGGTCGGGATACTGTTCTCGATCCCCGTCGCGAACATGAAGTTGGCGATGGTTCGATCTCCTCACACGCTTCGAGTCAGCCCGCGAAGGGCAGGTCCGCCAGTCCTCGTACGCCGGGAACCACCATAAACAACCCCCCGGCTTTTGGTTGCATCGCCAGCGCCTGTTCGTCGAGGTCCCTGCGCGCCGAGGTAATGTACAGCCGGTCAAGCTCCGCCCCGCCGAACGCACAGCTGGTCGGCCTTTGCACCGGGACCCGGATCGTTTCCAGCCACTCGCCGTCGGGCGAATAGCGGCGCACGCACCAGCCGTCCCAGAAGGCGATCCACAGGCAACCTTCGGCGTCGACCGTCATGCCGTCCGGATAGCCGTCGCCCGGCCCGAACTGGAGGAAGGTGCGGCGGTCGCGTGCGCGACCGTCGCCGTCGAGGTCGAAGGCATAGGTCACCTGGCGCGCCGAATCATTGTGATACATGGTCTCGCCCGAAGGGCTGAACGCCGGCCCGTTGGTCACCTTGTAGCCGCCGTCGACTTTGACCCAGCCGAGCGTATCCTCGAAGCAATAGAGGTTCCCGCTCGCCTCCCGCTCGCGGCGGTCCATCGTTCCCGCCCAGAAGCGGCCGCGGCGGTCGACCTTGCCGTCATTGAAGCGGTTGTCCGGCAGCTCCGGCTCGGGGCTTGCGACGAGCTCGAATTGCCCCGAGTTCAGTTCGATGATCGCGACGCCGTCCTCGGTGCCGCCGATGAACCCGCCGCTTTTCCTGGGTGCGAGCGACCCCACGCGCAGCGGCGTCGGCCACGACTGGCACTCGCCCCGCGCGTCGAGCCGAAAGATGGTTCGGCCCTCAATGTCGACCCAGTAAAGGGCGGATTCGCGCGCGACCCAGACTGGCCCCTCGCCGAGCACGGCGCGCACATCGGCAACGCATCTTACGGTCGAATCGACGGGCATCTCCCGGGGATAGCCGCGTTGGCCGAAAAGGAAACCGTGGCTATGGGATAGCGATGCGCTGGACGGACGGATTCATCGCGGTCGACTGGGGCTCGACCAACCGCCGCGCCTATCGCCTCGATCCGTCGGGCCGTTGCACGGACGAATTCGAGGACGATCGCGGCGTTCTCTCCGTCCGGCGCGACGGATTTCCGGATGCAGTGGCGGAAATCCGCGCGCGCCTGGGGGACCGGCCCTTGCTGCTCGCCGGGATGGTCGGCTCGAACCGCGGCTGGATCGAGGCGCCGTACGTGCCTTGCCCGGCCGGCGCCGAGCAGCTGGCGGGCGCCCTCGAATGGGTCGATGACCGCACCGCCATCGTGCCCGGGGTCTCCGATCTGGCCAGGGCCGACGTCATGCGCGGCGAGGAGGTGCAGCTGATCGGCGGCGTCGCCAACGGCTCGCTGGCCTCGGACGCGCTCGTCTGTCACCCCGGGACGCACAACAAATGGGTGGAGGTCGAGGGCGGCCGGATCGCGGGCTTCCGCACGGTGATGACCGGCGAGCTGTTCAACCTGCTCAAGGAACATAGCATCCTCGCCGACCTTCTCCAGGGCGAGGTCGCGCCGAACGCGGCCTTTCTCGCCGGCGCCCGGCACGGCCTTGCCGAAGACGATCTTCCCGCCGAGCTCTTTTCCGTCCGCGCCCGGGTCCTTCTTCAAAAGGCGCAGGCAGCGGACGCGGCATCCTATGCCAGCGGTCTGCTGATCGGTTCGGACATCCGCATCGGCCTGGAGGGGGCCGCACCCGGAAATGTCGTGGTGATGGGCCGTCCCGATCTCACCGTCCTCTATGCCGCCGCGCTAGCCGAAACCGGCGCGCGCGCGGTTGAACTCGACGGGGAGCAAAGCTTTGTGTTCGGCATCCGGAAAATCGCGGAGATGATCTGACGTGTTCAAGGCCTATGTCGAAGAATGCCCGTTGATCGCAATTATCCGGGGCGTGACGCCGGATGAAGCCGAGGCCATCGGCGAAGCGATCGTCGAGGCCGGGATCCGGATCATCGAAGTGCCGCTCAACTCGCCCGATCCCCTGAAGAGCATCGAGCTGCTGTCGGCGAGGTTCGGGGACCGCGCCCTGATCGGCGCCGGCACCGTTCTCATGGCTGAGGAAGTTCCCAACGTGCGTGCCGCGGGCGGTGGAATCATCGTTTCACCGAACACCAATCCGGACGTGATCGCGGCGTCGGTGGCCGAGGGCCTGGTCTCGTGCCCCGGCTTTTTCACGCCGTCGGAAGCCCTCACGGCGATCACGGCCGGGGCGACGGCGCTGAAGCTGTTCCCGGCGGAAGCCGCTTCGCCGGCAGTCCTCAAGGCGCAGCGTGCCGTCATTCCCCAGGAAATTCCGATCTTCGTCGTCGGCGGTATCACGCCCGAGGCGATGCGCCCCTGGCGCGAGGCGGGGGCGGACGGCTTCGGGCTCGGCGGCGGCTTGTACCGAGCCGGTCAATCTTCGGCCGAAACTGCCGACAAGGCGCGCTCTTACGTCGCGGCGCTCGGGCGGTGAGGCCGCTCAGGATCGCGATCCTCGGCTTCGGCAAGATCGCCGAGGACCAGCACGTTCCGGCAATCGAAGGAAACCCCCGGCTGGAGTTGGCGGCGACCTCGAGCCGGTCCGGCCAGGGCATCGCCGCGAGGTTCGCGGACTGGCGCGAGCTGATCCGCTCCATCGACGGGCTCGAGGCGGTGGCGATCACCACGCCGCCCGGCCCGCGATACGAGATCGCGCGCGAATGCATCCTCGCCGGGCTTCACTGCCTGCTCGAAAAGCCGCCGACCATCGGCCTCAGCGAGATCGAGGATCTTGCCTGCTTGGCCGAGGCCCAGCGGGTCAGCCTGTTCACCACCTGGCACGCGCAGCATCACGCGACCGTGGACGCGGCGGCCCGTGCGCTGGCCGGCAAGCGCATCCGATCGATGAAGATCGTGTGGCACGAGGACGTTCACAAATGGCACCCCGGGCAGCAGTGGATCTGGCAGCCGGGCGGCTTCGGCGTGTTTGATCCCGGGATCAACGCCTTCTCGATCGCGACCAGGATTTTTCCCGGCGGATTGTTCGTTCGCGACGCCGCGCTCAGCATTCCCGCAAACGCGCAGACCCCGATCGCCGCCGACGTCACCTTCTCCAGTCCCGCGGCGGACGGGCCTCTGTGCGCCAGCCTGGACTGGCGGAGCGAGGACGATGAGTGGACCGTCACGATCGAAACGAGCGACGGCTCGACGATCCGACTTGAAGACGGCGGGGCGAGATTGCTTCAAAACGGCGAAACCGAAGGAGACGACGGGCCCGGCGAATATCCCGCCATCTATCGGCGCTTCGTCGATCTCATCGATACGCGTCGCAGCCATGTCGATGTTGCTCCGCTTCGCCTGGTGGCCGATTGCTTGCTTGCCGGGAGTCGGCGCGCCGTCGACCCGGTGGCGATGTAGCGGGCCATCCTGTTGGAACGGGCTCCGCCGACACGCGTATGGTTTCCCGCATGGCAAACGCCACGGTTGATGAAATGATTGCCGCCGACCAGGCGTTCGCCGGCAACCACTTGCTTTCCACCCTGTCATCGGAATTGCGTGCGCTGATCGAGCCCTCAGGGACGATCGTCGACCTGGCTCGGGGCGACATCGTGCTGAAGCGGGGCGATGATGTCCAAGCGACCTTGTTCCCGTTCGGCGCGACCATGATCTCGATGGCGGTCGAGCTTTCAAGCACGCGGACCGTCGAAGTGGCGCTGATTGGGCGGCGGGGAGCGCTTGGCGGCATCATCAGCTGCGGACAAGCGCCGGCTTATACGCGCGCCCTGGTCCTAGTCGGCGGATCGGCGCTGCGCGTGCCGATGCCCGTGATCGAGAAGGCGAAACGCCGGTCGGATTTCATCGCGAACCTGTTCTGCCGTTTTTCCGACTATCTGCTCTCGCAGGTCATGCAGTCGGTCGCCTGCAATGCCTATCATCCTATGCCTGCGCGGGCGGCGCGCTGGCTGCTTCACGCGCAGGATCGCACCGGCGACCGGATCGAACTGACTCAGCAGGCGCTCGCCGGCCTGCTCGGCGTCCAGCGGACCACGGTCAATGCGGTCGTCCAGTCGCTTGAGCAGGACGGCCTCATCGAGACCGGGCGCGGCGTGATCCGGATCGCCGATCGTTCTCGCCTGCTTGACCGCGCATGCGAATGCTATGGCCGGCTGGAGGATCATTTCGCGGCCGTCATCGGACCCGACGGCGCCGGCGGCGGCTAGCCGGTCAAAGTCCAGCGCAGCGTTTCGCCCGCGAGGAAGGGGACGATGCCGTCGACCTCGCTGGACACGACCGTCTCGCGCCGCTCGAGCGTGATCGTCTCCTCGTTGATGGGCAGGTCATAAAAGCGCGCGCCGTTGATGCTCGCAAATGCCTCCAGGCGGTCGAGCGCGCCCTCCTCCTCGAAGACTTGCGCGTAACATTCCAGCGCGAACGGCGCGTTGAAGATCCCCGCGCAGCCACACGCCGATTCTTTTGCCTCGCGCGAATGCGGCGCGCTGTCGGTACCGAGAAAGATGTTCCGCTCGCCGGATGTCGCCGCCTTGCGCACCGCAAGCCGATGCTCCTCCCGTTTGGCGACGGGCAGGCAATAAGCATGGGGGCGGAGGCCGCCGGCAAAGATCGCGTTGCGGTTGATGACGAGATGCTGCGGGGTCACCGTGGCGGCGAGTCGGCTTTTGTAACGGATGAACCCCACGGCATCCTTGGTAGTGATGTGTTCCAGGACAATCTTGAGGTCCGGGAAATCCTGAACCAGCTTCGACAGGACGCTGTCGATAAATGCTTCCTCGCGATCGAAGACGTCGACGGTGGGGTCGGTGACTTCGCCGTGGACGCACAGCGTCATCCCGATCCGCTCCATCCTCTCCAGGACCGGATAAATAGTCCGGATGTCGGTGACGCCCGAGGCGCTGTTGGTGGTCGCCCCGGCGGGATAGAGCTTGGCCGCGATCCACACCTTTTCCTCGAAGCCGCGCGCGATTTCGTCCGGGCTGATGTCGTCGGTCAGATAACAGGTCATCAGCGGCGTGAAGCCGGGCCCCGTCGCGGCGACGATGCGCTCCCGGTAGGCGCTGGCCGCTTCGACCGTCGTTACCGGCGGGACCAGATTGGGCATGATGATCGCGCGCGCGAATTGCCGCGCGGTGTAAGGCGCGACTGTTCGCAGCATGTCGCCGTCGCGCAAATGCACGTGCCAGTCGTCGGGCCGGCGGATGGTCAGTGTTTGCGGTGCCACGTCCGGCTCCCTAACTGAGAGGCATGCCCGCGACCACCCTGACCGATCGCGCCGTCGTCCGCCTTTCGGGCGAGGACGTGCGCGGCTTCCTCCAGGGGCTGGTGACGAACGACGTCACCGGCCACCTCCCGGTCTGGGCCGGCCTGCTCACTCCGCAGGGCAAGTGCATGTTCGATTTCTTGGTCTGGGCCGACGGCGATGATCTGTTGCTCGATTGCGAAGCGGAGGCGGCGGACGACCTGATCAAGCGCCTGGCGGTCTACCGCCTCCGGCGGCCGATCACGATCGAGCGCGATCCGGCGCTTGCGGTTCATTGGTCGAGGGACGGCAGCGAAGGCGTTCCCGATCCGCGCTTGCCCGACCTCGGCACGCGCTGGCTCGGCGCGCCCGCCGAACCCGAGCGCGGCTGGCTCGAGCACAGGCTGCGCCTTGGCGTCACCGAAGGCCGCGCCGAGCTTGGCGACCTGCTGTGGCTCGAATGCAATGCGATCGAGCTCAATGGCGTCAGCTTTTCCAAGGGCTGTTTCGTCGGCCAGGAGAATACGGCGCGGATGAACTGGCGGCAGAAGGTCAACCGGCGCCTGTTCGTGGTGGTCGGCGGCGGCGGCGAACGCGCGCGCGTCGAATATCCACAGGCCGATCGGTCGGTCGTACACGCGCGACTCGATGCGATCCCCGACAATGCGATCGTCCCGAATTGGCTGAAGGCCGCGCTCGTTCAGCCGAGCACGGCGTAGGCGCGCACCGGGAAGCTGCCCATCCCGCGTACCTTCGGGGGCACAGCGGAAAAGCGGAAGTCGTCATCGGGCAGGCTCCCGAGCCGCGTCATATGCTCGCAGATCGGGATTCCGGTGCCGAGCAGGCGCGTATGCACTGGCCGCACGCGCAAATGCATATTGTCGATGTTGCAGCTGTCGATCCCGACCAGTGCCGCGCCCTGCTCGGCTAGCCGGTCGGCGGCTTCCGCCGTGAGGTACGGATGCTCGCCGAAATATGCGTCCGTTCGCCAGTGCCGGTCCCAGCCGGTGTGGACCAGCACCGCTTTGCCGGCGACATCGCGCCCGTCGAACGCGCCTGGGTCGATCGCGAGGCCATTCTCCCACGGCCGACGGACCACGATTCCCGGCAGGTCGGCGAGCGAGGGCAGCGGCAGATCGGCGAGGTCGGCGCCGTCGGCGTAGCGATGGAAGGGCGCGTCGACATAGGTGCCGGTGTTCGCGACCATGTCGATGCGCCCAATCTGGAAGGTCGATCCGTCGTCGTAATTCGCCGCCGAGCCTTCGCGCTCCCAGAAGTCGCAGATGCAGGGCTCCGGCAGCCCCCTGTAGGTCGTCATGCCATGCTCGATCACATGGCTGAGGTCGACGATCCTTCTCTCTTCATGATTCGCCATGTCGCGATTGCCCCGATCAGCAGCCATAGCACGTTGAGCGCCGCGGACGGCAGGGCGCCGTGCCACCAGCCGTTGATGATGAAGCCGGCCGCTCCGACGACGTTCATGCCCTGGTAGGCCAGCGACTGACCGGTAAGCTTGCCGGCGGAGAGCAGCAGGTAAGCGAGCAGGATGAGGACCGCTCCGCCCCAGCCGACGATCTCGACGGCCCAGCGCGTGAGGTCCCAGTCCGGCATGAAGCTCACGCCGCCGCGAGCCTCCTCAGCACATAATGGAGAATTCCACCCGAGCGGAAATATTCGAGCTCGTTGTAGGTGTCGATGCGGCACCGCGCGGTGAAGGTCGCGGTCGAGCCGTCCGCGCGAGTCACCTCTACGGTCACGTCCTGGCGCGGCTCGATGCCGGCGACGCCGGTGATGGTGAACGCCTCGCTCCCGTCGAGGCCGAGGCTGTCGGCATTCTCGCCTTCGCGGAACTGCAGCGGCAGCACGCCCATGCCGACCAGGTTGGAGCGGTGGATGCGCTCGAAGCTTTCGGCGATGACCGCGCGCACCCCGAGCAGCACGGTGCCCTTCGCCGCCCAGTCGCGCGAGCTTCCGGTGCCATATTCCTTGCCGGCGATGACGACGAGCGGGGTGCCGTCCTGCTCGTAGGCCATCGCCGCGTCGTAGATCGGCATTGTTTCGCCGGTGCGGGCATAGCGGGTGAACCCGCCCTCGACGTCGTTCAGCATGCGGTTGCGGATGCGGATGTTGGCGAAGGTCCCGCGCATCATCACTTCGTGATTGCCGCGCCGGGCGCCGTAGCTGTTGAATTCGGCGCGCGTCACGCCGCGCTCGAGCAGGTAGCGGCCGGCGGGGCTGTCCGGCTTGATCGCGCCCGCCGGCGAGATGTGGTCGGTGGTGATCGAATCGCCGAACAGGGCCAGCGCCCGAGCGCGTTCGATATCGCCCGGCGGCGTCGCCGTCATCGTCATCCCGGTGAAATAGGGCGGGTTCTGGATGTAGGTGGAATCGGCGGGCCACGCATAGGTCGCGCCGCCGGTCACCGCGATGTCGCGCCAGCGATCGTCGCCGCGATAGACGTCGGCATAGCGCGAGCGGAACATCTCGGAATGGACGTGCGCGTCGATCAGCGAGCGGATTTCCTCGTTCGAGGGCCAGATGTCCTTCAAATAGACGGGCTCGCCGTTGCTCGCCGTGCCGATCGGCTCGTTGATCATGTCCGACCGCACCGTGCCCTTGAGCGCGTAGGCGACGACCAGTGGCGGCGACGCGAGATAGTTGGCCCGGCAGTCGGGCGAGACGCGGCCCTCGAAATTGCGGTTGCCGGACAGGACGCTCACCGCGACCAGGTCGTTGTCGTTGATCGCCTTGCTGATCGGCTCCGGCAGCGGCCCGGAATTGCCGATGCACGTGGTGCAGCCATAGCCGACCAGGTCGAAGCCGAGCGCGTTGAGGTCGTCGCTGAGGCCGCTTTCGTCGAGATAGTCGGTGACGACCTGGCTCCCCGGCGCGAGGCTGGTCTTGACCCACGGCTTGCTGGTCAGCCCTTTCTCGCGCGCCTTGCGGGCCAGCAGGCCGGCGCCGATCAGCACCGACGGGTTCGACGTGTTTGTGCAGCTGGTGATCGCGGCGATGGCCACGTCGCCGTTGCCGAAGTCGTAATTCTCGCCTTCGACCGACACGCGCGGATCGTTGTGCTTGCGGTAGACCGCTTCGAGGTCGCGGTTGAATTCGTCGTCGACCTCGCTCAGCAGGACCCGGTCCTGCGGCCGCTTCGGGCCGGCGAGCGAGGGCTCGATCGCGCTCATGTCGAGCTCAAGCGTATCCGTGAACAGGGGCTCGGGCGCCGACTCGTCGCGCCACAGCCCCTGCGCGCGGCAATAGGCCTCGACCAGCGCGATGCGATCCTCCTCGCGGCCGGTAAGCCGGAGGTAGTCGATGGTCCGCTGGTCGATCGGGAAAAAGCCGCAGGTCGCGCCATATTCGGGCGCCATGTTGGCGATGGTCGCGCGGTCGGCGAGCGAGAGGCTGGCGAGCCCCGGTCCGTAGAATTCGACGAAGCGGCCGACGACGCCCTTCTGGCGCAGCATCTGCGTGACCGTGAGCACCAGGTCGGTCGCGGTGATGCCCTCGTTGAGTTCGCCCGAGAGGCGGAAGCCGACGACCTCGGGAATGAGCATGCTGACCGGCTGGCCGAGCATCGCGGCTTCGGCTTCGATCCCGCCGACGCCCCAGCCGAGCACGCCGAGCCCGTTGACCATGGTCGTGTGGCTGTCGGTGCCGACCAACGTGTCGGGGTAGGCGATCGTTTCGCCGGTCTGGTCCGCCCCCGTCCAGACGCATTGCGCGACATATTCGAGATTGACCTGGTGGCAGATGCCCGTGCCCGGAGGCACGACCTGGAAATTGTCGAACGCGGAAGCGCCCCACTTGAGGAACGCGTAGCGCTCGCCGTTGCGGTGATATTCGAGCTCGACGTTCTTCCCGAACGCTTTCGGGTTGCCGAATTCGTCGACCATCACGCTGTGGTCGATCACCAGGTGGACCGGGACCAGCGGGTTGATCCGCTGCGGGTCGCCGCCGAGCGCCCGCATCGCGTCGCGCATCGCGGCGAGGTCGACGACCGCGGGCACGCCGGTGAAGTCCTGCATCAGGACCCGCGCCGGCCGATACTGGACCTCGCGCGAGATCCGCCGCTCCTTCTGCCAGTCGACCATGCACTGGAGGTCGTCGCGGGTGACCGTCGTCCCGTCCTCGAAGCGGAGCAGGTTCTCGAGCAGGACCTTCATCGAGAAAGGCAGCCGTGAAAGGTCCCCGAGCTGCTCGGCCGCCTTGGCGAGCGAATAATAAGAATATGACGTGTCGCCGACCTGGAGCGCAGTGCGCGTCTTCAGGCTGTCCTGGCCGGTAGGGATCATGGCGTTCCTTCGAGTTTTTCAGGCGTGAGGGGACTGGTGCGCCTTAGCAACCCGGCCGGGGCCCGGCAAACGCGTCAGCCGCGTCTGCGCGGCCTCGGCTTGCGAGATGTTCCCCGGACCGTCGTCTTGCCCCGCTTCTTGGCTTTTTTCGCCTTCACCTTGTCGGCCGCGGCATCGACCGCGCGCTTGGCGGCATCGGCAATCTTGCGGCGATGGCCGGCCGGCATGTCCTCGACCTCCAAATCCCGGTTTCGCAAGATTTCATCGACCGTCGGGGTGCTCTTGTCGGGCTTGCCGTTCGGCTGCAGCGCCTCGCGCTCGATCGCCGCTTTCAGCTCGGTCACTTCGGCGTCCGTCAGATTTTCGATCCCGACCAGCTCGGTGCGCGCCTTGCTCACCGCGATCAGGATTTCGTCCAATTTCGCCTGGATCGCGATCCCGTCGCGATTCTGGCTGTTCTGGATCAGGAAGACGGCGAGGAAGGTGAGGACGGTCGTCGCCGTATTGATAACCAGCTGCCAGGTATCCGAATAATCGAACACCGGCCCGGTCACGGCCCACAGGATGCACGCCAGGGTCGCGATCAGGAACGCGGCGGGGTGGCCCATTAAATATGCGCTGCGCGAGGCAAGCAAGGTGAAGAAGCGCCGCATCACAAGTCCTTACATCAGCAAGCGGACAGTATCGCCGCGGCTGCAACAACGGGCTTGCGGTTGTTCCGTTGCGCTGAATCGAACCCGTCGTGCGGCGGGGTGCCCGCGCCTGACTCGTAATTATGACGGTCGCGCAATATCTATAGGGAAATCCCCGGATTTCCGGGACAACCATGAGGAAAGCGGGCATGGCCCACGACAGCGAATATTTCCGCCGCCGCGCCGAAGAGGCGCGCGCCGCCGCCTTTTCGAAGCAGGACGGCGACGGTGCCGCCGTCGCGGGAGACCTGGCGCTGGCCTATGCCGCGCTCGCCAGGCGAGAAGCGGCCAACGCGCCGGACGCCGAACCCGAAATGATCGCCGAGCAGGTCCCGCTCGCAGCGGCCGATTAGATCCACCCCCGCTTCTTGAAATAAAGATAAGGCAGGACCCCGCTCGCGACGATGAATGCGAGCGCCATCGGGTAACCCCACGGCCAGCTGAGCTCGGGGAAATGGTGGAAGTTCATGCCATAGATTCCAGCGATCAGCGTCGGCGGCAGGAAGACGACCGCCGCCCACGAAAAAATTTTCATTGCCGCGTTCTGCTCGATGCTGATCAGCCCGAGCGACGCATCGAGCTGGAAGGTCAGGTTGTCGGCCATGAATCCGGCATGCTCGCTAAGCGAGGTGACGTCGGCCGCCAAGCTCGCAATATGATGGCGAAGCTCGGCCCGCGACGGTTCGTTCACCCGGTTCGATCCGGACAGGAAGCTCAGCATCCGGATCGTGCTCACCGCGGAATAGCGGATCTTGGCGAGCAATGTCTGGGCCCGGCCGATCCTCGTCAGCAGCGCCGTCAGCCGCTCGACCGGGATCCGCCGCTCCTCGAGCTTGCGGTGAAAGATGTGCGAGGAGATGGTTTCCATTTCGTCGCCGAGATGCTCGAGCTCGTCGGCCAGGCGATCGATGATCGCGTCGAGCAATCCGACCAGCACGGTCGAGGCGTCGCGCGCGAGGTCCGGCTCCCGCCGGACATGGTCCTCGAACGCACGGATCGGTTTCGGCGTCGCGTAGCGGATCGTGACCAGGCGTTCGTCGGCGAGGACGAAGCTGATCGGCGTGCTCGCCGGAGTGCCGTCGACGACACCGCGCAACACGCTGACTGTCATGTAGAGGGTTCCGTCGCGCTCGTAGAGCCGGCTCGACGGCTCGATCTCCGCCATTTCCTGCTCCGTCGGGATGTTGAGCCCGACGCAGCGTTCGACCAGGCGTTCTTCCTCCTTGGTCGGTTCCTCGAGGTCGATCCACGTCGCTCCGTCGGGAATCTTCTCGGCCTTCGCCTCGATCAGGCTTCCGTCGCAACCGGGTCCGTAGGTGCGCAGCATGGCCTGCGTGTGTCAGCCGAGAAGCCATGCTTTGCAAGCCGCTTCGCTCTGCTAAGCCTGGCGCATGACCCGCACCGTCCGTCGCAGCGTTCTTGCCGCCTTGATTGTGGTTGCCGCCGCCGCGGCCATTCTGCTGGCCATGGGCCGCGAGCCGATCTGCACCTGCGGCACGATCGAGCTGTGGGTCGGCGGGCGCGACAGCCCCAAGACCAGCCAGATGCTCAGCGACTGGTACAGCTTCAGCCATATTTTGCACGGCTTCTGGTTCTATGCGGCGCTGTGGCTGGTCGCCCGCCGGCAGCCCGTCGAATGGCGCTTCGCGGCGGCGCTGGTGGTCGAGGCGGCATGGGAGATCGTCGAGAATACGTCGTGGATCATCGACCGCTATCGCACCGCGACGGCCGCTCTCGGCTACAACGGCGACAGCGTGATCAACTCGGTTTCGGACATCTTGATGATGGTCGTCGGCTTCCTTGCGGCGCGCAAGCTTCCGCTGTGGGCTAGCGTCGTTGTGATCGTGCTCCTTGAGCTGGTCCCCCTCTACGTCATCCGCGACAATCTGGCGCTCAATGTCTGGATGCTCCTCTGGCCCGACGAGGCGATCCGGACCTGGCAGGGCGGTTGACCCGGGCACCAACGCGCTCCGCGTGCATTGATGCCGCCATGAGACTTGGAACCCTGTTTGCGCTGGCGGCCGCCGGCCTTGCCGCGTCTCCCGCTCAGGCGGGGGAGGTTTTCGGCGGTCTTTACGTCCATGACGTCGATACGCCGCTGACCATCAGTGGGGTGGAACCGGGGGTTGACGTTCAGCTCGGCTGGCGTGGCTCGCCGATCGGCCGGACGCCGCTTCAACCCTATGTGTTCGGATCGCTCAACACCGCCGGCGAGACGAGCTATGCCGCCGCCGGCCTGTCGGCGAGGTTCGGCAAGCGGATCTATGTCCGGCCGGGCGTCGGGATCGCAGTCCACACCGGCTCGGCGAAAAACTTCGAGGACCCGGACAACGGCAAGATCGACTTCGGCAGCCGTGTCCTGTTCGCGCCCGAGCTTGGCATCGGCGCGCAGGTTAACGACCGTCTCAGCATCGAGGCGAGCTGGGTCCACATGAGCCACGCGCGCCTGTTCGGCCGTCAGAACCCGGGAATGGACAATATCGGGGTGCGGCTGAATCTGGCTTTCTAGAGCCGCCGCAGCATGTCCAGATGGCTGCGCTCGACGGCGGTGCCGTTCTCCGCCACCGGGCGGAGCGTCGGGCTGGTCCCGCGCGCCGCATATTCGGAGTGAAGGCTCAGCGCCGCGCCGTGCGATCGGCGCTGAAGCCGCACATAGGCGTTATCGAAATCACCGCTCGAGTCGAGCGCGTCGTACATCGCCTGATGCTGCGGAAGCATCGCCGCTGACGGCAGCAGGTTGAGCCGCCTGCCGGCAAAGGACAGCTGGGCGGCAAGGCCCTGGTGCGCGGCGATCATCCTGCTTGCGAAGTCGCGGATTCCCCTGCTCGGCGATCGGACCAAAGCGAGTTCGGACGAACGGATCACGAGCAGGTCGATCGAGGCGGCCTGCGCGACGTAGGTCGCGGGGCTGATGACGCCGGGCAGGGGCTGAACTGGGGTGGCGGGCCGAGGCTTCGCCGGCGGGGGCGGCGGGGTGGGGCGCGTCGCGCAGCCGGCAGCCAGCGCGGCCGCCGCGACCAGGGCCAGGCGCCTCACCGGCCGAGCATCCCCTCGGGCTTCACCACGCGGTCGAACGTCGCCTCGTCGACCAGACCGAGCTCGATCCCCGCCTCCTTCAGCGTCTTTCCCGTCTTGTGGGCATGCTTGGCGATCGCAGCCGCATTGTCGTAGCCGATCTCGGGCGCGAGCGCGGTGACCAGCATCAGCGAGCGGTTCCTCAGCTCCGCGATCCGCGCCTCGTCCGGCTCGGTTCCGTCGAGCATCCGCTCCGTGAAGCTTTCCATTCCCGTGGCGAGCAGGTTGATCGAGCGGATCACATTGGCTGCGATCAGCGGCTTGAACACGTTCAGCTCCATGTGACCCTGGAGCCCGCCGACCGTCACGGCGACATGATTGCCCATGACCTGCGCGGCGACCATCGTCAGCATCTCGGCCTGGGTCGGGTTGACTTTGCCCGGCATGATCGAGCTTCCGGGCTCGTTTTCCGGCAGCCTAAGCTCGCCCAGCCCGCAGCGCGGGCCCGAGCCGAGCAGGCGGATGTCGTTGGCGATCTTGGACAGCGCGACGGCGATGGTGTTGAGCACGCCCGACAGCTCGACCATCGTGTCGTGCGCGGCGAGCTCGGCGAACTTGTTCGGCGCCGACGTGAACCGCAACTGGGTCAGCCGCGAGACTTCCCTGGCGAATTCCTCGGCAAAGCCCTTGGGCGCGTTGAGCCCGGTGCCGACCGCCGTCCCGCCCTGCGCCAGGCGCATCACGCGTGGCACCGCGTCTTCGAGTCGGGCGATGCAATCGGCGATCTGAGCCGCATAGCCTGAGAATTCCTGGCCGAGCGTCAGGGGGGTCGCGTCCTGGAGGTGCGTGCGGCCGATCTTGACGATCGAATCCCACCGTCTCGCCTGTTCCTCCAGCCGTGCATGGATTTGCTTCAGCGCGGGGAGCAGCCGCCGGTGGATCGCGCGGCCAGCCGCGATGTGCATCGCGGTTGGGAAGCTGTCGTTGGATGACTGGCTCTTGTTGACATGGTCGTTGGGATGGACCGGTTCCTTGCCGCCGCGCCTGCCGGTCAGGATCTCGTTGGCGCGGCCGGCGATCACCTCGTTGGCGTTCATGTTCGACTGGGTTCCGGACCCGGTCTGCCAGATGACCAGCGGGAACTGGCTGTCGAGGTCGCCGCGCGCGACTTCGGCGGCGGCCTGCTGGATCGCTTCGGCGACGTTGGGGTCGAGCCCGCCGATCCGGGCGTTCACCCGGGCCGCGGCCTGCTTGACGAATCCCAGCGCGTGAACCAGCTCGTGCGGCATTCGCTCGCGCGGGCCGAACGGGAAATTGCCGATCGACCGCTCGGTCTGCGCGCCCCAATAGGCATCGGCGGGCACCTCGATCGGTCCGAAGCTGTCAGTTTCCGTACGGGTCTCGCTCGCCATGGATTCTCCTGAACCGTTCGGGCGGAGCCTGTCGCCGCCCTGCCCTGTCGCTCGGCCCTAAGAAGAAATGCAGTCCCTCGACAAGCTCGGGACGAACGGCTGTCCTACTTCTTCCGCGTAAAGTCCACCGAGACGACATTCGAGCCATC
Organism: Sphingomicrobium sp.; assembly: GCA_035281125.1. Taxonomy (GTDB): domain Bacteria; phylum Pseudomonadota; class Alphaproteobacteria; order Sphingomonadales; family Sphingomonadaceae; genus Sphingomicrobium. The sequence goes on along the minus strand of DATEEM010000079.1, from coordinate 29,955 downwards.
GTCGGCCTTGTCGGCCTGGCGAGCGTCGTTCTCTGGCGCTTCATGCCCTTCGGGCGCTTCGTTGTCGGCGCCGGCGTGGAAGGTCAGCGAGAATTCGACCGCTGGATCATGGAAGGCGGTTACCGCGGCGAAGGGCACGTAGAGCGTCGCCGGAACTCCGCCGAAGGACAGGCCGACCGAGAAGGCCTCGTCCTCGACCTTTAGGTCCCAGAAGCGGTGCTGGATGACGATGGTCATCTCCTCCGGGAATTTTTCCGCGAGGTGTTTGGGGATGGACACGCCGGGCGAGCGGGTCCGGAAGGTGATGTAAAAGTGGTGGTCGCCGGGGAGGCCGCCGGAAAGCGCGACTTCGCCGAGCACCCGCCCGACGACCGCCCGCAGCGCGTCCTGCACGATCTCGTCGTACGGGATCAGGCTTTCGGGCGTCTCATCGCTCATCGCTTTGTGGTAGCGGGCGCGCGAGCCCGGTCAAGCGGAGTCAGCAGCCATGCCGATCGATCCCACCCTGCCTTATGACGAGAACAACATCTTCGCCCGCATCTTGCGCGGCGAGCTGCCCGCGAAAACCGTCCACGAGGACGAATTCGCCTTTGCTTTCCATGACATCAACCCGCTCGCGCCGACTCACATCCTGGTCATTCCGAAAGGCGAATATGTGTCGTGGGACGACTTTTCGGAGCGCGCTTCGGACGCCGAGATCGTCGGGCTGGTCCGCGCCGTGGGCCGCATCGCGCGCGACGCCGGGCTGGTTGAGCCCGGCTATCGCGTGCTTGCCAACGTCGGCGTGAACTCGGGCCAGGAGGTGCCGCACCTACACCTGCATATCTTCGGCGGAAGGCCGCTCGGACCCATGCTCGGGCGCTAAATCGGCCATTGGTCGAAGGGGGATTGCCCTCGCGGGAGCAGTCGTTAGGAATTGCGTCGGATTTGGTGAGGGGAGATCGAATGGCGAGTGCAGCACCGAAGGGGGGCCTGCTCGGCCGCGTCAAGCCGCTAGATGCGATCCTCGCGACAGCCGAAAAGAAGTCGCTCAAGCGGACCCTCGGATGGTTCCAGCTGACCTTGCTCGGAATCGGGTGCGTGATCGGGACGGGCATCTTCGTCCTCACTGCCGTCGGCGCGCAGAAGGCGGGCCCGGGCCTGATGCTGGCCTTCGCCATCGCCGGCGCGGTCTGCATCGTCGCCGCGCTATGCTATGCCGAGATCGCGGCGATGATCCCCGTCGCGGGGAGCGCCTATACCTACAGTTATGCGACCATCGGCGAGTTTTTCGCCTGGACGGTCGGCTGGGCGCTGATCATGGAATATGCGATCGCCGCCTCGGCGGTGTCGGTCGGCTGGTCGGGATATTTCACCGGCACGATCCTCAACGAGTTCCTGGGGATACATTTGCCGGCCTGGCTAAGCGCCGGGCCGCTCGCCTTCGGCGGCGCCGAAGGGGGCCTGATCAACCTGCCGGCGCTGGTCATCGCCTTGCTGGTCACCGCTTTGCTGGTCATCGGAACCAGCGAAAGCGCCAAGTTCAATGCCGTCCTCGTGGCGATCAAGGTGACCGCCTTGACCGCGTTCATCGTGCTGACCTTCGCAAGCGCCGAATTCGACGCCGACAAGTTCAACCCGTTCCTGCCGGCGGGTGTGTTCGGTGGCTTCGGCACCGGGGTCGGCGCGGTCGGCGCGGCGGCGACCATGTTCTTCGCCTATGTCGGCTTCGACGCCGTCTCGACCGCGGCCGAGGAGACCAAGAACCCGCAGCGCAACGTGCCGATCGGGCTCGTCGCCTCGCTGCTGTTCTGCACCGTCTTCTACATCCTCGTCGCGGCCGGCGCGATCGGCACGCTCGGCGGCCAGCCGATCATGGGCGCCCCCGGCGTTCCCCTCGAGGCTGGATCGCCCGAGCTCGCGCGGCAGTGCGCGCTACCCCAATATGCCGAGGCGCTGGTCTGCTCGAACGAGGCCTTGGCCCACGTGCTGCGGACGATCGGTTTCTCGCAGATCGGCAACATGCTCGGCATTGCGGCCTTCCTCGCGCTGCCGTCCGTCATCCTCGTGCTGATCTTCGGCCAGACCCGGATCTTCTTCGTGATGAGCCGCGACGGCCTGCTGCCCGACGTGCTGAGCCGGGTCCATCCGAAGTTCCGCACCCCGCACATCGTGACCGTCATCACCGGGCTCGCCGTGGCGGTCGCGGCCGCCTTCTTCCCGGTCGGGCAGCTCGCCGACATTTCCAACGCGGGCACGCTCTACGCCTTCCTGATGGTGGCCGTGGCGGTGATGATGTTGCGCTGGACCGATCCCAACCGGCCGCGCAGCTTCCGTGTCCCCGCGGTGTGGATCATCGCGCCGCTGACGATCTTCGGCTGCCTGTTCCTGTTCTTGAACCTGCCGAGCGCGGCGATGCTGTTCCTGCCGGGCTGGAGCATCCTCGGCCTCCTCGTCTACTTCCTCTACAGCCGCAGCCGGAGCCATCTCGGCCGCGGCATCGTTGAGGTCCACGAGACGGAGATCGAGGACATCGAGCCGGCGATTCCCGGCGCCAGCGACTAGCGAGCGCGGCATGGACGGCCTTCCACCCTTTCGGCTGGAGGGGCTCGACCATGTCGTCCTGCTGGTCGGCGACATGGCCACGGCGCGGCGCTTCTATCGCGACGTCGTCGGTTGCAGCGTCGACCGCGAGCTGCCCCAATATGGCATGCTCCAGCTGCGCGCCGGCGCGTCGCTGATCGACCTCGTCGACATCGGCTCAACCGAAGGCGCCTGGGGCCGTCCGCCGGTCGAGGGCGGCCGCAATATGGACCATGTCTGTCTGGCCACGGCCGGCTTCGATCCGGACGCGCTGAAGGCGCATCTTGCGGCCCACAATGTCGCGATCGTCGAGGAGGGCGTCCGCTATGGCGCCACCGGCGACGGCTATTCCATTTATTTCAACGACCCGTTCGGCAACCAGATCGAGCTGAAGAGCGCGGCCTAGCTGGCGAGCGCTCCGGCCAGCGCGCGAAGGTCGGCCTCGGGCCGCGCGCCATAATGCTGGATCACCTCGGCCGCGGCGATGGCGCCAAGCTTCAGCGACTGCTCGAGGCTCTTGCCCCTCGTGCAGCCGAACAGGAATCCGGCCGCGAACAGGTCGCCAGCGCCGGTGGTGTCGACCACCTCGGCCACCGGCTCGGCGGGGACTTCCACCAGGTCAGCGCCTCGCGTCGCGAGCGCGCCATGTTCGCTTCGCGTGACGACCAAAGTCTCGACCTTGCCGCGCACCGCCTCGACCGCGCTGTCGAGGTGCGGCACCCCGGCGAGCATCTCGATCTCCGCTTGATTGGCGAACAATATGTCGATCCGCCCGCCGTCGATCAGCGCGTTGAAGCCGTCGCGGTGGCGCTCGATGCAGAAGGTGTCGGACAAGGTGAAGGCGACCTTTCGGCCGGCCGATCGCGCGATCTCGATCGCCCGGATCATCGCGTAGCGCGGGGTCTCCGGGTCCCACAAATAGCCTTCGAGATAGATGGCCGCGCTGTCGCGGATCTGCTGCGCGTCGAGCGCGCTTGCGGGCAAATGCTGCGCCGCGCCGAGGAAGGTGTTCATCGTGCGATGACCGTCGGGCGTGACCAGGATCATCGAGCGCGCCGTCGGCACGCCGACGTCGAGCGCCGGAGTGGTGAATTCGACCCCCGCCGCGGTCAGGTCGTGGCGGTAGAATGTCCCCAGCTGGTCCGGCGCGACCTGGCCGACGAACCCGGCGCGGCCGCCGAGCGCGGCAATCCCCGCTGCCGTATTGCCCGCGCAGCCCCCGCTGACTTCGCGCGCCGGGCCCATGTGGGCGTAGAGGCGCTCGGCCTCCTCGGCATCGATCAGCCGCATCGCGCTCTTGGTCAGCCCCTCGGCGGTGAGGAATTCGTCGGTGGCGTCGGCGATGACGTCGACGATGGCGTTGCCGATGGTGAGTACGTCGAGGCGGGGTTCGGTCATGATTGCTCCAGGTGGGGAAGGGCGCCGCCTAGCCGAAGCGTTCAGCCGTCCGCAACCTTGCCTCGCAATGCTGGGGCATGCATCGTCGAACCATGCGTCGCCTCGCTCCCGCCCTCGCCTTGCTCGTCGCCGCCTGCGCCACGCGGCCGGTCCAGACTTCGCCGGAACCGGTGCCGGTCTCGCCGACACCGCCGCCGCAGAAGCGCAGCAACATCATCGGCCTGACCGCCGGCGAGGTGGTCGCGCATTTCGGTCATCCGGCACTCCAGGTGCGCGAGGGGGCTGGGCTGAAGCTGCAGTTCCGATCGCCGCGCTGCGTGCTCGACGCCTATCTCTACCCGGACGGGACCGCCGGGACGGCGCGCGTCACCTACATCGACACCCGGCTGCCATCGGGCGCGCAGGCCGATCAGGCGGCCTGTATCTCGGCGCTCGAAAACCCGAGCTGAGCCGTCATTCGCTTGAGTGCGATTCGGATTTTTCGGATCGTCCGAGGACATACCCTGCGATCGTACCAAAGAGCCCAACGACAGGAGCAATTTGTTCGGTTGTGTATGAGCTGGAGACCGCCAGAAGTGTGCCGAACACGATAATCGTTATGACGTAGATCCGCAGCACAAACTGGTTCGCTCTTCCAGTTCGTACACAAAGGTACAAGAATAGCAGCGAAAGGAGGCCGAAACCTAGGATCATGATCGTTAGGATCATTTCCTGGTTTGTATGGAAAGAGCCCACTTCCGCCATTTGTGTGGCTTTACTCGGACTGATTTTCGCAGGCTCCATGATTACCTCGATGGAGTTACATTGTAGAGAGCAACGCGCCCATCCGGTTCACGCAGAAAGTTGTACCGCTGGCCGGGTCGCAGGTTCGTATATGTCATACCGACATTGCCGTCGCACTGCAGACTGATGCTGTCGCCGACCAACTGTTGATCGACCTGCCGGGCCGGCGTGAACAAGACGCCGCCGGAACTCCAAGCGCCTGATCGGAATGTGCAGCGGAAGGAGTCGTTCGTATTATTCCTTATACTGACGTAGTTTACGCCTTCCGCTATGGAAGAAAATTCTCCCTGGCCTTCTTGAAAAGAAGCGAATGTCATCGGTACGGCCGACAACAAGAGCATAGGGCTGATCATTGATTTCCCCCCGACTCGGCGCGTACTTGCTGCGGTAAAACTAGCTTTAGTTCAACGACTTTAGACGGCGGGGTGTTAGACTTGTCGGTGATCAAGAGCCGAGAGCGCCCAGCGCGCGGCCTCGGCGACGACCGGATCCTCGTCTGAAACATGGCGCCCTACGGCCGCCGCCAGCGATCGGTTCCCGCTGTTGCCGGCGGCGATCAGGCAATTGCGGATCATCCTCTTGACCCCGATGCGCTTGATCGGGGAGCCGGCGAACATCTCGCGGAAGCTCGCATCGTCGAGCGCGAGCAGGTCGCTCAGACTCGGCGCGGCGAGCTCGGCGCGGGGCAAAAACGCGCGGTTGGCGGCTGCGGCGTCGGCGAACCGGTTCCATGGGCACACGGCGAGGCAGTCGTCGCAGCCGTAGATGCGATTGCCGATGGCCGCCCGGAGGTCGAGCGGGATCGGGCCGTCATGCTCGATCGTCAGATAGGAAATGCACTTCCGCGCGTCGATCCGGTGGGGCCCGTCGAAGGCCCGGGTCGGACAGGCGTCGAGGCAGCGGGTGCAGGACCCGCAATGCACGCCCTGCGCCGCCGGAGGGTCGGGCTGCAGGTCGAGGCTGGTCAGGATGACGCCGAGGAACAGCCAGCTGCCGTGCTCGCGGCTGACGAGGTTGGTGTGCTTGCCCTGCCAGCCGATGCCGGTCGCCTGCGCCAGCGGCTTTTCCATCACCGGCGCGGTGTCGACGAACACCTTGAGCTCCGACGGCGCCTGTTCGACGATGAAGCGGGCCAGCGCCTTCAGCGCCTTCTTGACCGTCTTGTGATAGTCGCCGCCCTGCGCATAGACCGAAATGCGGCCGCGTTCGGCCCGTTCGCCGAGCGCCATCGGGTTGCTTTCGGGCGCATAGCTCATTGCCAGCGCGATCGCCGATTTGGCATCGGGCCACAGTGCTTGGGCCGAAGCGCGCTGGTCGGCGCGCGATTCCATCCAGCCCATCGAGCCGTGCCTCCCCGCCTCGAGCCAGCGCCTGAGGTCGCGGCCGGCGCCGTCGGCCGCGTCGGCGCGCGCGAAGCCGCAGGCAACGAAGCCGAGCTCCGCCGCCTTCGTCCTTATTGCGTCCTCAAGGCTTTCGTTGGTAGCCACGCAAGCGCGCTTACACCGTTCGGCCTGAGCTTGTCGAAGGCCCGTCCTTGAATTCCTTGGGAAAAACCGTGCTTCGACAGGCCGTGGCGAATTCAGCAACCAGCGAACCGGCGGTCGAGGCGCGCGATCTCGTCAAGGACTTCGGTGAAACCCGCGCGGTCGACGGCGTCAGCCTCGCCGTGCCGTGGGGCAGCATCTACGGCCTGCTCGGGCCCAACGGTGCGGGGAAGACGACGACCTTGCGCATGCTCATCGGCATCATCGAGCCTTCCAGCGGTTCGCGACGGCTGCTCGGCCGCGACCATCCGCTCGATGCCGCGGCGGAGGTCGGATATTTGCCGGAGGAGCGCGGCCTGTACCCGGCGATGCACGCGCGCGACGCCGTCGCCTTCATGGGCGCGCTGCGCGGGGTGCCGCTGCGCGAGGGCCGCCGTCGAGCCGACGAGCTGCTGGCCGAGCATGGGCTTGCCGAGTGGGCGAAGAAGCCGATCCGCACCTTGTCCAAGGGCATGGCGCAGACTGTCCAGCTGCTTGGCACGATCATCCACAAGCCGCGGCTGATCGTCCTCGACGAGCCCTTCTCCGGGCTCGACGCGATCAACCAGGCGCGGCTCGAGGAATTGATCCGGCGCGAGGCGCGCGCCGGCGCAACCGTGATTTTTTCGACCCATGTCATCGCCCACGCCGAGCGGCTGTGCGAGCGGGTGGCGATCATCGCCAAGGGAAAGGTCGCGTTCGACGGCCGCGTGGACGAGGCGCGGGCACGGCTGCGCCCGATCGTCCGGCTGCGCACGCGCGAGCGCGACGGGCCGTGGCGCGCCGCTCTCCCCGGCGACGTTCGCGACGAAGGCGGCACCCTCGTGTTCGAGCTCCCCGAAAGCGGACCGGAGCCGTTGCTCAAGGCGCTGATCGATGGCGGCGCCGGGATCGAGGCCTTGGCGATCGAGCGCCCCGGCCTGCACGACGCGTTCGTCGCCATCGCCGGCGAGGCCGCCGCCGCGGCCATGGCCGAGGAGAAGTTGGAATGAGGAAGCTGCTGCACGGCGCCTTCGTCATCGCCCGGCGCGATTTCTCGGCGACGGTCCTGTCGAAGACCTTTCTGTTTTTCCTGCTCGGGCCGCTGTTCCCGTTCCTGTTCGGCGGCGCGTTCGGCGGGATCGTCGGCGGAGCCGTCGGCGCCGTTGACCAGCCGCTCGTCGCGGTCATTGCGACCGAGCCGGATTTCAAGCCGCTCGCCGAGGCGCGAAGCCGGCTGGCCGACGGGCTGGGCGAGGGCCATATCGTGCGCCTCGTCCGCATCGCGCCGCGCGGCGATTTCGGCGCGCAGCAGCAATCATTGCTCACGAACGGCGACCCGCCGGTCCAGGCCGTGCTGGCCAATGCCGGCGGCCGCCCGCACCTGACCGGTGCGATCCGGCCCGACGGAACGGTCGCTCAGCAAATGCGGCTGCTGCTGGCGAACGCGTCGACCGGCGCCGAGCTGCCGCCGCTCGCTGTCACGGCGACCGCTGCCACCTCCGGTTCGCTGGCCAAGAACCGCGAGCGGACCGCGCTCGTCGGCCAGGTCATCCTGTTCTTCCTCAGCCTCCTGCTCTCGACCATGCTCCTGTCCCAGCTGATCGAGGAGAAATCGAACAAGATCATCGAGGTGATCGCGGCCGCCGTCCCGATCGACGCTTTGTTCATCGGCAAGCTGTTCGCGATGCTCGCCGCCTCGATCGTGGGGCTCATCGTCTGGGCGGCGGCGGGCGCCGGCGCGATTGCGTCGCTGGCCCAGGGTGGCCTTGGCGGGCTACCGGTGCCGGCGCTTGGCTGGCCCGCCTTCCTCGGGCTCGGAATCCTTTATTTCGCGATGAATTATTTGCTCCTCGGCGCGGTGTTCCTCGCGATCGGCGCCCAGGCGACGACCGCGCGTGAAGTCCAGACCCTGTCGATGCCGGCGACCTTCGCTCAGGTCGTCATCTTCGGCTTTGCCGCGACCGCGATCGGCGCACCGGACTCGGGCGTCGGCCTTGCCGCCGCGATCTTCCCCTTGTCGTCCCCGCTGGCGATGCTGGCGCGCGCCGCCCAGGACGCCGCCGTCTGGCCGCATATCGCCGCGCTTGTCTGGCAAATGCTGTGGGTGGCGCTGATCCTGCGTCTCGGCGCCGGCCTGTTCCGCAAGACGGTGCTGAAATCCGGCCCGCGCCAGAAACGGTGGCGCCTCCGGCGCGCCTAGGCGATCGCCTCGCGCGCCCACTCCTCGAGCTGGGCCATCAGGCGGCGATGCGGGAACGGGCCATGGCTGATCCGTGCGACGCCCGCGTCGGCCCAGACCTTTTTGTCCGGTGCGCCGGGGAAGGCGATCACGTTGAGCGGGAGCGGAACCTCGCGCACGACGCGCTCGATCTGCGCCGGGTCGGCGAGCCGCGGCACGAAGAAGCCGCTCGCGCCGGCGTCGGCAAAAGCCTTGCCCCGCTCGATCACCTCGTCGACCAGCGCATCGTCGTGTGCCTGCGTCTTCAGGAACAGATCGGTCCGGGCGTTGATGAAAAATTGCTCCCCGACCGCGCTTCGAATCGCGCGAATCCGCTCCACCTGCAGCGCGAGCGGGTGAACGCCCTCCCCGCCGATCACCTGATCTTCGAAGTTGCAGCCCACCGCGCCGGTGGCGGCGAGCCGAACAACGTTGGCAGCCCCTTCGGTGGGATCGGCCGAATAGGCGCTTTCGAAATCGACGGTTAGCGGAAGCTCGACCGCGTCGACGATCCGCCGCGCATTGGCGAAGACATAGTCGAGCGGGACCTGCTGGCCGTCGCCGAACCCTGCCGCGTCGCCCACCGGGTGGCTCCCGGTCGCTAGCGCCTTGGCGCCGGCGCGGGCGACGGCGAGCGCGCTGCCGACGTCCCAGATGTTGTACAGGATGACGGGGTCGCCCGGCACGTGCAGGGCGGCGAAGCTGTCGAATTGGCTGGGCATGGTCGCGGCCTAGGCGTCCGCGCGCGGCCGCGCAATCGCTGGCGCCCGTCGCGGCCATGCTCTAATCGCGCGCCCATGCCGGAGCTTGTCGCCGATACGGCCTTGCTGGAAGGTTTGACCGAAGCGGCGCTGATCGCCCGCGATGGCCGCGTCATCACGGCCAATGCGGCCGCGCGCAAGCTGCTCGGGGCCGACATCTCCGGGCAAGCCGTTGACAAGGTGATCGCCCATCCCGCCGCCCTCGAGGAGCTGCGCCGTGCGAATCCGGACGGCCAGCAAAGCGTCGAGCTGACCGGCATCGGCCGCTCGCGGCGCCACTGGCTGATGCGGGTCGCGCCGCTTGCCGACGGAACGTCGCTGATCCGCTTCCTCGATCGCAGCGAGGCGCGCGCCGCGGAGCAGATGCGCGTCGATTTCGTGGCCAACGCGAGCCATGAGCTTCGCACCCCGCTCGCGACTTTGATCGGCTACACCGAAACGCTGCGCGAGCAGGGTGAAACGATCGACGCGGACACGCGCGAGCGCTTCCTGTCGGTCGTGCACGACGAGGCGCGCCGAATGCAGCGCGTGGTCGAGGACCTGATCTCGCTGTCGCGGATCGAGGCGGAGAAGTTCACCTCGCCGACCGAGACCGTCGCCCTCGAGCCGATCATCGATCAGGCGCTCGAGGCCGAGCGCCGCGTCGCGGACGAGCGGGGATCGCGGCTCGTCCGCGAGGTCGCGCTGGGTCTCCCGCCCGTTGCCGGCGACCGCGGGCAGATCGTCCAGCTGCTCGACAATTTGCTTTCCAACGCGCTCCGCTACGGCGAGCCCGGGACCCCGGTGACCGTCCGCGCCCGTCCCGACGGCTCGATGATCCATTTGTCGATCGAGGACCGGGGCGAAGGCATTCCGCGGGAACATATCGCGCGGGTCACCGAGCGCTTCTACCGCGTCGACACGAGCCGCAGCCGCTCGCTCGGCGGGACCGGTCTGGGCCTGTCGATCGTCAAGCATATCGTCGAGCGCCACCGCGGTCGCCTGAGGATCGAAAGCGAGCCCGGGCGCGGTACCATTGTGCATGTCCTGCTGCCGCGGGCGGGGGCTGAGTCATAAAAGTGTAACCGGGCTGTCACACGGCTCTCTTGCGAGCCCGCTAGCTCCGCCCCGACCAAAGCGGAGAAATGCTGTGAAATCCATTTTCGTTGCGGCCGGAGCCGCGCTGTTGCTCGCCGCGTGCCAGAACAGCCCGGCGTCGAACGAGGCCGCGAGCGCGCCCGCCGCGACCCGGATCACCGGGGCGGGCTCGACCTTCGTCTATCCGGTGCTGTCCGCCTGGGCCGCGGATTATCAGAAGCAGTCGGGAGTCGCGGTCAATTACCAGTCGATCGGCTCCGGGGGCGGCATATCCCAGGTGAAGGCCGGGACGGTCGACTTCGGCGCGACCGACCAGCCGCTGTCGTCCGAGGAGCTGGCCGAGGCAGGACTCGCCCAATTCCCGGTCGTCATCGGCGGCATCGTTCCGATCATCAACCTCACCGGGGTCGAGCCCGGCAAGTTGCGGCTGACCGGGCCGCTGCTCGCCGACATCTACCTCGGCAAGGTCAAAAAGTGGAATGACCCCGCGATCGCCGCGGTCAATCCCGGATTGAAGCTGCCCGACGCCGGCATTGCGGTCGTCCACCGCTCCGACGGATCGGGCACGACCTTCAACTTCACCCATTACCTCAACCAGGTCAGTCCGGCGTGGAAGGCCGGGCCCGGCGAAGGCAAGACCGTCGCCTGGCCGACGGGTGTCGGGGGCAAGGGGAACGAAGGCGTCGCCGCTTATGTGAAGCAGCTGCCCAATTCGATCGGCTATGTCGAATATGCCTACGTCATCCAGAACGGCATGAACTACGCGTCGCTCCAGAATTCGGCCGGCAATTTCGTTCTGCCCAGCGCCGAGACCTTTTCCAACGCGGCGGCGACGGCCGACTGGGCGAAGGCCAGTGACTTCAACCTGGTGATGACCAACGCGCCGGGCGCGAACGCCTACCCGATCACCGCCAGCGTGTTCGTCCTGATGCCCGCCCGGCCGAAGGACAAGGCCAAGTCCGATGCCGCGCTCGGCTTCTTCAAATATGTGCTCGAGCGGGGCCAGCCGCGGGCGCAGAAGCTGGATTATGTGCCCCTCCCGGCGGAGCTCGTGAAGCAGATCGAGACGTACATCGGCGCCCGTATCAAGTGAGCTTTCCCTCTCCCCTGGCGCCGAGTCGCGGCGCCGGCGCGGACCGGCTGTTCCGGCTGGTCACCGCCGGCGCCGCCTGGCTCGTCCTCATCCTCCTCGGCGCGGCCGCGGCGTCGATGGCCTGGGGCGGGCGCATGGCCTTCCAGACCTTCGGCTGGGGCTTCATCACTTCGAGCGAATGGGATGCGGTCGCCGGCAATTTCGGCGCGCTGGTCCCGATCTACGGGACCATCGTCACCTCGATCCTCGCACTTTTGATTGCCGTCCCGATCAGCATCGGCATCGCCTTGTTCCTGACCGAGATCGCGCCGCGCTGGCTGCGCGGGCCGATCGGCATGGCGATCGAGCTGCTCGCCGCCATCCCCAGCATCATTTACGGCATGTGGGGCCTGTTCGTCTTCGCGCCATTCATGGCCGAGCATGTCGAGCCGTGGCTCAACGACCGGCTCGGGCCGCTTCCTGTCATCGGTACACTGTTCACCGGGCCGCCGATCGGGATCGGCCTGCTCACGGCCTCGATCGTGCTCGGGATCATGATCATCCCGTTCATCTCGGCGGTCGCCCGCGACGTCTTCAACGCGGTGCCGGCGCCGCTCAAGGAAGCCGCGGTCGCGCTCGGCTCGACCCGGTGGGAAATCCTCAGCCGCGTCACCCTGCCCTATACGCGCTCGGCGATCATCGGCGCGATCTTCCTCGGGCTCGGGCGAGCCCTGGGCGAGACCATGGCGGTCACCTTCGTGCTGGGCAACGCCCACGACATCTCGCTGTCGCTGCTGATGCCGAGCAATTCGATCGCCGCCGCGATCGCCAACGAGTTCACCGAGGCCGACGCCGAGCTCTATCGTTCGTCGCTGATCGCGCTCGCCTTCCTGCTGTTCGTCGTCACCTTCATCGTGCTCAGCGCCGCGCGGCTCATGCTCGCGCGCCTCGGGCGAGCGCACGGACGGACCCACTGACATGCCGCTGCGCCGTCGCCTCGCCGATCTCGCCGCCTTGCTGTTCGCCGGAGCCGCGACCCTGTTCGGGCTGTTCTGGCTGTTCTGGATCCTGTGGACCACCCTCGCGCAAGGCGCCGCGGCCTTGTCGCCGGCGTTGGTCACCGAAATGACTCCGCCCCCCGGCGAAAGCGGCGGCCTGCTCAACGCCTTCTACGGCAGCGCGGTGATGGTGCTTCTCGCGGTCCTGATCGGCACGCCGGTCGGGGTCGCCGCGGGCACCTATCTCGCCGAGCACGGCCGCTACTCGCGCCTCGCCGCCGCCGTCGGCTTCGTCAACGACATCCTGCTCAGCGCGCCGTCGATCGTGATCGGCTTGTTCATCTATGAGCTGGTGGTTCGCCCGTCCGGCCATTTCTCGGGTTTCGCGGGGGCCCTCGCGCTCGCCATGATCCTGCTGCCGATCGTCGTGCGGACCACGGACGAGGCGCTGCGCCTGGTTCCCAACCAGATGCGCGAGGCGGCCTTCGCTTTGGGGATCCCGGCGTGGCGGGTGACCGCGCAGATCCTCTACAAGGCCGCGCTGACCGGCATCGTCACCGGCGTGCTTCTCGGCCTTGCGCGGATCGCCGGCGAAACCGCGCCGCTGCTGTTCACCGCGCTGAACAACCAGTTCTGGTCGGCCAGCCTGGCCGAGCCGCTTGCCAACGTCCCGGTCGTCATCTTCCAATATGCGATGAGCCCGTACGACGAATGGCACGCCTTGGCGTGGGCCGGAGCGCTGGCCCTCACCGCCTTCGTCCTCAGCCTCAACCTGGTGGTGCGCTATTTCGCGCGCAGGGGAACCCGATGATCCAGACCCTCGAACGGCGGCCGCGCGAGCTAGCGTCCGCGACCGCCCCCACCAAGATCGAAGTCCGCGACCTCGATTTTTTCTACGGCAAGACCCGGGCTCTAAGCTCGGTCAGCCTCGCCATGCCCCGCAACGCCGTGACCGCGATCATCGGGCCGTCCGGCTGCGGCAAGTCGACCCTGCTGCGGACCATCAACCGGATCTACGAAATCTACCCCGACCAGCGCGCGGCGGGGGAAATTCTGATCGACGGTCGCAACATCCTCGATCCGGCCTATCCGCTCCCCCGCCTCCGCCGCGCGGTCGGGATGGTGTTCCAGAAGCCGACCCCCTTCTCGACCAGCATCCGCAACAATGTCGCCTTCGCGCTGAATTATTATGACAAGCTGTCGAAGGCGGAGCTTGCCGACCGGGTCGAGGACGCGCTCCGCCAGGCCGCTCTGTGGGACGAAGTGAAGGACAAGCTCGGCGACAGCGCGCTGTCCCTGTCCGGCGGCCAGCAGCAGCGGTTGTGCATCGCCCGGACGCTGGCGGTGCGCCCCGACGTCATTCTACTCGACGAGCCGACGTCGGCGCTCGACCCGATCTCGACTGCGCGGATCGAGGAGCTCATCCACGAGCTGAAGCAGCGTTTCACGATCGTGATCGTCACCCACAACATGCAGCAGGCCGCGCGCGTGTCGCAACGCACCGCCTTCTTCCACCTCGGCGCGCTGGTCGAAGTGGGCGACACTTCCCACATCTTCACCAACCCCCAGGTCCAGCGAACGCAGGACTATATCACCGGCCGTTACGGCTGATCGGAGTTTCGCGATGCAGCAACCCCATGGACATACGCTGACGGCGTTCGACCACGACCTGGCCGAGCTGCGGCGTCTGATTTCCGAGATGGGAGCCTTCGCCGAAGCCGCGATCGCCGAAGCGATGCGCTGCCTCGTCGAGCGCGACGTCGAGGGCGCGCGCGCAATCGTCGAGGCCGATGACCGGCTCGACGAGCTCGAGGCCGAAGCCGAGCGCCGCGTTGTCGAGCTCATCGCGCTTCGCGCGCCGATGGCCGATGATCTTCGCGACGTCGTCGCCGCGCTCAAGATCGCCGGGGTCGTCGAGCGGATCGGCGACTATGCGAAGAATATCGCGCGGCGGGTCCGGCGGCTGCCGGTGAAGGGCGACATCGAGCCGCTGTCGTTGCTGCCGGAGATGGCGAAGATCGCAGCGGCGATGGTCCACGACGTCCTGGCTGCGTTCGTCGAGCGCGATCCGGCCGCCGCCGAAGCCGTCAGCCGCCGGGACGACGCCCTCGACGACTTCTATGAAAGCATCTTTCGGACGCTGCTGACCTATATGATGGAAAATCCGCAGAACATCGGGCCCTCGACGACCCTGTTGTTCGTTGCCAAGAATCTCGAGCGGATCGGCGATCATGCCACGAACATCGCCGAGATGGTCTATTATGCGGCGACTGGCGAGCGGCTGGCCGAGCCGGCCCCGCGGGAGGACGCGTCATGACTCGCAAGAAGCTCCTGCTGGTCGAGGACGACAAGGCGATCGCCGATCTCCTGATCTGGCACTTCGAGCGCGAGGAATTCGACGTCAGCCGGACGGGTGACGGCGAGGAGGCGCTGATGCTGGCCGAGGAGGACGTCCCCGACGTCATCATCCTCGACTGGATGATCGAGGGCATCTCCGGCCTGGAAGTGTGCCGGCGGCTCCGGCGCAAGGCGAGCACTGCCAATGTGCCGATCATCATGCTCACCGCGCGGGGCGAGGAGAGTGACAGGGTTCGCGGCCTCGATACCGGGGCCGACGATTATGTGACCAAGCCGTTCAGCCCGCGCGAACTGCTGTCGCGGGTCGGGGCGGTCTTGCGCCGAGTCCGCCCTGCGCTCGCCGGCGAGCAATTGGCCTATGCGGACCTCGAATTGGACGTCGCAGGGCACAAGGTGCGGAGGGCCGGGAAGGCGGTCCAGCTCGGGCCGACGGAATTCCGTCTGCTGCGGCAGTTGATGGAACAGCCCGGCCGGGTCTTCTCCCGCGACCGGCTCCTCGACACGGTCTGGTCGCACGATCCGGACATCGACGCGCGGACGGTCGACGTCCACGTCCGGCGGTTGCGCAAGGCACTGAACGAAGGTGGCAGGCCGGATATCATCCGCACGGTCCGGAGCGCCGGCTATGCGCTCGACGTTGAAGACTGACGCTGTCACAATTCTGCAGCGTCGCTGAGACAAAAACTTCTCCCTGGTCGCCTATGCCTCCAGCTGATCAGTGATCCCAATCCTTCGAAGGTGCACATGAACCACATCACCCTTGTTGCCGCGCTGCTCTGTGGAACTACGGTCGCACTCTCATCTCCTGCGGCGGCGCAAGCAGCCCCGCCGAGCGGTGACGCGGCAATCCAGCAACTCCAAAAGCAGGTCGACGAGCTGCAACGGGCGATCGCCGAACTCAAAGCGCAAAGCGGCAAGGCGGCGGCGTCGTGGAAGGGCGCGCCGCAGCTCGAAGACAAGAATTCGGGCTGGAGCTTCAAGCCCCGCGGACGCCTTCAGTACGACTTCGCGACCGTGAGCTCGCCCGGCGGAATCGACAATCCCGGCCTCGGTTTCTCCAACGAAGTTCGGCGCGCGCGCCTCGGCGTGGAGGGCAAGATGCCCGGCGACATCGGCTATAAGTTCGAGGTCGACGTCGCGACGGGCGACGTCGAGTTCGCCGACGCTTATTTGTCCTACTCCCCCGGCGACGTCGAATTCATCGTCGGACAGCACAACAACTTCCAGTCGCTCGAGGAATTGACCAGCTCGCTGCACACCTCGTTCATCGAGCGCGCGGCGTTCACAGACGCCTTTGGGTTCGAACGCCGCGTCGGAGCTTCAGCCCAGTATGAAAATGGGCCGATCCTGCTCCAGGGCGGCCTGTTCACCGACAGTATCGCCGATCTTAATTCCATCGGTGACGATAACGACAGCTATGGCTTCGATGGTCGCGCGGTGTTCGCGCCCAAGTTGGGGAAGAACCAGCTGCACTTCGCCGGATCAGTCCACTGGCGCGACCTCAACGACACGCCTGTCCCTCGTTACCGTCAACGGCCGGCAGTCCACACCACCGACGTTCGCTTCATCGATACCGGCAACATTTCCGGCGCTGAGAAAGAGGTTGGCTACGGTGTGGAAGCAGCCGGCATCTTCGGGCCGTTCCATGCTGCCGGGGAGGCCTACTGGCAGAACGTGTCCCGGACTGGCTTTGCCGATCCGACGTTCTTCGGCGCCTATGCCGACATCGGCTTTTTCATCACCGGGGAAACGCGCGGCTACAAGGGCGGCAAGTTCGATCGAGTGAAGGTGCTCAAGCCGTTCGGCAAGGGCGGCTTCGGCTCGCTCGGAGTAAACCTGCGGTGGGATTATCTCGACCTCAGCGACGCCGGGATTTTTGGCGGCCGGCAGAACGCATATCAGGCGTCGGTCAACTGGAAACCGACCGATTATGTCCTGTTCGGCCTCAACTACGCGCACCTCGTCTACGACGACGCGGCATTCGCTGCTGACGATGGAGACCGCAACTACACCGTCGACATGATTGGTTTCCGTTCGCAGGTCGACTTCTAGGCAGAAGTTCACAGCCTGAAAGCACTTCTGCGGGCGCGTTGTGCCGTCCGCCCGGTTCGACGACCAACAGCATGATGTTAGGAGTCAGGAGCGGAGCAGCCGGCGGCGACTTCACCGTCTTGGAGCATCGCGCGCGCGAGCAGGTGACGTTCGACAATCTCGCCAGGGTCGGCGGGGGCAAGCTCAGCGCGC
The DNA here is from genome assembly GCA_035281125.1 of Sphingomicrobium sp. GTDB lineage: Bacteria > Pseudomonadota > Alphaproteobacteria > Sphingomonadales > Sphingomonadaceae > Sphingomicrobium. Next base: position 12,979 of record DATEEM010000079.1, on the reverse strand, counting down.
GCCTTCGCATGGAGCAGCGCTGGCGCGAGCATTTCGACGGCACCGCCTGGCGCTTGCGGCCCTACGTCAAATTCTCGCTGCCGCTCGCCGGTGGTTCGAAGACGTCGCTGACGCTGAGCAGCGAGACCTTCGTCAACCTCAACAGCACGTCATTCCAGCGCCAGAATGGCCTCGACCGGATGCGCAACCTGATCGCCATCAACACGCCTTTGACCAAGGCGGTCAGCGTCGAAATCGGCTATCTCAACCAGCACGGCTTCGTGCGCGGCGGGGAAGACAGCAGCGACCACGTCGCGTCCGTTTCGCTGTCGCTCAACCTTTAGCCGCGCGCCGCCGCCGCCGCTTAATGGACGAAGCGCGCAACCACGTCGCGGTACGACCGTGACACCTTCACCTGCGCGCCGGAATCGAGCACGAGGAAGCATTCGCCGTTGGTGTGCGGCTTGACCTGCCGAACCAGGTCGAGGTTGACGATGGTCGAGCGGTGGACGCGCTGGAAGCGGCGCGGGTCGAGCCGCTTTTCGAGGTCCTTCATCGTCTCGCGCAGGATCAGGGTGTTCTCGCCGGTCTGGATGCACATATAGTCGCCGGCCGCGTCGATCCGCTCGATCGTGTCGACGTCGACGCGGAAGATCTGGCCCTGGTCCTTGATGTTGATCATCTTCTCGTAACGGCCCGGGGCGGGCGCCTCGGGCCCCGCTTCGGCCAGCTCTTCGGCCGCCTCCGGCGCATGCTCGGCGAGCGCTTCCTTCAGCCGTTCGGTCTCCTCCGCGCTGCGCTTCTCGGAAAGGCGCTGGCGCACCCGGTCCATGGTCGCCGCGAGCCGGTCCTCGTCGACCGGCTTCATCAGATAGTCGACCGCCGAGGCGTCGAACGCGCGCAGCGCATGCTCGCCATAGGCGGTGACGAAGACGAACAGAGGCGGCTCGACATCCATCAGCCCCTGGATGACCGAAAAGCCGTCGAACCCCGGCATCTGGATGTCGAGGAAGACGAGGTCGGGCTTGTGGGTCTTGATCTGGCGGATCGCCTCGCGGCCGTTGGCGGCGGTGCCGACGACCTCGACGTCTTCGTGGGCCTGCAGTCGCAGCTGCAGTCCCTGCGTCGCGAGGGGCTCGTCGTCGACCAATATGGTCCGGATGCTCATCAGGCCTTGTCTCCGGTTTCGAATGGGATTTCCACGATAACGCTGAAGCCCCCCCGCTCGTTCTTTCTCGTCTCGAAACGATGCGATCCGCCATAGGCTTGCGTCAGACGGTCCCGAATGTTCGCCAGGCCGACGCCGGTCGACGGGCTGGCCGCGATTTCACCGCCCGATCCGTCGCCATTGTCGGCGACCTCGATGCGGACCGCCTGGCCTTCGCGCTGCGCCGTGATCCAGATGTCGGCGCCGTTCTCGCTCGGCGTGACCGCATATTTGATCGCATTCTCGATCAGCGGCTGGAGCAGCAGCGACGGCAGCCGGGCTCCGATCGTGTCCGGCTCGACCCGGAAATGGGGCCGCAGCCGGTCCTCGAACCGCATCTTCTCGATCTCGAGGTAGAGTTTCAGGGTCTCGACCTCCTGCGCGAGCGTGACTTTGGCGGTCGGCTCGTTGGCCAGCGTGTAGCGCAGGAACGACGAGAGGCGGGCGAGCATCGCGTTGGCGCGCTCGGTCTGCTTCAGCAGCACCAGGGTCGAGATCGAGTTGAGCGTGTTGAACAGGAAGTGCGGGTTGAGCTGGTAGCGCAGCATCGCCAGCTGCGCCGTCGACGCCTGGCTCTCGAGCCGCTCGCGCTGCCGGATCTGGTCCTCGAGCAGGAGGAAATAGTTGATCCCGTAGTATAGCGCGGTCCACGCCGCGAGCAGCGCGAAGTCGAGCACGATCGCGCCGAGATAGCGGAAGCCCGCGGGCTTGAAGTCGGGGTTGATGAAGGTCGACACGCTCCACGTCTCGATCACCGAGAAGGCGACCGAGGCGAGGACCACGGCGAGCAGCGAAATGACCAGCGTCCACACCGGCTGCATCCGGATCACCCGCCTGAACAGCGAGGCCATCAGCAGCGTCAGCGAATAGCCGGTCATGGTCAGCAGCAGGGTGTGGGCGACGAACATCCAGCCCTGGCTGTTGGCGAAGCCCGAAACCGTGCGCAGGAAGAAATAGCCGCTCCAGCCGATCGACTGCAGGATCCAGAAGGCGCGGTTCTTGTCGTCGAAGAACGGCCGGTCGAGGCCGATGCCGCGCGCAATCGGCGCGGCCGGCGAGCGGATGTCCGCGACGTCGGCCAAAGGCTCGCGCCGGCCGGTCGTGGCCCGGTCGTCCAGGGTCGCGCTGTCGGTCGCCATCGGCGGTGGATATAGAGGGCTGCCGGGCCCATTGCGAGCCGCTGTCGGCCGCTTGCCCCGGGCCGCCCGCTGCAGCGCCGCGAATCGCGTGGTGAAGGGGCCGGCAACCCTCGGAATTTACGGGCCTTTGCGCGGCGCTCGGCCGATTTCGGCCGTCCTCGGCAGGCGTGCGAAATTCGCCGGCCTTAACTGCCCTTAAACGCTCTTTGGATAATCCCCCGGGCACAGGTGGAACGGCGGGCGGATGTACGAAGCTCCAGATCGTTATAAGCGCTTGATTTCGGCGCGACTTCCGGGCGGCGAGTCCGCCGGGCTCACCACTCGGGAAACCGAGGGGGAAAGCTCGCCCCTGCGCGACGTCCAGCTGATCTCGCGCGCCCACCTCGCGCCCTTCTTCGCCGCCGCGAACATCGTCGCCGCGCTGATGATGGCCGCGAACCTGTGGGCTGTGGTGCGGACCGAGCTCCTGGTCCCGTGGGTCGTGATGGTCGCCGTCATCAACGTCGGGGCAATGCAGCTCGCCCGTCACCAGTCGATCGCCTGCGTCGGGCGCTCCGGCCGCCGCGTGCCGATGTGGATGCTGATCGGCGAGGTCGCGCTTCGCGCCGCGGCCTGGCTCAGCCTCCCGCTTTACTCCTTCGCCTCGCTCGATCCCGCCACCCAGGTGATTTCCGCGTCGATCATGGCCGGGCTCGGCGTCGGCGCCCTCGGGCTCGTGGTCGTCCCTTCCTGCGCCACGGCATGGATGGTCGCGTTCACCGCCGGCGTCGGCGGCTCGCTCCTCCTCGGCCGCCAGACGGTGCCGTTCCAGCACATGCTGTCGATCCTCTTCACGCTCGGCGTCACGATCTTCGGCGTGATGACGGTCGCCCGCTGGGCTTTCCACCAGCTCAAGACCAACGCCGACGTCGGCAGCCAGAGCGAGAGCGCCAGCTTGCTCCTCCAGGAATATGAGCAGCGCGGCGTCGGCTGGCTATGGGCCGTCGATGCCGACAACCGCGTGACCTATATCAGCGCCCGGATGAGCATGATGCTCGGCAAGCCCGCCGGCCAGCTCGTCGGCCATTCGCTTCCTGCGCTGCTCGGCGGCCACGCCGAGCTCGGCCGGGTCCTGCTCGAGAAGCAGCCGTTCAATTCGCTCGAGATGGAGCTCAGCACAGCGCGCGGACCGCGCTGGGTCTCGATTGCGGGCGACCCGATCGTCGACCCGGCCGGACGCTTCGAGGGCTTCCGCGGCGTCGGCTCCGACATCACCGAGATCCGCCAGACGCAGGAGCGCCTGACCCACCTCGCCAACGTCGACGTGCTGTCCGGCTTGCCCAATCGCGGCCGCGTCCGCCAGCTGCTCGGCGAGGCGCTGCGCGGCGCCACCAGCGGCAATGTGCCGTGCGCGATCATGTTCCTCGACCTCGACGGTTTTAAGCCGGTCAACGACACCTTCGGCCACCCGAAGGGCGACGCGGTGCTGCGCGCCGTGGCCAAGCGGCTGGTCGACGAGGTCGGGCAGGATGGCCATGTCGGGCGCATGGGCGGCGACGAGTTCGCCATCGTCCTCACCGACGCGCAGAGCCGCAAGCGCGTCGAGCAGCTCGCCGACCGGATCATCGTCGCGATCAAGGAACCGTACATGATCGACCAGACCGAGATCCGCATCGGCGTGTCGATCGGCTGCGCGTTCGGTCCGATCGACGGGGCGACCGTCGACGACCTGATCCTGAAGGCCGACCTTGCGCTCTATCAGGCGAAGGACGCAGGCCGCGGCTGCGCGCGCTACTTCTCGTCGGAGCTACAGTCCGAGCAGGAGGACCGCGTCCGGCTCGAAAGCGACCTGCGTCAGGCGATCGCTGCGAAGCAGTTCCACCTCGCCTTCCAGCCTTTGGTCAACGCCAAGACGCAGAAGCTGATCGGCTTCGAGGCGCTGATCCGCTGGAACCACCCGCAGCGCGGCTTCGTCCCGCCCAACGTGTTCATTCCGGTGGCCGAGGAAACCGGCCTCATGCCGGCGATCGGCGAATGGGTGATCGACGAGGCGTGCAAGACCGTCGCCACCTGGCCCGAGCCGATCACCGTCGCGCTCAACATCTCGCCCAAGCAGATCATCCAGCCCAACCTGCCCAACCTCGTGAGCGAGGCGCTCGCTCGCTACAAGGTGCCCGGCAATCGCATCGAGCTCGAGGTGACCGAGGGCGTGTTCCTCGGCGACAATGGCTCGACGCTCGACGTGCTGAAGCGTCTGCGCGCGCTCGGCGTCGGCATCGCGCTGGACGATTTCGGCACCGGCTATTCGTCGATCGGCTATCTCAACAAGGCGGTGTTCCACAAGCTGAAGATCGACGGCAGCTTCGTCCGCGAGGCCGGCTCGCGGCCCGAGAACGTCGCGATCATCCAGTCGATCGTCCAGCTCGCGAAGAGCTTCCGCATGTCGGTCACCGCCGAAGGCGTCGAGACTGCCGAGGATTTCGAACGGATGCGCGATCTCGGTTGCGACACCATCCAGGGCTATCTGTTCGGCAAGCCGCTGTCCTACGAGCGGGCCAACGAAATGGTGCTTGGCCTCAGCGCGAAGCGGATGGCCGGCTAGCCGCCGCCGAGTCAGCCTGGGTGAGTAGCCGCCAGTTCATCCGCGGATAGGAGTTTAGCTGGCGTCCGAGGCTGCTCGTGATGAAGGTCAGCCGCTCGACCGTCCGGCTGTGGACCAAAGGTCCGGCATCGAGGTAGCGGAAGGGCGTTCCCGCCGCGAGTTGCAGGAATTGCGCCTTGGCGCCGGGATCGTCGCCGGTGATCATCACGTCGCTCAAAGAGTCGCCGAACTGCGGGTGATCGAACACTTCCCAGAACACGTTCTTGAATGCGCCGACGACGCGCGCTTGCGGGAACCGGCGCTGCAGCTCCTCGGCGCCGCTCGTGTCCCAGGGCGTGACGAAGTCGCTATAATCTTCGTTGAACGGGTTGCTGATGTCGATCATCAGCTTGCCGGACAGCGCGCGGCAGTGGCGCGCGAGCAGGTCGAACAACCCGTCGCGGATGAATACTGCCGGAAGGATGGCTGAAGCGCGCATCGCCTCCGAATTGCAACCTGCGCTGAGCGTCGGGATGCTGAGTTGCTCGACGATCGCCCGGGCTTTGTCCGAATCCCGCGACCCGAGGATGACCCGCCGCCCGGCGCGGGCGAACATGGCGGCTAGGCGGCAGCCCATTCGGCCGGTTCCGATGATCCCGATTTCGGGCGTCGGTGTGGTTGGCGCTGACATGCGATGGTCCTTTTGGGCGGTTTTGAGGTGCGCCGCTCCCTAGTCCCGTCGGCGGGGGCTCGGCCAACAAATGCGCGTCGCTGGCCAATAAGCCTGTCTTATCAGCCCCCCTTTGGATGCTCTGCCGATCATTCCCGTTCGATAAGTTTCTTGAAGGCTCCATTGTTGGACGCGCTCACTGCCAGGAAACTCTCGGCAAGAAAGTCGTCGGCGCGGATCGCGAGCTCGGTTCGATTCTTCACCTCGAGCTTTTCGAAAATGGCGTGCAGATAGACTTTGACCGTCCCTTCGGTCACGCCGAGCTCCTTCGCGATCTCGCGGTTCCGAAGCCCGCGCCGGACGAAGCGGATCAGCTCGCGCTCGCGCGGCGCGAGCGCCGGCCGGTCCGGGCCCGCGAGACCTTCGGCGAGCTCGGTTGCGCGCGCCTGGAGCTCCGGGTCGATCCACGTCCGCCCCAGCCGGACCGCATCGAGGCATTCGAGCAGAAAAGCAGGGTCGGAGTTTTTCAGCACCATTCCCTGGACTCGGAGCGCGCGCGCCTCGAGCAGCGAGGAGTCGTCGATAGCGGCGGTCAGAATCACGATCCTTGCTCCGGATTTCGCTGCGCGCAATTGTCGAATCACTTCCATCCCGCCGATGCCCGGCATCTCGAGGTCGACCAACAGCACGTCGGGCTTGAGCCGCACGGCCTCTGCCAGTGCGTCCGCGCCGTTTCCGACGGTTCCCGCCAGCTCGTAACTGGTGTCGCGCAGGAGCACCTCGATGGCGGTGCGGATCATCGGATGATCGTCGGCCACCAGGATTCGGGTCATGCCGCGCGTCCCGCGATCGGCAGCGAAATCGAAACTCTGGTCACCCCCATGCCGCGCGACAGTTCGATTGCGCCTCCTGCCTGTTCGACCCGTTCGCGCAGGGAATGGGGCAGATCCCGCTGTTCCCCGCGCTTTGGATAAGCGCGACCGTCATTGATCATCTCCAGCCGTATCGATTTCGCTTCCGCGGCCAGGGCGACCCGGACGGACTTGGCGCCAGCATGCCGAACCGCATTGGCGACGCCCTCGCGGACCAGTTGGTGGATGTCGAGATGAAGGTCGGACGAGACCATCGCGTCGACCGTGTCTGCGGAAAAATCGCAGTCGATGTCCCATTGCCGGGACAACCGATCGGCCAGCGCCTGGAGATCGCGTGCTAGATCGGCCACGGCCACCAGCGGCCCGCTGCGAAGCGCCGTGATGAAGGCCCGCAGCTCGCCTTGCTCCTGCATCATCAGTTGCTTGAGCTCGTTGAGCTCGGGCTCGAGCGATCGTCCGGACCCTGAGGACCGCTTCATCGCCTCTAGCCGGAAGGCCGCCCCCGCCAGGAACTGGACGACGCTGTCGTGGAGGTCGCGGGCAAGCGCGAAGCGCGAGCCCGCTTCCGCATTCTCGGCAGCGACCTTGAGCAGGGCGTGGCGGTGGATGTGCGCGGTCACGTCGGCCGCCAGTTGCTCGCCGAAATCGAGATGGTCGATCGACAGGCCGCGAATGCCCTCGAGGTAAATTTGGCCCTCGCCCGTCCCGGCCCGAACGGGCACCGCGAGGCCCTCGCGGAGGTCGAGCGCGACGATGGCGGCTTCCCCGATGAGCCCGGTGGGTTCGCGCGCGATCAGGCTCCGCGCGCTGTTACGATGGAGCGTGCGGCCTTTTGCAACATCGTAAAGGAACGGCACGGGGGCGACTGAGAAGGCAAGCTTCGCATCCCATTCGGGCCGCGACAATTGGCCCTCCCGGCTGGTCACGCATTCCGGCTCGAGCCCGGTTTCCGACCATAGTATCGCGCCCGAAGAGGCGCCAAGCGCCGTCATCGCTGCCGAGAGCCCCGTTTCGAGCGGCGACCGGTCGAGCAGGGGCTCGCTGAACAGTGACTCTGGTTTCCAGGGGACCCGCGCGCGCCATTGATGGACCCCGAACCAGATGAGGATCAGCGACACGATCACCAATTGGCCGGCCCGGATGACGAAGCGGTAGAGCAGGAAGCCGTCGCTTTCGGCCGCATAGAGCCCGGCGAGGATGTAGAGCAGGGAGACGAGGATCGCGGTCAGCGCCGTTTCCCGCCAGCCCCAGCGGATCGCGGCGGCGAGCAACAGGAAGATGAAGAATACGAAGAACGGGCTGGTGTAGCCGTCGGTGAGGAACACGATGCCGACGAACAGCGCGATGTCGATCGCGTGCGCCGGGCCGGCGAGCTTGGCGTCCAGCCACCAGTCGCGCCACGTCATGGCCACGATCCCAAAGGCGAAAACGACGTAGGCCGCCAGCAACGAGTAGGTCACGTCGGGTGCCTGGGACGGCTGGCTGACGTCGATCGCGATCGCCCCGAGAAAACAGGCGGCCAGCAGCAATCGCCCCAGGGCGATCACCCGGCCCGTGTGCAGCTTCAGCCCTCTCCCCACGCACTGCTGAATAACCGATGGCGCGCGACAACACTAACTTTCGATATCTTCGCCTCGCCGGCTCGAGTTGCTAGCGTGCCTGGACTACCATCACCTTCCCGGAGGAGCAGGGGCCTGTCCCTTGCTCCTCCTTTCTTTTGCGCAATGCCGAAGTGATGGGAACTGGAGCGCGAAAGTCAGTAGCGCGCGAGAATCGCCGCGCGCGCCGCGCGATATTCGTCGCGCGTCACGCGTCCGTCGCGGTTGGTATCGGCCAACGCCCGGAATGCGTTCGCCGCCGTCTGCGCTTCGCCCGCCGACAGCAAGATGTCGCGGTCGCGGTCGTGGAACTTGAGCGCCCAGTTCATCAGCACCCAGTCCTTCTCGAAGATCGCGCGCGCGGCGGGATTGGCGCTGGCCCGTGCCGGTCCCGGCTCCTGTGCGGGCGCCGGGACGGCTGCGGCGAGCATCATCAGCGCGATCGGCCGGATCATGCGGATACAACGATCGAAGCCGCCGTCGCGTTCAGCGCGGTTATGCACCCTGGGCGGTGAGCGCGCCGCGCACCGCTTTGTCGAGCGCGTCGGAGCGGAACGGCTTGGCGAGCAAAGGCGCGTTGGGCGCGACGCGCCGCACCGCCTCGGTTTCGCTGTAGCCGGACACGAACAAGATCGCCTGTTTCGGCCGCTTCGACAGCAGCCGGTTGGCGACCTCCGCGCCGGACAGGCCGGGCATGATGAAATCGACGATCACCAGGTCGGGCTTCGCGCGCGCGGCCTCCTTCAGCCCTTGCTCTCCGTCGGCTGCCTCGCGTACGCGATAGCCCTGCTCTTCTAGGCTTTGGACGATGAACTGACGGACGTCGGGGTCATCGTCGATCACCAGGATCGACGCGGCCTCCCGCTCCGCCTCGGCCTCAACTTCGGCGCTGGCGATGGCCGCCTCGGGCTCGCTCTCGGCGGCACGGAACAGCAGTTTGACCGTCGTCCCTTGGCCCGGCCCGCTTTCGATCCGGGCGATGCCGCCCGACTGGCGCGCCATCCCATAGACCATCGACAAACCGAGGCCTGTCCCCTTGCCGACTTCCTTGGTCGTGAAGAAGGGCTCGAAGGCGCGCGCCGCCACCTCCTCGTCCATGCCGAAGCCGGTGTCGCTGATGGCGAGCTCGACATAGGTTCCGTTTTCGAGGTCGGGATCACCGCGAACCTTGACGGTGCGCGAGGTGAACTTGAGCGTCCCGCCCTCCGACATCGCGTCGCGGGCGTTGATCGCAAGATTGAGCAATGCGACTTCGAGCTGGGTCGGGTCGGCCATGACCGGGACCACGTCATCGGCGAGTGCGAACTCCTTGGCGATGCCCGGGCCCAACACGTTCCGGAGCAGCGGCCGCATGTTCTCGATCAGGGGCGCAACATGGGTCGGCCGGACCTCGAGTCGCTGGACGCGGCTGAACGCCAGCAACTGGCCGGTCAGCCGGGCTCCGCGCTCGGCCGCGGCCAGCGCATTCTCCGCGTATCGCTTGAGTTTCTCGTCCTCGACCCGTTTCGCCACGAGGTCGAGCCCGCCCACCACGACGGTCAGCAGATTGTTAAAGTCATGCGCGATTCCGCCGGTCAGCTGACCGAGCGCTTCCATCTTCTGGCTCTGGCGAAGCTGCTCCTGGGCGGCCTTCAACTCGGTGATGTCCCGCGCTTCGAACAGCAAATAAAGGATGTCGCCGTCGGGCCCACGCACCGGCTGAACCGACACGTCCAGATAAGCGGTCGGGACGCCGTCGCGCTCCATCTTGACCTCGGTCGTGAAGACCTTGCCCTTGGCCGCGCTGGCGATGCCGCGCTTCATCACCGGAATATGCTTGGGATAGGCCTGAAGGGTCGGCGCTTCCCACAATTTCTGGCCGATCGCCTCGTGCGGATTGGGGTGGCGCCAGTGTTCGCGGCGGTTGTTGACCGCGATCACGGTGCCGTCGGGACTAAGCAGCACCATCACTTCGAGCGCGGCCTCGAACACTGCTCGGAACTGCGCTTCGGACGCGGTGAGTTGCGCCGTCCGCTCCGCGACCTCGCGGCGGAGCTCGAGCTCGGCCTCCTTGGCGACGGTGATGTCGGTCGCCACCCCGATGAAGCCGACCAGCTCTCCGTCCGGGCCGAGCCGCGGTTGCGACACGCTGCGTAGCCAGCGATACTCCCCGTCGTGGCGGCGGTAGCGCGCCTCGAGCGCGAACGGCTGCAGCGACGCCTCGCCGGCGACGCTTTCCGCGATCACCCGCTCGACGTCGTCGGGGTGAATCCGCTCGCGCCAGTCGAGCGTCCGCGCCTCCTCCGGGTCGCACCCCGGGCCGCAGGCGAACTCCGCATAGGCGTCGTTGACGAAGTCGCGCTGGCGGTCGAGCCGGGTCACCCACATCATCGCCGGCGCGCTGTTCGCGATCCTCCGGAACCGCTCCTCGCTTTCGCGCAGGGCCTTTTCGGTCGAGCGCTGCTCGGTGATGTCGGAGACGACGATCACCAGGCCGTCGACCTTGCCCGTCGCGGGGTCGATCCACGGCACGTAATTGGTCTGCGCGGCGAGGGTCCCGCGGGTCGGATGCTCGTAGGTCGAGGCGAACAGCTGCGGCTCGCCGGCCAAGGCCGCCTCGAGCAGCGCCCGGCGCGCCTCGTAATTGGCCTCGCCGACCACCTCGCGCATGGTCTTGCCGATCAATTCGTGGCGCGGCCGCTCGAACCAGTCGCCGAGCGCGCGGTTCATGAACCGGTAGCGCTGCTCCTTGTCGATGAACGCGGTCATCACCGGCAGCAGGTCGGCCAGCGTCAGCAGCCCCTGCGGCGAGAACATCTCCGGCGGCAGGTTGAGCGGAAGCGCCGGCACGGCGGCGGGCGCCGGCGGCTGACGAGTCGCGCGCTTGCTCCTGTTCGGCGGATGCCTCCTCGCGGCCATGTGCTTCGTTATGCGCGCTTTTTCGCCAGAGTCGATTCGGCCCCTATCGCTCCCACGCCTGGAACGGCGCGGTCGGCTCCATCGCCTGGGCGATCGCCAGCGCGCGTGCCGGGTCGACCGACTGGTCGGGGTAGGCGTCGAGCACGATCGCCGGGACCAGCCGCTGGATGAGGTCCGAATAAGTGAAGCCATATTCGTGGCCGTCCGGCCCGGTCGCCGCGACCAGCTCGGCGATCTGCGCCTCGGTGAAGCCGAGCTCGGCGAGCCGCGGCTCGAGCACCGCGCGGCGCTGCGCCGCGTCGGGCCGGCTGAAGGTCAGGATCTCGGCCGCGCGCCGCTTCACCGCCGGGTCGAGCGCCTCGTAGCGGTTGGTGCACATCACCACCGCGGCCGGGAGCCGCCGGTTGGACAGGCGGTCGATGCCGCGGATGAAGGCGTTGACCCCGCTCACGTCCTCGTGGTGCATGTCGGCCGTCGCCCGCGACTGGGCGAGCGCGTCGGCCTCGTCGACCAGCAGGATGACCGCGCCCTCGACCCCCTTGGCGCCGGTGCTCATCGCATTGGCTTCCTTGACCGCGAAGTCGAAGGCGGCGCTGATCAGCTGGGTCATCTCGCCGATCCGCCCCTGGCCGCGCGCCGCGAGGCTGAGCGGCAGCAGGGTCACCTCGATCATCGTGTCGCGCGCGACCGCGTCGCCGATCGTCTCGGCCAGCTCGGTCTTGCCCGCGCCGACGTCGCCGGCGAGGATCACCAGCGGCGGGCGGCTCAGCACCGTGTCGAGCAAATGCTTGGCGTCGGGATGATATTTCTCGCCCCACCGGGTCAGCGCCTTGGGCCGCACCAGCAGCGCGAGGATCTTGCGCAGCCGGTCCTTCTGGTCGTCGAGCCCGACCAGCCGCTCGAAGCGGTCGCGCGCGTCGGGGTTGGGGAAGGTCATCTGCCGCTCGAACAGCGCCTGGACGTCGATCATCATGCGGCGAAGCGTAGCGAAGCGCGGGGGCGAGGCAATAGGCGGCCGGTTCCGTCACCCCCGCGAAAGCGGGGGTCCCGCTGTCACAGAATAGTATCCCAAAGATCGACCCAGTCGGGGTTTGCGCGCTCGATCAGGTCGATCTTCCACGCACGCTTCCACTTCTTCATCGCCTTTTCGCGACCGATCGCTTCTTCGATCGTCGGCGCCTCTTCCGCGTAAACGAGGCGCGTCAGGCCATACCGCTCGCAGAACCTGGAGCCGCGCCCCTCCCGGTGGGCCCAGACTCGAGCGGCGATATCACTGGTCACGCCGATATAAAGCGTGCCGCGGTACCGGTCGGCCATGATGTAAACCCAGCCGCCTCTGTCCACCATCCCCCGTCACCCCCGCGAAAGCGGGGGTCCCGCTGTGATCGAGATTCGGCTCTCGCAGAGTAGCGGGATTCCCGCTTTCGCGGGAATGACGAAAGTGAGTCACGAACTCGGGGCTCAAAAACTCTTTCCTATTAGGATTTCCTCTGCTCCACGCTCGCCGATGGACGAGTCCGACGGGCCCGCCGCGCCCGCAAGCGGCAGCGAGACCCCGACCTTCGAAGAGCTCGCCGCCGACCCCGAGATCGCGGCCTTGCTCGATTTCGATCCGGCACCGCGCAAGGTCGAGCGGCCCGACGGCTGGACTCCCGAGCGGCAACGCGAGCTCATCGCCCGCATTGCCGTGACCGGCTCGCCCGGAAAGGCCGTCGATCAGATGGACAAGAACCTTTCGGGCGCCAAGCATCTCTACCGGACCGAGGGCGCCGACAGCTTCCGTGAGGCGTGGAAAGCCGCGATCACTCTTGCCGCCGAGCGTCGATGCCGCGAGCGCGCTGCCGCCCCGCCCCGCCCCGCGCATGTTCCCGGCATCGCCCGCGGGCGCCCCAAATCCCTTTCTCCCCTGGCGGGAGAGGGCGGAGCGGGCTTCCAGGCTCCGCCGGACGGAGTTCGGCGGAATGCCCGCGGCGGGCGGGGTGAGGGGGAAGTGCGCAACGAGTTCGGCGAATATGAGGACGCTGAGTCGCTTCGCGCCCGCGCCGAGGAGGCGCGC
>DATEEM010000078.1:0-28334 GCA_035281125.1 Sphingomicrobium sp. | reverse complement strand
GCTGCCCAGAAGGTGATCGCGGGATCGCGGAGACCCTCGGGCGGGAGGACGTGGCAGGCGCGGTGCGGGGAAATCGCGCGCATGATCCCGAAGTGCATGGCGAGCAGCGCCTGCACGTCGTGGCTGTCGAGGTCGCCGGCGTGAAAGGTGAGCGCCATGATCCTCCTTACGACCAAGGTCACGGACTCTTGGTTTGAACGCAAGCCGCCGGACGCGTGAAATGTTGGCGGCGCGTAGATCGATTCCCGAATCGACCCATTCGAGGAGCGAAAACGTGACCTACCGCGTAACCGGACTGGACCCCGCGCCTTATCGCCCGCTGTTCGGGCTGCCCGACGACGAGCTGGCGAGGCACGGCGTCGTCCGCATGACCGTGACGAGCCCGACCTTCCCGTGCCGGGTCAGCCTGACCGACCGGGCGATCGGAGAGAGCGTGCTCTTGCTCAACCACGTCAGCCACGACGTCGCGAACCCGTATCGCGCGACGCATGCGATCTTCGTCACCGAGGCCGACCAGGATGCCGCCGAATATGTCGATGAGGTTCCGCCCGTATTCCGGTCCCGCGTGCTGTCGCTCCGCGGCTTCGACCGCGACGGGATGATGGCCGAGGCGATCCTGACCCAGCCGGGCGAAGCCGACGCGGGTATCCGCCAATTGTTCGCCAACCCGGAAATCCAGGTCATCCACGCGCACAACGCGACGCGTGGCTGCTTTTCCGCGAAAATCGAAAGGAACTCGTGATGGCGACGCTTGCCAGCGCGCGCGATGCGCCTAGATCGGACGAAGTGAGCAATGTCGCGCGCCTCGATGCGGACACGGCCTGGGCGGCCTTCATGCGCCGCGACCGGGCGTGGGACGGGCGTATCATCGGCGCCGTCCATACCACTGGCATCTATTGCAAGCCGAGCTGCCCGGCGAAGCGGCCCAAGCGCGAGAACGTCACTTTCTTCACGACCGCAGACGAGGCGCGGGCTGCCGGCTTCCGGCCATGCCTGCGCTGCAAGCCGGACGAAGTCGGACGCGACCGCGAAGCCGTCGCTCGCGCGGTGAAATTGATCGAGGCCGCCGAGGAACCGTTGAGCCTCGAAGCACTTGCCCAAGCCGTGGGTTACGCCCCCCATCATTTCCAGCGCCTGTTCAAGCGCGACCTCGGCGTCTCGCCGGCCGAATATGCTCGGGGCCTGCGCAATCGCCGCGCGCAAAGCGCGCTCAAGGCCGCCGGCCGTGTGACCGACGCGATCTACGAAGCCGGCTATTCGGGCCCCAGCGGCTTCTACAGCGACGCCCGCGCGCGGCTCGGGATGACACCCTCGGCGTGGCGCGACGGCGGCCGCGGCGAGACGATCCGCTGGACGACCTTCGCCAGCCCCATCGGCGAAATGCTGATCGCTGCCACATCCAAGGGCATTTGCCGGCTGACGTTCGACGACAGTGAGGCATCGCTCCGGCGGCTGTTCCCCAACGCCATGATCGTCAAGGACGACGGCGGCCTCAAGGATTTGGTCGAAGGTGCGCTGACCGCGATCGAGCGACCGCTTGCCGCGCCGGACCTGCCGATCGACGTCGCGGGCACGGCCTTCCAGGAGGCGGTATGGCGCGAGTTGCGCAAGATCCCGCCCGGGGAGACGCGCAGCTATGCTGACATCGCCGCAGCCATCGGCCAGCCAAAGGCCGTGCGCGCGGTTGGGACGGCGAACGGCGACAATCATGTCGCGGTGCTGATCCCGTGCCATCGGGTGATCCGCAGCGACGGAAGCCTTGGAGGCTATGCCGGCGGCCTCGACCGCAAGCGCAAATTGCTCGATGCCGAGGGGCATCGCAGCGCTTCTCCGGAGCTGCCGCTGGTCGAATAGCCGCTTGCGGCGTTCCTCCGATTCGGCTCAACAGCAGGGCGAAGGGGAGGGGCATGAACGACAATCCGATCGTCGACACGCGCGCCAAGCCGCTGTGGCGCAAGATCTGGGATTTCCCGCTGGTCGCGATGGTGGTGGCGGGCTTCCTCTGCTTCGTCGTCGCGCAAATCGCGGGAGCGATGGTTCCGCTCACGCCCCCGGTGCGCGGCTTCTCCGCGGAGATGAAGTTCTACGTGTTGGCGGTGCTCATCCTCGTCCCGCTCTACATCTTCGTCATCGCCCGGCTCGGCGACCCCAAGCGCAACGATTTGCGCGATCCCAATTGGCTGAGGCACTTGCTGCTTGGCTTGCTCGGCGGAACGGTGCTGTTCTCGATCGCCGTGGCCATTGCCGGTCTTCTCGGTATCTACCGGATCGTCGGGGTCGGCAGCCTCAACGGCCTGCTCGCTGCGCTTGTGGTCCCAACGATCGGCGCCGCGGTGCTCGAGGAAATCTTGTTCCGGGGGATTCTGTTCCGCTGGCTCGAGCAGTTCGGCGGCAGCTGGCTCGCGCTGCTGTTGACCTCGGCGTTGTTCGGGGCGGCCCATCTCGGCAATCCGAATGCGAGCTGGATCGCGGCCGTGGGCATTGCGATGGAGGCCGGCGTGATGCTCGGCGCCGCCTACATGCTGACGCGCAGCCTGTGGCTCCCCATCGGCATCCACGCGGCGTGGAACTTCACCCAAGGGCAAATTTACGACATCCCCGTGTCGGGAACCGACGTCGAAGGGTTCGTCGACGCCCGGCTGAGCGGCGATCCGCTGCTCACCGGGCAGGGGTTCGGCCTGGAGGCGTCGGTCATCGCCATCACCGTTGCGACTTTGTTCGGCCTGTGGCTGCTGCGCCTGGCGATCAGGAAGGGCGAGCTAAAGCCACCGATGTGGGTGAAGTCACGCGACGCGGCCTAGCCAGCCCTATTTCTTCATTTCCTTCAGCCAGTCGTCGATCAGCTTGACGGCTCCCGCCGCATTGTCGCCGTCGATCGCGGCGCCGATCTTGCGCGCATTGTTGCGCACCGCGCTCGCGTGGGGATTGAACGCCATCGGCGCGAGCGCCCGCCGGGCATCGGCGGCCTTGCCGTCAAGCAGGAGCTGGCGAATGGCCATCAAGCGCAGCTCGTTGTCCTGCGGCGCGAGGATCAGCGCATAGTTCAAGCCCTTGACCGCGCTGTCCGTCGGGCGGACGCCGGCGGCGACGAAGCTTTGATAGAAGAGCATCAGCGGCTCGGCATTCTCGGTGTCGACCTGGTTGGCCTTCACGAACCAGCCGCGAATGGCGTCCCAGTCGGCGGCCGCCGGGTTGGCCTTGGCCAGGGCCATCAAAGCGCGGCCCTTGTAGATGAGCGCCGGCCCGTAGCGGGGATTGGCCGCCAGCGCCCGGTCCGCGGCCGTCTGCGCCGCCGCATAATTACCGGCGTCATATTCCGCCTTGGCGAGGGTTGCCTGGGCGAAGAGGTCGGCCGGAAAAGGCGCGGCGAGCTTGCGGGCCTGGGCGGCGACCCGTCCCGAATATCGCGGATCCACGCCGTAGTCGGAGCGAATCCGCGCCGGAATGACTGCCGCCTCGGCCGCGCTCAGTGGGCGAACGCTGACCTCGCCCAGCTTCGCCGTTTCGGGCCGGATCACCACGCCGCTCAGCTGCTTGCGCTTCACGTACCGCCCGAGCTCGTCCTCCAGTTTGAGGATGTCGCCGAATGCGGCGCGCGCCGATTCAAGCGCGGTTTCCCCTTTCTGGATGCCGGCGATGTAGCGGTCGAGCTGTCCCTTCCGGCTCGGCTCGAAGGTCAGGTAATGGGTCAGAAGCCAGCCGTGGGCGTAGACCAGCTCTTGCTGCCAGCCGGTGAGGTTGCGGTCATATCCCGCGACCATCTCGGCAAGCGTCAGATCGCGGTGCGAGGCGAACACCCCGATTGCCCGGTGGTTGAGCGGCGCTCCGAGCGTCACGCTGCCGTCGTCGTTCAGCTTTGCCGTGGACAGGAATTCGGCAAATCCCTCGACGAACCAGGTCGGCAGGGCCGCCGACCAGTTCTGAAGCATCAGGTGATGGGCATATTCGTGATAGAAAATGATGTCGGAATTGATGTCCCAGTCGCCCTTGCCCTTCTTGCGGGCGACGAAGGCGTAGGAGCCCGAAGCGCGGCCGACGTAGACGCCGAGCGTCCCGTCGCCGCCGACAATCCGCGAGAGCTCGTCCGGATCGCGCAGGACGTAGATTTTCAGCCGGCCGGCGTCGGTCAGCGCCGGATCGCCCATCCCCCGCGCGATTCGGACAGCCTGGTCGAAGCGCTCGAGCCGCTTGGCATATTCTCTGATCTCGTCCGCGCCGGCATCGGCATAGATAAGGAAATGGTGCGATTTCGCCTCGTACCAGCTCGCACGGGCCGGCGCCGTGGTCGTGACCAGAAGCGCCGCGACAAGGGCCGCGGCGAATGCGCGCAGCGACCTTTGGCGCCTAGTCACCCTTCTTCTTTTTCTCTTCCTCGGCCTTCTTGGTCCAGGCATCGAGCTTGGCGATCGCCTCGGCGCGATTGCCCGCGTCGATCTGGTCGACCACCTCGTCGAGAGCCTTGGACTGCTTGTTCTCGTGCGGCGACAGGGCCAGCGGGACGAGCAGCATCTTGGCGATGTCGAGCTTGTTCTCGGTCAGCTCCTGGCGCGCGAGGAGCATCCGCAGATCGTCGTCGTACGGCGCGAGCCGGTAGGCATTTTCGAGGCCGATCACCGCGACTTCGGGGATCGCGACGTTGGCCTTCGAATAGGTCAGATAATTGCCGATCAACGGCCCCGGATGGTCCGGGTCCGCGTCGTGCGCCTTGGCGAACCAGCCGCGCGCCGCCTGATATTGGATCGGGTCGGTCTTGCCTTTCGCCAGCGCCACCTGGCCTTTGTAGTAAAGCGCCTCGGCGGAGTCGGGCTTCAGCGCGATCGCAGCACTGGCGGCAGCATCCGCCGCGTCGAAATTCTCGGCATCCATCTCCGCCTCGGCGAGCGCGAGCTGGACCGCGAAGCTGCCGGGATATCGTGCGGCGACGGACCGCGCATCGCCCGCGACATCCTTGGCCGTCCGGGGCGTGACCCCGACCTTGCTGCGCATTACCACCGGCAGGATCGCTTCCTCGTCGGGGCCGACCTGCCGCATGGTCACCACCGGGGGCTTGTAGTTTGCCGGCTTGACGTCGGCACCGAGGAAGCGGTTGCCGTTCTTGTAGCGCGAGACCTCCGCCTCGAGCTTGTCGAGGTCGCCGAACGCGCGCTGGGCGGCAACGGCGGAGCTCACCCCCTGGTTCAGCAACCGAAGATAGGTCAGCAGCTGACCCTTCCGGCTCGGCTCGAACGTCATGTAGTGCGTGAACAGCCAGCCGTAGGTGTAGCGGGCGATGAAGTCTTCGCCCGTGGGCTTGGCTGTGCTGGTCAGCATTCGCCGTATCGAATAGTCGAAATAAGTCCGGTATTTGCCGACAAGCAGGCTGCCACGGTACTGCGGGACATCGCCGAGGTGGAAGCTGCCGTCCGGATTGAACCGGACCGTCGCGTAGGTCTCGGCCAGCCCCTCGACATACCAGCTGGGATAGGCCGCGGCGAAATGCCGGAACATGAAATGGTGCGCATATTCGTGCTTCAGCACCGTTTCGGGGTCGAGCTCGCTACGCAACTGGACCATTTCGCGCGCCGGGACGAAGGCGACGGGCCCGGCGGCGCGCGGGATGTAGAAGCCGGCGATACCCGCGTCCGCGTCGCCTGCCAGCTGGCTGATCTGGGTCGTCGTTCCGGCGCGGAAGATCTTGACCTTGCGCGCATCGGACAAGCGGTAGTCGGGCTTGATCAGCTGCAGCGAGCGAAGCGATTGGTCGTAGCGTTCGAGCCGTTCGGCGAAGGCCCGAGCGTCCTTTTCCGAGCTCCGCGAATAAATGATGAAATGGTCGGTCTGCGCTTCCCACCATTCGGCGTGGGCCGGCCCGCCAATGGCGAACAGCAACGCGGCGACAAGCAGATTCAGAACGAGACGCATCAGGCCCACCTCCCCGGCGAGCCGCAGGCTAGCAGCTGCGATTTGGCGCGCAAGTCATTCGATTCGCGGGGTTTCGACTCGACGAACCCTGGCGTGCGATCGCTTAGTCCGGCGCCATCCGATAGGCGACGGCGTCGATCCGCACGTTCGCGCTCCAGACGGGCCCCTCGCAGATCGGCGTCGAGCCGGGCGGCTGCGCGGCCACGCCGGCGACCTTCTGGACAAGCTTGAGCTTGCCGTCGGGCGGCGGGCCGCCGGCGAAGGTGAAGATTGAGTGGGTCGCAGTCCGGTCCATTCCGGTGATCGGGCCCTTGGCCTTTTCGGTCTTGCCGACCCGGGTTTCGAGCTGCGGGAGCGTGAGGCTTTTCTCGTATCTGCGCGGCGGTGCCATCATCATTCTCCCGGGAGCACGGCCAGTGTCGCCGTGGTGACGTCGACGCTGCAGGCGCGTTCGATTGCATCCATGATCTCATCGGCCTGTTCCCGGGAGTCGTCTCGGGCCTCGGCCTTAACGAGGGTCGCGATTTCGGTGAGCTTCTCGCGCGTGATGTCGGGCTTGCGGATGCGGACGTTGATGGCCGCCCAAGTATCGTCAAGTCCGGTCGGCGGACTGCAGGCGTCGATCGCGTCCTTGTATTTCTCCGCCGCGATCGCCTCTTTCTGGCCGGCCGCGCTGGTCAGTTCCTGGATCGCGCCGTCGAGCGTCGTCGCCATCTGATAGCGCATGACGTCGGCGAACCCTTCTTCCAGCGTATATTGGCCGACGTCCTCCTCCTTCATCCGCTTCTCGATCTGCGCGCGGACTTCGAGCCGCCGGGCTTCCATCGCCGAGATGAGGGCGGGCAGGGTCTTTTCGAAATAGACTTCCTTGTTGAGCGAGCCCCGCGCTCCCGTGGCGATCGCTGCGCCGGTCGCCAGCTCGTTGGCCGCGCCGTGCGCGATCGCCGAAACGCTCGACAGGCCGAGCGCGGCGAGGTCGAGCCCGAAATTCGCGCCCTTCACCTGCCGGGACAGATGGCGAAGAAAATCGAGGTAATGCGCGTCGGCCGCGGCGAGGTACGACGCAATCACTTTGTTGCGATAAGTCTTGCCCGTCCCGGCCTGGATTTGCGCGGGCATGGCCGCGACCGCGGTCGTGACGTCAAGCGGCTGGACCATACGATCCGCCGCGGCGCGCGTCAGCACCGGATCGGGCATGGAATTGAACGAAGCGCAGCCGGTCAACGCGACCGCAGCGCACGCCGTCAGCAAGATTGAAGTCGGCTGCATGGCGAGTCCCCCCAAGCGGGCGTGGTGCCCGCGCGACTCGGCCCGCTCGACAATTCAATCGGTTAATCCAGATTGTGTCAACGCGATATGACCGGGGATCAAAAGAAGCTGTAGGGGTCGACGTCGACGCTAACGCGGACCTTTGCGCTCCAATCGACCTCTCCCAGCCAGTCGCGGATCACGTCCTGGACGTCGAGGCTGCGGCGCGCATGCACCAGAAGGCGTTGGCGGTGGCGGCCGCGCAGCATGGCAAGCGGGGCGGGCGCCGGGCCGAATACCGCCATGCCCTCGACCTCGGGCGCGGCGCGGCCGATGCGGCGGGCGACATCCTCGGCTTCGTCGGAATGCTCGGCCGACACGACGATCGCGGCCAGACGGCCGAACGGCGGCATGGCCGCCTCGCGCCGGGCCTCGGTCTCGGCCGCATAGAAGCCGGCGGCGTCACCGCGGACCAGCGCGGCGATGACCGGCGCGTCGGGCTCGTGGGTCTGGACGAACACCCGGCCGGACTTGTCGCTTCGTCCTGCGCGGCCCGCGACCTGCTGGATCTGCTGGAAGCTGCGCTCCGCCGCGCGGAGGTCGCCCCCGGCGAGCCCCAAGTCCGCGTCGACGACGCCGACCAGGGTCAGGTTCGGGAAGTGATAGCCCTTGGTCACCAGCTGGGTGCCGATCACGATATCGATTTCCCCGCCTTCCATCGCCGCCACGAATTCCGCGGCGCGTTGCGGCGACCAGATGGTGTCGGAAGTGACGATCGCCGACCGCGCCTCGGGGAACAGCTCGGCGACCTCGTCGGCGATCCGTTCGACGCCGGGACCGCAGGGCACGAGGCTGTCCTCGGTGCCGCATTCCGGGCAGGCTGTGGGTGGCGGCATGACGTGGCCGCAATGATGGCAGGCAAGCCGCCGCATCAGCCGGTGCTCGACCATCCAGGCGGTGCAATTGGGACATTGGAAGCGATGGCCGCAGTGGCGGCACAGGGTCAGCGGCGCGAACCCGCGGCGGTTGAGGAACAGCAGGGACTGCTCGCCGCGCCCGAGATTGGCCTCGAGCTCCTGCACCAGGCTGGGGGCGAGCCAGCGTCCGCGCGGCGGCGGGTCCTTCGTCAGGTCAATGGCCGCGATGTCGGGAAGCGACGCGCCGGCGAACCGGTGGGGCAGGGTCACTTCGCGGTAGCGGCCGAGCTCGACCATATGCTTGCTCTCGATCGCGGGGGTCGCCGACGAAAGGATCACGGGGATGTCCTCGAACATGGCGCGCATGACCGCTGTGTCGCGCGCATGATATTGAACGCCGTCCTCCTGCTTGAAGCTCGGCTCGTGGGCCTCGTCGACGACGATGAGCCCGAGATCGGGATAGGGCAGGAACAATGCGGAGCGGGCGCCGACCGTGACTTTCGCTTCGCCGCTCGCGATGCCGCGCCAGTTGCGCCGCCGCTCCGACGAGCGAAGGCCGGAATGCCAGGCGACCGGCGGGCAGCCGAAACGTGCCTCGAACCGCCGCAGGAACGGCTCGGTGAGCGCGATCTCGGGAAGCAGGACGAGGGCCTGGCTCCCCTGGCGCAGGCATTCGGCGATCGCTTCGAAGTAGACTTCGGTCTTGCCCGACCCGGTAACGCCGTCGAGCACGACCGGATCGAATCCCTCGCCGATCGCCGAGCCGAGGCTCGTGGCCGCCTGGCGCTGCTCGTCGTTGAGCGCGGACGGCGCATGGTCCGGGTCGGGGACGGGAAGCGGGCGGTCGGCCTCGACCGCGACGGCTTCCAGCGCGCCGGCATGGACCAGCCCGCGCATGACCGCGTCGCTGACATCGGCGTGAGCGGCGAGCTCGCGGACGGTGCCCTGCCGCCCGTGCAGCGCGGCGAGGGCCTTTTCGCGCTGCGGCGTCAACCGGTCGGGGGCGCGGCCGGTCGGCCGATATTCGGTCAGCTGCCGCGGTCCGTCGAGCGCGGCCGAGGAAGGAAGGACCATGCGCAGCACCGACGCGAGCGGCGCGAGATAATAATCCGCCGTCCATTCGCACAGGCGCCGGAGCGGCGCGGCGATCGGCGGGACCTCGAGCGCGCCGCGGAGCGGGCGGAGCCGGGCGTCGGGGACTTCGTTGGCGGGCAGCCGATCCGCTTCCCACGCCACGCCGAGCAGCTGGCGCGGACCCACCGGCGCGACGACGATCGAGCCGGGCTCGACGGCCATGCCGTCGGGGATTCGATAGTCGAGCGGGCCGAGTGCAGCGTTGAGCGTGACGACGCGCGCGCGCCGGACCGTCACCGCCCGCGTTTCTTCCGATGCTCGTCGAAGTCGAGCACCGCGACCTCCTCGTCGGGCTGGAGCAGGCCGAGCCGGCGCGCGACTTCCTGATAGGCCTCCTCGACCCCGCCGAGGTCCTGCCGGAAGCGGTCCTTGTCGAGCTTCTGGTTGGTCTTGATGTCCCACAGGCGGCAGCCGTCGGGGCTGATCTCGTCGGCCA
Source organism: Sphingomicrobium sp. (assembly GCA_035281125.1). GTDB lineage: Bacteria > Pseudomonadota > Alphaproteobacteria > Sphingomonadales > Sphingomonadaceae > Sphingomicrobium. The sequence goes on along the minus strand of DATEEM010000078.1, from coordinate 18,698 downwards.
GGATGACGCGGGCATATTCGCCGTCCCACACCCGGCCGAACTCGAGCTTGAAGTCGATCAGGCGGATGCCGATCGCCGCGAACATCCCCGACAGGAAGTCGTTCACGCGGATCGCCATGTCGGCGATGTCGTTCATCTCGTCCTGCGTGGCCCAGCCGAAGCAGGCGATATGTTCGTCGGCGATCATCGGGTCGCCGAGCGCGTCGTCCTTGTAATAATATTCGATGATGGTCCGCGGCAGCTGGGTGCCTTCCTCGATGCCGAGGCGCTTGGACAGCGAGCCGGCGGCGACGTTGCGCACGACGATTTCGATCGGAATGATCTCGACCTGGCGGATCAATTGCTCGCGCATGTTGAGCCGGCGGATGAAGTGCGTCGGGACGCCGATCACCTGAAGCGCGGTGAAGATATGTTCGGAGATGCGGTTGTTGATCACGCCCTTGCCGCTGATCGTGCCGCGCTTCTGCGCGTTGAACGCGGTCGCGTCGTCCTTGAAATATTGAATGAGCGTGCCCGGCTCGGGACCCTCGTAGAGGATCTTGGCCTTGCCCTCGTAAATCTGGCGGCGGCGAGCCATCGTCGGAACGTCACTCCATGGAAGGGAGCGGCGGCTATAGGCGAGCCGCCGCCCCACCGCAATTAAGCGTCGGACGCCGCGCTTCTCCGGCGCCGGGCCTTCGGACGGCCCGCTTCGGCTGCCTCGCGACGATTGCGGGTAGCGGTCGTGAACCAGCCCCAGCGCCGCCGCGCGAAGCGATAGGACCACAGGCCGGCCAGGGCCAATAGCAGCCAGGGGATCACGGTAATGATCAGCACCAGGATCACCGCGAATCCGCCGACGAAATTGTCGGCCGACTGCCGCAGCGCGTCGCGCATCGGCGAGCGGACGTCGAAGCCCGGGACGACGCTGCCCGAGCCGTAGTTGAAGACCATCGGCGTTCCCGCGAGCGCCTCATTGTCGGCGTCCTTGCGCTCGCCGAGCGCGCGCAGCTGAGCACGGATCTCCTCCGCCCGGTCGAGCAGGCGCTGGCGGTCGACCGCCGCCTCGGGCGCGACGTTGCCGCGGATCATCGGGACAGGACGGGCAAGCTCGGCCTCGACGCGGCGCAGCTCGTCGCGCAGCGCAGCTTCGGACTTGCTCGCGCCGGCGATCCGCCGGCCGACGTCCTCGCCGCTGATCTCCTGATCGACCAGCATGCCGTCGGACTTCTCCACCGTTCCGGTGGCGTCCTTGCCGAACTGGCGCGCGAGCTTCGGGTCGAGGCGGAGGGCGAGCATCGCTTCGACGTCTTTCTGGTTGACGAGGCGATAGCGCATGCCGGTGATCCGGCAGCGGTCGATGCCGAGCTTTTCGCACGCCTGGGCATGGGCTTCCTGAACCTGGGCGATGCGGTTGCCGGGCAGCCGGAAGGCGTAGCGATAATCGAACGCGACGCCCGGGGCGGCGGTCACGTCGACGCCGGGCGCAACGGCGTTCTCCGAGGCATCGGACGGGATCATTTCCGCCTGCCGATGCGGGCCGTGATCGGCTTCTTGTCTGGAGCAGGCCGCGAGAAGCGCGGCGGCCAATAGAACGGACTTTTTCATACTCTCTCCCCTGCTGTCCCGCTCGGGAGAGAGATATACTATCGCATGACTAGGGTAAATGGGGTTGAGGAGCGCGGCCCGCGTGTCGAGGGGAGTCGGCCGCGCTCCTCATGAGGTGACTGTCCATCAGGCGCGCGTGCCCTGGCGGTGCCAGGGAGCGCTCCATTCGATGCGATGGAGCACGGCAAAGCTCTCGCTCAGCATGCTGCCGAGCTTCGCGAAGCCGCGGGCAATCCCTGCGTTCAGCTCAGCGCGACCGTTTTGATAGGTACGGTCGAAGATCTCGTCGACCATCGTAACCATCCTTTCCTCTTTCTCTGTGTTCAGAGTGCCAGCGGATATTCGTCGATCGTGTCGTTGGCGGGCTTCAGCGCGCGTTCGACCAGAGCGATGCGTCCGTTGGCATCCAGGGCCCGCCAGAACCGAGCCTTCGAGCGCGAGGCGCGTGCTTCGATGGCGCGAACTGCGGGGCCGTCTTCGATGAACGCACGGGTATCGAGGCCATAAGTCATGGCGTACCTCCTTTCACTGTCGTTGGCCGCCGGCGGGGGGCTGGGATAGGGGAGGGGAATTCCTCGCCGGCGGCGAAAAACCATCTATGTGTTCAAGCCGACTTTCGCCAATCAAACACTCGACAGAATCGATAAGCTGGCTTTATTAGCATGAGCGATGAGACGACTTCCGCCCCTGGCCGCGATTCGTGCCTTCGAGGCGGCGGCGCGGACCGAGAATTTCACCGCCGCCGCGGCTGAGCTCGGAATGACCCAGGCCGCCGTTTCCTATCAGGTGAAAAGCCTCGAGGAGCGGCTTGGCGCGCCTTTGTTCGTGCGTGAAAAGGGGCGGGTGAAGCTGACCGCGCTCGGCGCCAGGTTGCTTCCGTCCCTGTCGAGCGCGTTCGACACGATCGAGGCGGCGTTCGCGAGCCATCGCGAGGACGACGAATCGCTCCTGACCATCACCACCACTCATACGTTCGCCAACACGTGGCTGGCGTGGCGGCTCGGCACCTTCCAGATGGAACACCCGGACCTTGCCGTCCGCCTGTCGACCAGCAACGAGCTCGTCGACCTTCGCTCGGGTGACGCCGACCTCGCCATCCGCGCCGGCCGCGGCGAGTGGGACGGGCTCGAGAAGTACAAATTGTTCGACGTCGTTTTCACCCCGATGGCGTCCCCGGCTTGCATGGCCGACGCGGAGGCGCAGATGGGTCGCCCGCTCGAGCCGGCCGACCTGCTCCATTTGAAGCTGATCAGCCCGCAGGACAGCTGGTGGGTGCAATGGTTCGCCGATGCGGGCGTCGCAACCGAGGGACGGCCGCAGCCGCGCGGCGGGCTGAGGCTCGACAACCAGGCCAATGAGGGTCACGCGGCCATGGCCGGCCAGGGCTTCGCGCTGCTGACGCCGTTCCTGTGGACCCACGACGTCGCGCAGGGCCGCCTGATCATGCCGTTCCCCGAGCGACTGTCGATGCGCGGTTGGTCCTATTGGATGGTGTTCCCGACCGAGCGGCGGCTGGTGCCGAAGATCAAGCGCTTCCGCGAATGGCTGCAGGGCGAGATGGACAGCGCCCAGGCCGAGGCGCCGGCTTTGCTGAGCGGGGAGCAGGCGCCGACCCTTCGCGTCGCCTGACCGCCAAACAGCGAGTGACGGTTGGCGATCGGCCCTGCTAAGCCGTGACGCATGCAGACCGACGACCTCCCTTCGACGACGATCGATACACCCTTCGATGCCGCGCTTTCCGAGCGCTACCTGGTCTATGCGCTGTCGACCATCACGGCGCGCTCGCTGCCGGACGTCCGCGACGGCCTGAAGCCCGTCCATCGCCGGCTGCTGTGGGCGATGCGCCTGCTTCGCCTCGACCCGGCCGGCGCCTACAAGAAATCGGCCCGCGTCGTCGGCGACGTGATCGGCAAATATCATCCCCACGGCGACCAGTCCGTGTACGACGCCATGGTCCGCCTCGCGCAGGACTTCGCGCTGCGCTACCCCTTGGTCGACGGGCAGGGCAATTTCGGCAACATCGACGGCGATAATGCCGCGGCCTATCGCTACACCGAAGCGCGTCTGACCCCGGTCGCGATCCAGCTCATGGCCGGGCTCGACGAGGGCACGGTCGAGTTCAAGCCGACCTACAATGGCGAAGAGGAAGAGCCGGAGATCTTCCCCGGGCTGTTCCCCAATTTGCTCGCCAACGGCGCGAGCGGGATCGCGGTCGGCATGGCCACCTCCATCCCGCCACACAACGTCGGCGAGCTGATCGACGCCGCGGTCCATCTGATCGACAACCCCAAGGCCGACGACCGGGCCTTGATGGAACATGTGAAGGGGCCGGATTTCCCGACCGGAGGGGTGCTGGTCGACGACGAGGACACGATCACCCGCGCTTATGTCAGCGGCCGCGGCGCCTTCCGGCTGCGCGCCAAAATCACGGTCGAGCGGGAGAAAGGCGGCGCCTGGCACCTGCTGGCCAGCGAAATCCCCTACGGCGTGCCGAAGGCCAAGCTGATCGAGCAGGTCGCGCAGCTCATCGCCGACAAGAAACTGCCGATCCTCGCCGACATCAAGGACGAGAGTGACGAGCAGGTGCGGCTGATCCTCGAGCCGCGCGCGCGGACCGTGGATCCGGATCTGCTGCTCGAAAGCCTGTTCCGCCTCACCGACCTCGAAATCCGCTTCCCGCTCAATCTCAACGTGCTCGACGCGACCCGCACGCCGGGAGTCATGAGCCTCAGGGAGGCGCTGCGCGCCTGGCTCGATTTCCAGTTCGAGGTGCTGGTCAACCGCTCGCTCCATCGGATCGCCCGGATCGACGACCGCCTGGAGCTCGTCCGCGGGTTCCTGATCGCCTTCCTGAACCTCGACCGGGTGATCGAGATCATCCGCACCGAGGACGAGCCAAAGCCGGTGATGATGGGGGAGTTCGACCTCACCGACCGCCAGGCCGAGGCGATCCTCAACATGCGCCTGCGCCAGTTGCGCAAGCTCGAGGAAATGGAGCTCACCAAGGAGCGGGACGCGTTGATCAAGGAGCGCGACGACCTCGACAGGCTGGTCAAGAGCGACGATCGCAAGAAGACCCGGCTGAAGAAAGATCTCGGGGCGATGCGCGATAAGTTTGGCGACGAGCGCCGGACCGCGATCGAGGCCGCGGCCGCGGCGCGCGAAATCGACTGGTCGGCGATGATCGAGAAGGAGCCGATCACCGTGATCCTGTCGCAGCGCGGGTGGATCCGGGCGATGAAGGGCCATGTCGCGATCGATGATCCGGAAACGCTCAAGTTCCGCGAAGGCGATGCGCTTCACTCGCCGGTGATCCACGCCCAGACGACCGACAAGCTCGCGCTCTTCGCGACCAACGGACGCGTTTACACGCTCTCCGGAGACAAGCTCCCCGGCGGACGCGGCTTCGGCGAGCCCGTCCGCCTGCAGATCGACCTCGATGCGGAAGTCGACATCGTCGCGCTCCTCGTCGTCCGACCCGAGACGCGGCTGCTCATCGCTTCGAGCGATGGCAAGGGGTTCGTCGCCGGCGGCGAAGCGACGCTCGCCGAGACTCGCAAGGGCAAGCAGCTGGTCAATCTGCGGCCCGGCGCGAAAGTGGCGGTCGTGCGGCCGATCCCGGAAGGCGCCGATTTCGTCGCCGTCGTCGGCGAGAACCGCAAGATGGTCGTCTTTCCCTTGTCCGAGCTGCCCGAGCTGGGCCGGGGGCAGGGAGTGACGCTGCAGCGCTATCGCGACGGCGGGTTGTCCGACGCGATCGCGTTTCGCCTCGGCGACGGCTTGAGCTGGGCGTTGGGCGGAGAAACCGGGCGGGTGCGGACCGAGACCGACCTCAGCCCGTGGCGCGCGGCGCGCGGCGCCGCAGGTCGGATGCCCCCCATCGGCTTTCCGCGAAACAACCGTTTCGGCTGATGCCGATCGGTCGCGGTTAAACAAATGCTGGCGGGTCACAAAAGATACGGGGAATTAACTCCTCTCGACTAGTGACCGCAGCATGCAGGCTGCAGCATCACGCCTGCCCGCCACCGAGAGGCGCGGGCGGGCGGATAACCCGAGCGCGAAACCGCACATTGCGACGGCGGACGATATTGGCTTGCTCGGGGCGCTTCCGATCGCCGCCGCGATCGTCGAACGGAACGCCAATGGCGCGCTGGTCGTCGCGGCGCACAACAGCCGCTTTTTCGAAACCGTCCGCAGCTCGACTTGCACCGCGACCGACTGGAACGAGGCGGACTGCCTGAAATCGGGCCCGATCGGTGAGCTGATCCATCGCTTCTTCGACGGCGAGGACGTCGCCGGCGAGCTCGACTTCAAGGACGGCGAGGGCGTTTCATCCCGCTATTTCCGGGTGAAGCTGGCGCCGCTTCCGAAGAAAAAGGGTCGAGCACAACGCTGCCTGCTCAGCGTCGTCGACCGGACCGTCGAGGTGCAGGCGGAGCGCACCTTGCGCGCCGAGATGCTGCGCGACAGCCTGACCGGCCTGCCCAATCGCCTCGCCTTCACCGAAGCGATCGAAAAAGTCGGCGAGCGCGTCGCGCGCGACCTCGAACATGCCGTGCTGGTCGTCGACATGCTTCGCTTCAGCCGAATCAACGAGTCGATGGGCAGCCTCGCCGGCGACGAGCTTCTCATCACCTTCGCCCGGCGCCTGATCCTCGCCCTTCGCGCCGGAGACGTTCTCGCGCGGACCGGCGGCAATGAGTTTGGCGTGCTCGTCTCACTGCGTCGCGGGATCGAGGACGCGCTGAAAGCGGCGGAGCGCATCCAGCAGGTCATGGCGACGCCGTTCAAGATCTCCGATCTCGAGATCCGGGTCGAATGCGCGATCGGAGTCGCGCTGATGAATGCTGGGCAGGACCCCGAGGAATTGTTCCGCAACGCCCAGTTCGCAGTCAAGCAGGCCAAGACCGCCGGCCGGCCCCAGGTCTACGAGCCCAAGCAGGCGACCGAGGCGCGTCGCAGGTTCTCGATCGAGACCGAGCTTCGCCGTGCGCTCGACAAGGAACAGCTCAAGCTCTTCTACCAGCCGCTGATCAACCTCAAGTCGGGCGAGGTCGCGGGCTTCGAGGCGCTCGCTCGCTGGACTCACGAGGATCGCGGCGAGATCAGCCCAGGCGAATTCATCCCCGTCGCCGAGGAATCGGGCCTGATTCTCCAGCTCGGCCGCTGGGCGATGGACAAAGCGGCGCAAACGCTCGCGCAATGGGACGCGGAGACGGGGGAGAAGCTGCCGCTTTACGTCGGGGTCAACCTGTCGGCGATCCAGGTCGCTCGCGACGACATTGCAGCCGTCGTCGAGAGCGCGCTCAAATCGAGTGGCCTGACCGGCGACAGGTTGACCCTCGAGCTGACCGAAAGCTCGATCGTCCAGGACCCCGCGCGGGCAACTCGCGTGTTCGATGCGCTGAAGGCCCTCGATGCGACGGTCGCGATGGACGATTTCGGCACCGGCTATTCCAGCCTGGCCTATTTGCAGAGGCTGCCGATTGACGTGCTGAAGATCGACAAGAGCTTCGTCTCGGGAATGATGGTCGATCCCGACGCGGTGGCGATCGTGCGCGCCGTGCTCAGCCTTGCCGACGCTCTCGGGATGTCGACGACTGCCGAAGGCATCGAAACGGTCGAGTTGGCGACGACGCTAGCAACGCTGGGCTGCGCGTCGGGCCAGGGTTATTATTTCGCGAAGCCGCTCGAGGCGCCCGCGGCGCTCGAATATTGGCGATCGCGCCGGCGTTAACCGGTTAACGCCGTCCCGCGGCGGGCCGACGGTCCAGCGTCGGAACCTCTAGTCCGCCGCTTCGGTTTATTCCCCGGTACAGGGGAGTGAAACGCGCCGTGCGCTACTGGCTTGCCATTGCGGGTCTATCGACGCTGTTCGTCGCGCACGTCGCGAATGCGCAACCGGCGCTCCTTGGCCGGGCGCCGCTGGCACCGCCCGAGCCGCCGTCGCGATCCTTCGACATTCGCGTGACCGAAACCCCCGCGCGCAATCCGGCCCTGCCGTCCGCGATCGCGATCGTTGCCGACACCGAAATCTTGCCCAATGCGCGCTTCGGCCTCGGCCTGATCACGCTCAGCCGGCCGAAGCTGGGGCCGGAGTTTCGCGTCGACGGGCGGTCGATCCGTCACCGCAAGCCGGCGGTGTCCTTCACGTTCCGATTCTAGCTGCACAGCCCTATTGAGCGTCGGCAAGCGCCCGATCGACGATCGCGTCGAGCTCATCGCCAGCCGGAAATCCCGCCTCGACCCAATCGTCCTCGATCCGGCGCAGCGTGCGCGCAACGATCGGTCCTTCGGCAAGCCCGCGCTTGATGAGCGATCCGCCGCTGACCGGGAGCCTCGGCGGCTTCCAGGCGGCGACTTCGACCGCCATGGAGGCCTGTCCGGCGAGCAGCAAACGATCGACTGCACAAGCCGTCCCGACGCGGTAGGCGAGCACGCGGGGCGAGCTGAAGAGCTCGCTTCCGGCAGCGCAAGCGAGGAGCTTGCGAGACTTGTTCGACAGCCGAAGCCGCGCCGCGACATCCTCGGCGACCGCGGCGTCGCGCGGCAGCAGGGTCGCAAGCCGCCGCAGCGCATCGGGCTCGAACGACGCCTTCCGCTCCGTCGCGATCAGCGCCTCGAGGCTGGGCAGGCGCTCGGACGCAATCTCCGGCAGCACCGGCGCGAGAATTCCGCGCTGAAGCATCACCGCCACGGTCGCGGCTGGGTCCGGCAACGCGAGCAGCTTGAGCAACTCGTCGGCGATCCGCTCGCGCGACAAGGTCATCAGGTCGTTGGCCCGCGCCGCGCAAGCGTCCAGCCCTGCCGCGTCGGGATCGCCGGTCCCGAAACGGGCGTGGAAGCGGAAGAAGCGCAAGATCCGCAGATGATCCTCGGCTATTCTCTGCAGGGGGTCGCCAATGAAGCGGATGCGACGCGCCTCAAGGTCCTCGAGCCCGCCGAAATAATCGTAGATCCGGCCGCTGACCGAGTCGGCTGACAAGGCATTGATGGTGAAGTCCCGGCGGGCGGCGTCCTCTTTCCAGTCCTCGGTGAAGGCGACAGTGGCGCGGCGGCCGTCGGTCGAGACGTCGCGGCGCAAGGTCGTGATCTCGGCGACCTGGCCGCGGCTGACCGCGGTGACCGTGCCGTGATCGATCCCGGTTGGGACGGCCTTGATGCGCGCCGATTCGAGCCGCTCGACGACGTCGTGCGGGTCGAGGCGGGTGGCAAGATCGACGTCGCTGTGGGGGATGCCGAGCAGCTCGTCGCGCACGGTGCCGCCGACCAGCCGGGTCAGCCCATCCCGCGCGCCGAGCGCCTCGAGGAGCTGGCGCATCCCGGGCTGCCGCCACCACCTTGCCGCGTCGAGCTTCAGCTCCATTGCAGCCTGCGCGACAGGTTCACGATCATCGCCGCGGTCGCCCCCCAGATCCTGCGTTCGTTCCAGACGATCTCCCAATAGTGGCGCTCGCGTCCCTGGAACAGGGCGCTGCGCATTTGCTGGTTGGCCGGGTCGATCAGATATTGCAGCGGCGCCTCGAACCAGTCGGCGACCTCATGTTCGTGGGGCTCGAGCGGCACGTCCGGCGGGATTACGCCAAGCACCGGGGTCACGCGGTAACCGGTAACGGTGCGGTAGGGGGCGATCGCGCCGACGACCTCGACCACCGCCGGATCGAGCAAGATTTCCTCCTGAGCTTCGCGCACGGCCGCGGCGATGGCGTCCTCGCCGGGCTCGATCCGCCCGCCCGGGAAGGCGACCTGTCCCGCATGCGTCCGAAGATGTTCGCGGCGGACGGTAAGGATCACGCCGGGCTCGGAGCGCTCGGTGATCGCCACCAGCACCGCCGCCTCGGTGCCGCTGTTCGGGTCGTGCTCGACAAGATCCCCGGTCAGCAAGTCAGCGTCGGGGGCTGCCTCGAGCGCATCGCGCAGCCGATCGGCCAGCGTCACGCTGCGGCTTCCAGCGCGAAGAACCGGCCGCCGCTCCACAAGCCGGGCGGCGTCTGCCCTTCGGCGATCGCGATCTCGGCCAGCTCGTAATACACCGGCCGCGCGAGCTCGGCCTCGAGCCCATGACGGACGAGAATCCGCGGCGAGGGCCCGCCGCCGGTGTCGACGACCTTCAGCGGATGGTCGGGACCCAGGATGACGGCGTCGCCGCTGTCGAGCCGGAAGGCGATGCTCCGCTTCCGGCCCGAACCTTCCGTCCGCATCTCGACCGCGCGGAAGGCGGTCGCCTCGACGTCGATCTCGAGCTTCTCCACGGGCGTGACGAGCATGTGGCGGCCGTCGGCTTCGCGCCGCAGCACGGTCGAGAACAGGCGCACGAGCGCCGGGCGGCGGATCGGCGTGCCCTGATGGTACCAGGTGCCGTCGCGGGCGATGCGCATCTCGGAATGGCCGCAGCGCGCGGGATTCCACCGGTCGACGGGCGGCAGGCGGCGGTCGTCGATCAGCCTCTGGAGCTCGGCGAGGCTGATCCCCGCAAGTTCGATCGGTGGCCGCGTCTCGGGCATGGGCCGCCCTGTTGTCATCGGCAACGAAGCGAAGCAATGACGAAGCCATGGCCGAGGCACGAACCGCGATCGTCACCGGCGCCGGCAAGCGCATCGGCCAATTCGTCGCAAGCGCCCTGGTCGCCGACGGCTGGTCGGTCGTCGCGCACGTGCGACGCGAATTCGACGAGGTTCCCGCGGGCGCAGCAAAGGCGGTCGCCGACCTCGCCGAAACGAGCTGCGCGGAGACCATCTTCGCCGCCGCCAAGGGGCTTCCGCCGGTGCGGCTGCTGGTCAACAATGCCGCGCGGTTCGCCTGGGACGGGCTGGGGGCGTTCGACGCCGCGGAGTTCGCCGCCCACATGGACGTCAACGTGCGCGCCCCGATCCTCCTGGTCGAACGATTCGCGCGGGAGCAGGACGGCGCCGCCGACGCCTTGGTCGTCAACCTGCTCGATGCGAAGCTTGCCGCGCCGAACCCGGATTTTCTCAGCTACACCCTGTCGAAGCAGGCGCTGGCCGGGCTCACCGAGCTGGCCGCTCGAGCCCTTGCGCCCAAGGGGATTCGGGTGAATGGGATCGCGCCCGCCCTGATGTTGCGGTCGAGCGGGCAGAGCGAGGAGAATTTCGCGGCCATGCACTCCCGAAATCCGCTCCGCCGCGGCGTCGAGCCCGAGGATGTCGTCGGCGCGCTCCGCTACCTGATCGGCGCGCGCTGCGTGACCGGCGAGGTGCTGACGATCGATTCGGGCCAGCGCTTCCTCGGTCTCGACCGCGACGTCCAGTTCCTGGCCGCCCGGTGAACGAGACCAAGCTCAGCGGCCTGGTGCCCGACCGCCTCGCGGTCCGCTCGGCCCGAATCCTGCTCGAGGGGCTCGCCGTGCAGGCCGACATCGGGTTCCACGATTTCGAGGTCGGGTCGCCGCAGCGCCTGCTGGTCAGCGTCGAGATCTGGCTCGACAACGTGAATGCGCCAGCCGAGGACGATCCCGAGCGCGCGTGGAATTACGACTTCCTGCGCGCAGAGATCGAAGCGCTCGCGGCGGCCCGCCGGTACAATCTTCAGGAAACGCTCGCCCATGCGGTGTTCGACCGGGTCGGCGCCTTCCGCGGGGTGCGCGACCTCAGGGTACGCACGTCGAAGCCCGACGTGTACCCGGATGCGGCCGGCGTCGGGGTGGAAATCGCTTCCTTTTCCGGGGCCTGGCCGGGCAGTTGAAGACGGCTGGTCAGGAGTAGCGGTTTCACGCCTTCCGGTGGTGGAACAAAATCCGTTGCGCGGCCTTTGAGCCGGAGATAAGGAAGCGCGCTTGCGGCCGATGATATGTTGATACATCGGAAGTTCTACAAGCAGGCTGGGCGCGCGTCTGGATGCCCCGTCTGGCCGTGTTGTCCACACGGCGTGTCGAGGAGAATTAGGGTTTAATGTCATACGCCCAACGCAAGGAGCTTAGCGGCAACCGGACGGTGGCGATCATCATGGTCGTGGTCCTGCAGGCCGCCCTGGGCTACGCGATCGTTACCGGCCTCGCCTATAACGTGATCAAGAAAGCGGCCGAGAACCTCAAGGTCGTCGACATCGAAGAAGCGCCGCCGCCGCCGGAAGAGCCGCCGCCGCCGCCCAAGGACATGCCGGACGTGCCGCCGCCGCCGATGACCCCGCCGCCGCTGGTCCAGACGGTCACGCCACCACCCCAGATCACGACGATCCCGGCGCCTCCGGTGCTCCCGCGCGTCGTTCCGCCGGCCCCGCCGCCGCCGCCGCCGCCGCCGCCGCCGCGCCAGAGCCAGCCGAAGAGCGTCGTCGGCAACCTCCAGGGATTGATCAGCGGCGACGACTATCCGCCGAGCGCGCTGGACAATAATGAGCAAGGGACGGTTCGCGTGTCGCTGACGGTCGGTCCGAACGGCCGCGTCGCGGGCTGCTCCGTCACGGGATCGAGCGGTTCCCGGGCGCTGGACAACGCCAGCTGTCGGCTGTTGACCGCGCGGGCGCGCTTCTCGCCGGCTCAGGACGGCAATGGCAATCCGACGACGGGAACGTTCCCCGCCAGCCTGACGTGGCGGATTTCGGAGTGAGTCCGTCACAAGTTTAACGACGACTTATTTTTGATTTCAGAAGGAAAGCACAGCAATGCAAGCAGCAGAAGCCGGCCACCAAGGCGCCAACCCTTACGGCCTGATCCCCGCACTCAAGCAGGGCGGAATCATCGCGATCTCGACGTTCGTGATCCTCGTCCTCATGTCGATCTTCTCGTTCTACATCCTGTTCACCAAGCTGATGCAGCAGCAGAAGATCATCGCCCAGGGCCGCAAGGTGCGGGCGAGCTTCTGGAACTCGCCCAACCTGCGCGAAGCGGCGACCAAGCTCGAATCGCGCAGCGCCTATCGCGCGATCGTGGACGACGCGCTGCTGGCGCAGGAGCAGCACAGCAAGCTGACCGACCCGATCGATCAGCACGATTGGATGGCGAATAGCCTGGCGCGGAGCCAGGGCGCGATCGGCGCGCGCCTCGGCGAGGGCCTCGCATTCCTCGCCACCGTGGGCTCGACCGCTCCGTTCATCGGCCTATTCGGCACCGTCGTCGGCATCTACCGCGCGCTGATCAACATCGGCGCCAAGGGCCAAGCCTCGATCGACGCCGTCGCCGGCCCGGTCGGCGAAGCGCTGATCATGACCGCGCTCGGCCTGGTCGTGGCCGTGCCGGCGGTGCTCGCCTACAACTGGCTGGTCCGCCGCAACAAGTCGATCATGGAGGACCTCGCGGCCTTCACCAACGACCTGCACGGCTACCTGATGTCCAACGGCGCGGTTAAGCCGCAAATCGGCGGACCGAGCCCGGCCCGGGCCGGCGGCCAGACGCGGACCGGCACGGCGCCGGCGGAACCGGTGCGGACTCCGACTCCGGCGAAGTAACCCCAAGACGGGCCTGGCCGTTCTCCGGCTAGGCCCGGCTGGACCACGAAGAAGAAAGAACCCAGCCGTATGGCAGGCCAAGTCTTAGAAGACGAAGAAGAGACACTGTCGGACATCAACGTCGTCCCACTGACCGACGTGATGCTCGTGATGCTGATTATCTTCCTCATCACCGTCCCGGTCATCAAGCAGACCGTCCCGGTGACGCTGCCCAAGGTGCGCTACGAGGCAACGACGACCAAGCCGGAAAACGTGCTGCTCAGCGTCAAGAACGGGCCGAACGGAACGTGCGACGTCTATTGGGGGATGACCAAGGTCTCGCAGAAGGAACTGCTGGACCGGGCCGTCGCCCGGCTGAAGAAGCTGATCGAGGACGTCGGCGGGGTGAAGAACGTGACCGAGGAGAATATGCCGGAGGCGCATATTCGCGGCGACGTCGACACGCAGTACAAGTGCATCGGCGCCACCATCATCACCATGCAGCAGGCGGGTTTCCAGCGCGTCGGGTTCATTTCTGAACCGGAGCCGCTGGAAGGCGTGCGGGCCGAATAGGAGTTATTTGCCATGTCAATGCAGACCACCGGCGACAACCCGCAGGGTGAACCGGTGCTGGATATCAACGTGACGCCGCTGATCGACGTCCTGCTTGTCCTGCTGATCATGTTCATCATCACGATTCCGATCCAGACCCATGCGGTGAAGCTCGACCTGCCGGTCGCGACGCCGAACCAGCAGCCGCCGCCGATCGAGCCGGTCAAGAACAAGATCGTGGTCACCGCCAACGGCCAGATCCTGTGGAACGGCAGCCCGGTCAGCCAGCAGCAGCTGCGCCAGTATCTGGAGATCACCCAGCAGATGAATCCGATCCCGGAGCTTCATCTTCAGCCCGACTCGACCGCGCGCTACGAGCTGGTCGACGAGGTGCTGGCGATCACCAAGCGGGCCCACGTCCAGAAGATGGGCTTCGTCGGGAACGAATATTATATGAACATTTTCTAGGGGCGCCTCGAGCGTTCCGGAGATCAAGGGCGGTCCTGCCGGGGCCGCCCTTTTTCGTTCGCCCGCCGGCCGGCGATTGCCCGATCTAATGATATGATGTAACGTGCGATCGAAGGGGATCGCTCATGGGACATGCTTCTCGGTCCGCGCATGCGCAGCCGCTTCCGGAGATGAACACGACGCCCTTGATCGACGTCATGCTCGTTCTTCTCGTAATGTTCATCGTCACCATCCCGGTCCAAACCCACGCCGTGAAGCTCGACATTCCGTCGTGCGGCCACTGCCCGAAGCCGAACGCCGCGAAGAACGAGGTCGTGATCACCCGCTTGGGCGCGATCCTGTGGAACGGCGTCGATGTTGGCGAGACCGGCCTTCGCCATCAGCTCGCTGTGACGGGCCGCATGCGCCCCGAACCGGAGCTGCATCTGAGACCCGACGCCGCCGCTCGCTACGAAATCGTCGACCGGGTCCTGGCCCACATCAAGCGCGCGGGGGTCACAAGGGTCGGTTTCGTCGGCAACGAAGCCTACGCGCTGCGCTAGGCGCGCGCATCGACTCTGGCGCTCGGCATGGCGCCATGCCATTGCTCGCGGCGATGACCGATCCGCGCCGCTTCGCCGTCGTGATCCTGGCCGCGGGCCAGGGCACCCGGATGCGTTCCGATACGCACAAGGTGCTTCACCCGATCGCCAGCCGGCCGCTCCTGCTCCACCTGCTCGATCGAGTCGACCGGCTCGGCGCCGAAAGACGGATCGTCGTCGTCGGCAAGGGTCGGGACCAGGTCGAGCTCGCGCTTAGAGGCCGCGACGTGACGGTCGTTCACCAGGCCGAACAGAAGGGGACGGGTCATGCCGTCCAGCAGGCGCAAAGCGCGCTTGAGGGATATGACGGCCCGGTGCTCGTGCTCTACGGCGACACGCCGTTCGTCGAGGCCGAAACGCTCACCCGGATGCTTGAGCGCCTCGACGGCGATGCCGGCCCGGGCGTGGTCGTTCTCGCCTCATGTCCGGCGGACCCGGCGAAATATGGCCGGATCATTCTCGGCGAAGGCGACCGGATCTCGAAGATGGTCGAATATCGCGACGCGACCGAGGCGGAACGGGCTGTCCGGCTGTGCAATTCGGGAATGATGGCGGTTCGCGCGCCCGACCTGTTCCGCTGGCTGGACCAGGTCGGCAACGACAATGCCGCGAAGGAATATTATCTTCCGGACATCGTCAACGTCGCCGCAGGGGAGGGCCGCGAGGCGGTCGTCATCGAAGGCGATCCATATGAGACGGCCGGCGTCAACAGCCGCGCCGAGCTCGCCCACCTCGAGCTCGACTGGCAGCGCCGCCGGCGCGAGCAGGCGCTCGACGAGGGCGCGACGCTGATCGATCCGGAAAGCGTGTGGTTCGCCTACGACACGAGGCTCGGCCGCGACGTGACGGTCGAGCCCCACGTTGTCTTCGGCCCGGGCGTCGCGGTCGCGGACGGGGCCGTGATCAAGGCCTTCAGCCATATCGAGGGGGCATCGATCGGCGCGAAGGCGAGCATCGGGCCGTTCGCGCGCATCCGCCCGGGCACGCGGCTTGGCGATGCGAGCAAGGTCGGCAATTTCGTCGAGCTGAAGAAGGCCGAAGTCGGCGACGGCGCCAAGGTCAACCACCTGTCATATGTCGGTGACGCCGAGGTCGGCGCGGGCGCCAATATCGGCGCGGGGACGATCACCTGTAATTACGACGGGTTCGGCAAGTATCGGACGGTGATCGGGGCAGGGGCGTTCATCGGCTCGAATACGGCGCTGGTCGCGCCGGTGACGATCGGGCCTGGCGCGATCGTCGGCGCGGGCTCGGTGATCACCGAAGACGTCGAGGCCGACAGCCTCGCGGTCGAACGCACCGAGCAGAAGGGGATTGCCGGCTGGGCCCGCCGCTTTCGCGAGCGCATGACTCGCAAAGCGGCGGAATAGCCCTCAGCCCGGCTTACCGCGACTGCTTCGCGAAGTTCGCGGCCGCTTCGGTGAAGTTCTTCTGGAAGACGGACACCAGCTCGGCATCGGCCGCGGTCGTGTCCTCGCCTTCCTTTGCCGGGAAAATCTTGAGCCCGTTTCCGCCGGTGGTCTTGCGGATCGTCGGCTCACCGGCGCCTTCCGGGAACTGACGGAGCATGAAGCTGGTCCGAAGCGAACGGCCCCACATCGCGGCCTTGTGGTAGAAAACGTCGGTGACGATCAGCTCCGAATAGCATGGCGCCGTCGAGTTCGAGCGCCGCGTCTTGATCTTGTTCACCGTCTTGCGGTCGAGCGCCTCGGAATGCGTCACGATCTTGGACGGCGGCAAATGAAGCAGGCTCACCAGATCGAGCGTTTTCAGCGAGTGGAGTTGCCCCTCGCTGTCGAGTGCCGACGCCAGGTGCGAGCGGCGCGCCTTGTCGCCTTCGGCGTGGATCGCGGCGTCGATCAGCCCGCCGCCGAGCCAGCCGGTCGTCATGGCCTGGAAGCGTTCGGCCGGCCAGACGTGCAGTTCGCACTGCGGCTCGGCCGGGGTCGCGAGGAGGGCGGGCGGCGCAGCGACGGGCAGGGGCGCTGGCGCGGGTTCGGCCGTCGAAGCGGCCTGTTCGGCAGCCGCGGGTTCGATGGCGGGCGCTGCGCTAGAATTCTGGGCCGCCGCGGGCGCCGCGAGCGCTGCCAGGCTCGCGGAAAGAATTAAGAGAGACTTCACCTGGATATCCTTTCTGGTCACTATTTTCGTGGAATCTTCGTGGAATTACGGAGCACCGTTTCGACCGCCCCACGATAGGCCTGCTCGACCAGCGAGGTTGCAGCCGGGGCGTCCTCCGGCGCCTTGAGACGGAATCCTTCCATCGAACTTGAGGCAAAGCCGCTGTAGCTGCGGGTGAGCGCGCCGTTGTCGTACCGGCGCACGACGCCAAAAACGCGCAGGGACCGGCCAGCCAGGCCGCCGCGCTCGAGCATCAGTTGCGGAAGCATGACCTCGACGACGCAGCCCGCGCCGGGCTGGCGGGGCCCCGGCTCCAGCGCCTGGTGGCGGCTCAGCGGTTCGGAATGCATCGTGGTCGGGCTGTTGTCGGCGCCGATCAATCGGGCGATCGGCAATTGGCTGATCAGCGTGAGCTGGCGGTCCGGAGTCAGCCAATCGAGTGAACGGCCGGCGGCGCGGTAATAATCGCGCAGATCCTGGTCGACGCGCTTCACTGCGTCGAAATCCTCGCCGACGCTGTGAACGCCGTCCGCCGGATAAACGTGAATGTCGCAGCTTCGCGCAGATTCGGGCATCGGGGCTTCCGCCGACGCTGCGCCCGCCGCGATCAGTGCCGCGGCGCCTAAAGATTTCCAATACACGGAGAAATTTCCCCCTTCCGCTGTGGCGGTACCCTAGCAGGGGAATCGACAAACGAAAGAGCCCATATTCGACCGCCGGAAACTGGTGCGCGCGGGCAACAATAACGTTAGCGAAGCTTTGCCTAGTTCAGCTTTTGCGAGGTCGATGCAGGATGTGCGGGATCGTCGGGATTGTCGGGAAGTCGGATGTCGCGCAGCGGCTCTACGACGGGCTCAAACGGCTCGAATATCGCGGCTATGATTCCGCCGGCATCTGCACCATCGACAACGGCCAGCTGGTCCGTCGCCGTGCCGAGGGCAAGCTCGACAATCTCGCGCGCGAGCTCGCCGCCGATCCGCTGCATGGCATCACCGGCATCGCCCACACCCGCTGGGCCACGCATGGCGCGCCGACGGTCGGCAACGCCCACCCGCACATCGTCGGATCCGTCGCGCTGGTCCACAACGGCATCATCGAGAACTTCAAGCCGCTCCGGGACGAGCTGATCGCCGACGGGCGGAGGTTCGAAAGCGAAACCGACACCGAGGTCGTCGGACACCTCGTCGCGCGCGAGGTCGAGCGCGGCGCATCGCCCCAGGACGCGGTCGCGGCGGTGCTGCCGAGGCTTACCGGCGCCTTTGCCATCGCCTTCCTGTTCGGCGACCATCCGGACCTAATCATCGGCGCGCGCATGGGAGCGCCGCTGACGGTCGGCTACGGCGAGGGCGAGAATTACCTCGGCTCCGACGCCCTGGCGGTCGCGCCGTGGACCCAGCGCATCGCCTATCTCGACGAGGGCGACTGGGCGGTCGTCCGTCGCGACCGGATCGAGATCTTCGATCACGACAATCGGCCCGCGGCCCGCGAGATCGTTGAATCGGGCGCGTCGTCGGCGCCGGTCGAGAAGGGGAATTATGCCCATTACATGCAGAAGGAGATTTTCGAGCAGCCGCTGGTCGTGGCGCAGACCCTGCAAAGCTATGTCCGCCCGTTCGAGGGTGAAATCGCGCTGCCCGATTTCGACTTCGATCTGTCCGACATCCGCCGGCTCACGATCGTCGCCTGCGGGACGAGCTATTATGCCGGGCTGGTTGCCAAATATTGGTTCGAGCAATTCGCCCGCGTGCCCGTTGATATCGATGTCGCGAGCGAGTTCCGCTACCGCCAACCGGTGCTCGAGCCGGGCGGGCTGGCGCTGTTCATTTCCCAGTCGGGCGAGACCGCGGACACCCTCGCGGCACTGCGCCACGCGCGTTCGGAAGGGCAGCGGATCGTCGTCGTCGTCAACGTCCCCACCAGCTCCATGGCCCGCGAAGCCGACCTCCTGCTTCCGACGCACGCGGGTCCAGAGATCGGCGTCGCCTCGACCAAGGCCTTCACCTGCCAGCT
>DATEEM010000077.1:0-3275 GCA_035281125.1 Sphingomicrobium sp. | reverse complement strand
TCGAGGAACTCGTGGTAGAGGTCGTTGCCCTCGCGCGTCCGTTCGCCGACGCCGGCGAACACCGAAACGCCGCCGTGCCCCTTGGCGATATTGTTGATCAGCTCCTGGATGAGCACGGTCTTGCCGACGCCGGCGCCGCCGAACAGGCCGATCTTGCCGCCGCGCGCATAAGGCGCGAGCAGGTCGATAACCTTGATCCCGGTGACCAGGATCGAGGCTTCGGTCGACTGGTCGACGAAGGCCGGCGCTTCGGCGTGGATCGGCGCCGTCATGTCGCTGCCGATCGGGCCGCGCTCGTCGATCGGCTCGCCGATGACATTCATGATGCGCCCAAGCGTCTTCGGGCCGACGGGGACGCGGATTTCCGAGCCGGTCGCGTTGACCACCTGGCCGCGGGTCAGGCCGTCGGTCGAGTCCATGGCGATCGTGCGGACCATATTCTCGCCGAGGTGCTGGGCGACCTCGAGGACCAGGCGGTTGCCCTGGTTGTCGGTCTCGAGCGCGCCGAGGATCGGCGGAAGCTCACCCTCGAAGGCGACGTCGACGACTGCGCCGATCACCTGCGCGACCCGGCCGGTGAGGTTGCTCGGCGCGGCGACGTTCGCCGGACCCGAACCAGTCGCGCTGGTCGCGGTCGCCTTCCTGGCGCGAGTGCGGGGCTTGGTGTCGGCGGCGGTGGCCATGTCTGTCTTCCTTGCCTTCAAAGCGGTTAGAGCGCCTCGGCGCCCGAAATGATTTCAACCAATTCCGTGGTGATCGCGGCCTGGCGGGTCCGGTTGTACTGGATCGTCAGGCGATTGATCATGTCGCCGGCATTGCGCGTCGCATTGTCCATCGCGGTCATCTGCGAGCCGTAGAAGCCGGCCTGGTTCTCGAGCAAAGCGCGATAGACCTGGACCGCGATATTGCGCGGAATGAGGTCATTGAGGATCTCCTCCTCGTCGGGCTCATATTCGACGGCAGCGAGCGATGCCGGGCCGGCCTGCTCCTCGGCGGCACGCGGCGGGACCGGGATGATCTGGTCGACCGCCGGCTCCTGGACCAGGGTCGAGCGAAAGTTGGCGTAGGCGAGATGGACCACGTCGATTCCGTCGGTCTCGTACCGGTCGATGACGTCCTTCGCGATCGCCTGGGCATCGGCGTAGGTCGGCGCCTTCATTTCGCTGGTGTCGTACTGCGCGATGATCTGCTTGGGGAACAGCCGCTGCAGGACCGGCCGGCCCTTTCGGCCGACGATGTAGAAGAACACCGTCTTGCCCTCGGCGATCAGGTCGTCGGCTTTCTTGCGCGCGGCGCGCACGATGTTGGTGTTGAACGCGCCAGCGAGCCCCCGGTCGCTGGTCGCGACGATGATCAGGTGGGTGTCGTCCTTGCCCGTGCCGCTCAGCAGCTTCGGGCTTTGCGGCCCCGCCGTGATTTTCGCCGCGAGCGAGCCCACGACGTCGGTCATGCGCGTCGAATAGGGCCGCGCCGCGGTCGCGTTTTGCTGGGCGCGGCGAAGCTTCGACGCCGCGACCATGTTCAGCGCCTTGGTGATCTTCTGCGTCGACTTGACCGAGCCGATGCGGATCTTGAGGGCCTTGAGGCTGGCCATTTAGGCGAACGTCTTCCCGAACTCGGTGAGGGCGTCCGTCAGTGCCTTGGCCGTGTCGTCCTTCAGCTCCTTGCTGTCGCGGATCGCCTTGAGAACCTTCGGCTTGTCAGAGCGAAGGAAGCTCAGCATCGCCGCTTCGTAGCGGACCACGTCCTTGGTATCGATCGAATCGAGGAAGCCCTGCGTTCCCGCGAAGATCGAGGCGACCTGCTCCTCGATTGGCATCGGATTGAACTGCGGCTGCTTCAGCAGCTCGGTCAGGCGGGCGCCGCGGGCGAGCAGGCGCTGCGTCGCGGCATCGAGGTCCGAGCCGAACTGGGCGAAGGCGGCCATCTCGCGATACTGGGCGAGATCGAGCTTGATCGAGCCGGCGACCTTCTTCATCGCCTTGGTCTGCGCGGCCGAGCCGACGCGGCTGACGCTGAGGCCGACGTTAATCGCCGGGCGGATGCCCTGGTAGAACAGGTCCGTCTCGAGGAAGATCTGGCCGTCGGTGATCGAGATGACGTTGGTCGGGATGTAGGCCGACACGTCGCCCGCCTGCGTCTCGATGACCGGCAATGCAGTCAGCGAGCCGGCGCCATGATCGTCGTTCATCTTGGCGGCGCGCTCGAGCAGCCGGCTGTGAAGGTAGAAGACGTCGCCCGGATAGGCTTCGCGGCCCGGCGGGCGGCGCAGCAGCAGCGACATCTGGCGGTAGGCGACGGCCTGCTTGGAGAGGTCGTCATAGACGATCACGGCGTGCATGCCGTTGTCGCGGAAATATTCGCCCATCGCGCAGCCGGTGTAGGGGGCGAGGAACTGCAGCGGCGCCGGTTCCGACGCGGTCGCGGCGACGACGATGGAATATTCCATCGCGCCATTCTCCTCGAGCGCCCGGACGATCTGGGCCACGGTCGACCTCTTCTGCCCGATAGCGACATAGATGCAGTAGAGCCTCTGGCTCTCGTCCTTGCCCTTGTTGACCTCCTTCTGGTTGATGAAGGTGTCGAGCGCGACGGCGGTCTTGCCGGTCTGGCGGTCGCCGATGATCAGCTCGCGCTGGCCGCGGCCGATTGGGACGAGGGCGTCGAGCGCCTTGAGGCCCGTCTGCACCGGCTCGTGGACCGATTTGCGCGGGATGATCCCGGGCGCCTTGACCTCGACGCGCCGGCGCTCGGTGGCCTCGATCGGACCTTTGCCGTCGATCGGGTTGCCGAGCGCGTCGACCACGCGGCCGAGCAGGCCCTTGCCGATCGGGACGTCGACGATCGCGCCGGTGCGGCGGACGGTCGACCCTTCCTTGATGTCGGCGTCGGTGCCGAAGATCACGACGCCGACATTGTCGGCCTCGAGGTTGAGCGCCATGCCCTTGATGCCATTGTCGAACTCGACCATCTCGCCGGCCTGGACATTGTCGAGGCCGTAGATGCGGGCGATGCCGTCGCCGACCGAGAGCACGGTGCCGACTTCGGAGACCTCGGCGTCGGCGGCGAAATTCGCGATCTGGTCGCGGATCACGCGGGAGATTTCAGCGGCGCGGATGTCCATGATTCTTGCTTAGCCTTTCATCGCCTTGGCGAGTCGGTTGAGTTTGGTGCGGATCGAGGAGTCGATTTGCTGGCTTCCCAGCTTGACGACGATTCCGCCGAGGATGTCGGGGTCGACCGACGCGTCGATGATGACGTCGCGGCCGGCGCGG
>DATEEM010000076.1:0-10049 GCA_035281125.1 Sphingomicrobium sp. | reverse complement strand
TGGGGCCGGTGACGGAGAAGGAGCGCGCGATCATCCAGTCGATCAGCCCGCACGAGGGCAAGTACGAAGAGCGCGTCGACCGCGAGAGCGCCGAGGAAGTCCTGCTCGCCAAGGCCGCTGACGCGGCCGAGACCGCGAAAGAGGTGGAGGAAAAGGGCGAGGAAGCGGTGCGCGCCCAGCCGCGCAAGACCACCTCGATGTGGCAGAAGGCGGGGAGCGCGGCGGCGAAGGCGGCGGCAAGCTCGGCCGCGGTGATCATCGCGGCGAAAGTGACGGGCCGCAAGTCCAGCTCCAATCCCGCGCGCAACGCGGCGACTGCGGCGGCCGGCACGCTCGCCACGCAGCTTGGCGGCGGGCTGTTCGGCAGCTTCGTGCGCAACGTGATCGGCGGGCTGATGCGGTAGGCGTCGCGGGGCGGAATACTTTCGTCATTGCGGGGACCTCGGATCTGATCCGGGGGAAGCAATCCGGGGCGGTGAAGTACGGCCCTGGATTGCTTCGTCGCTACGCTCCTCGCAATGACGAAGGACTTAAAGTCATCACGTTCCAGCGAATGGGGCAATGAAGACAATCCCGCCGGACTTCGCCAAATTGCACCTCGTCATTGCGAGCGAAGCGAAGCAATCCAGGGGCCGAACTCCACCGCCCTGGATTGCTTCCCCCGGATCAGGTCCGGCGTCGCAATGACGAAGGGATTTGAACCGAAGTCATCCTTCGCTAGGGTAGTCGGCCGTCCTGCCCGCGTGGAGAGGCCCGATAGTCACGTTTTCGAGAAGTCTGATCGGTCTTTTCGCAATTGCGAGCCTTGCAATCGGTTGTCGGCACGCGGCTCTGGCCCAGGATACGGCCCAGGATACGGCCCCGCCGGGTTCCGCGCCATCGGTCCAGCCCCGGCACGGCGCTCTTGACGACAGCGCGGTGCCGCAGGCCTATCGTCTCGATCTCACCGTCGATCCCTCGCGGCCGCGCTTTTCCGGGCGGACCGAGATCGACGTCACACTGGCTCGCCCCTCGGCGCAAATTCTCCTTCACGGCCGCGATCTCGCGATTCATCGCGTCGTCGCGAAACTCGGCGACCGGGAAGTGCCCGGCCGCTGGGAGCAGCTTTCGCCCGGCGGCCTCGCCCGCATAGGTTTCGTCGAGCCGCTGCCCGCCGGAGCGGTGACGCTGCGTTTCGAGTACGACGCCGCCTTCAATGACTCGCCCTCCGGCCTGTTCCGCGCCCAGGTGGACGGGCAGTGGTATCTATGGTCGCAGTTCCAGTCGATCGACGCGCGCGCCGCTTTCCCTTCGTTCGACCAGCCTTCGTTCAAGACGCCGTTCGAGGTGACCTTGCGCACTCCCGCCGGCCTCACCGCGATCGGCAACGCGCCGGAAGTGGCGACCAGTTCGGCGGCCGGTCTCACCGTCCACCGCTTCGCCAGGACCCTGCCGCTGCCGACGTATCTGGTGGCGATGATGGCCGGCCCGTTCGTCGTGGCGAAGGGCGAGGTTTCCCCGACGCCGCAACGGGCGGACCCGCTGCCGCTGCGCGTGGTCTCGACCCGCCCCAACGCCGACAGGCTGGACTTTGCCCTGCGCGAATCGGCGCGGATCGTGCGCCTGCTGGAGGACTATTTCGGCAGCGCTTTCCCGTATCCCAAGCTCGACCAGATCACCTCGCCGATCATGCCCGGCGCGATGGAGAACGCCGGCGCCGATCTTTATCGCGACGATCTGCTGACCCTGCCCGACAACGCCTCGACCGCGCAGCAGCGCAAGTTCGGGATGGTGGTGGCGCATGAGCTGGGCCACCAGTGGTTCGGCGATCTCGTGACCCCGCGCTGGTGGGACGACCTGTGGCTGAACGAGAGCTTCGCCAACTGGATCGGCTACCGCATCGGCGACGCCTGGCGGCCCGGCCTCAACGTCGGGGCGGGCGCGCTGGCCGAAGGGTTCGCGGCGATGAACACCGACACGCTGCTCGCCGGGCGCCCGATCCGCCAGCCGATCGAGAGCGACGCGCAGATCGACGGCGCCTTCGACACGATCACTTATGGCAAGGGCGGCCACGTCGTCGCCATGATCGCGGCCTTCCTGGGCGACGAGAAATTCCGCAGCGGAGTGCGGCGCTACATCGCCGGCCATCGTCACGGCACGGCGACCAGCGTCGATTTCTTCGCGGCGCTGGCCGAGGAAGCGGGCGACCCGCGCATCGTCCCGGCGATGCGCAGCTTCGTCGACCAGCAGGGCGTGCCCCTGCTCGTGTTCAATCGCCAGGGCGATACCGTGCGCGTCGGCCAGATGCCTTACGCGGTGAAAGGCGTCGATCCCCCGGAGAGGCAATGGGGCGTGCCGCTGTGCGTGCGCGTGGCGTCCGGCGAGGGCGAACGGCATTGCGAGCTGCTGACCGCCAAGATCGCAAGCTTCACGGTCAAGGGCGCGGGCGCGCTGATCCCCAATGCGGACGGGGCCGGGTACTACCGGTTCGAGCTGGGCGAGCGGCAGTGGAACGCGCTGATCGCCATCGCCGACACCCTTTCGGGAGGCGAGGCGCAGGCGGTCGCCGATTCGCTTGCCGCCAGCGTCTATGCCGGGCGCGGCAACGTGTCCGAACTGGTGCGGCTGGCACGGGTCCTGTCGCGCCATCCCGATACTTACGCCGCCGATGCCGCGACCGACGCCCTGGGCGATCTGGTCGGCTCGGGCATCGTCGACGCTTCCGGCCGCCGCGCATGGACCCGGCTGAGGGGGCGGATCTACGCGCCCCTGCTCGGCCGGTACGGGTTCGATCCGCGCGCCGGGGCCTATGCGGACGAGCCGCCCGAACGCTCGCAGCGCCGGGTGCAGATCGTGCGCAAGCTGCTGGGCACGAGGACACCGGCGGCGTCGCGGCTGCGCCGGCGGCTGGCCGAAGCGGGCGCGCTCTACCTGGCTGGCGACGCCGCCGCGCTGGACCCGGTGTGGTTCGACCGGGCGCTTCCGCTTCACGTCTATTTCAAGGGCGACGCGGCGGCGCGCGCGCTGGTCGAGAAGGCGCTGGCATCGGAGGACACGATGTTCCGGTCGGCGGCGCTGGAGGCGGTTGGCTCGGTCGCCGACGCGAAGACCCTGCCGTGGGTGTTCAAGGTCGTCACCGACCCGCGCGTGCGGATGACCGAGCGGCGCGCCCTGCTCGACGACCTGATGTCGCACGGCGCGACGCGGGCGGCGGGCTATCGCTGGATCACGGAAAACCTCGACGGCTTGATGACGGGAAGCAGCGGCATCTTCTTCACCTCGCGCCTGCCGCTGCTGTTCGCGTATGAATGCTCGGTCGAGCGTGCCGACGAGATCGCCCGCGACCTCAGGCCGCGCTTCGCCGGGACCGCCGGCGAGCTGGAGCTGGAGCGCACGATCGAGCGCGTCCGCACTTGCGGCGAGCTGGACAAGCGGCTGGGAGCGCAACTCTCCACCGCGCTGGACGAGATGAAGTAGGGGGCGGGAGGTCTCGGCTCTCAGCCGCCCAGCGGCAGCCGCAGCGTCGCGGTCAGCCCCGCCACCGACCCGTCCGCTCCACGCCGGTTCGCAAGCTCCAGCGAGCCGCCGTGCTGATCGGCGATGGCGCGCGCCAGCGCGAGGCCGAGACCGGCGCCGCCGGTGCCGCGATTGCGCGAGGGGTCGCCCCGGCTGAACGGCTCCATCATGCTCTCGATCTGGTCCTCGGGGATGCCCGGGCCGTCATCGTCGATGCGGACCCTGGCGTATCCCGCCTCCGGCTCCAGCGAGACCCGCGCCACCCCGCCATAGCGCACCGCGTTGCCGATGAGGTTGCGCAGCGCGCGGCGCAGCCATGTCGGGCGCAAGTCAAGCGCGATCCGCCGCGTATCGCCCAGTTCCACCGGCTCGCCCATGTCCTCGTATTCCTCGACCACCGAGGCGACCAGCGCCGACAGCTCGGTGCGCTCGAGCGCGTCGCTCGGCCGGCCGACGCGGGCGAGCGAGAGGATGTCGTCCAGCGAACGGACGATGTCCTCGATCGTTGCGGCCATCCGTGCCCGCTCGGTGTCGTCCTCGACCGATTCGATCCGCACGCGAAGAGCCGCCAACGGCGTCTTGAGATCGTGGCCGATCGCGCCCAGCATCACGTCCTTCTCGTCGAGCAGCGCGGATATCCGCGATTCCATCGTGTTGTGCGCGTGGATCAGCCTGCGGATGTCATCGGGGCCTTGCGGCTCCACCTGGCCATCGGGATCGCGTGTCTGGCCGAAGTGTTCGAGCCGCCGGGTCAGCGAGGCGAGCGGCCGGGTGATCCGCCGCATGATCAGCGCCACCGCGCCGACCAGCACGACGTAGATGACCAGCGTCTGCAGCAGCAGCGGCTTGACGAGGTCCCACTGCGGATCGGGACCGCGCGTGCGCGCCACCAGCCAGCCCGGCTCGCCCTTCAGCCGCACGCCCGCGACGATCACCGTATCGGGCGGATGGTAGCCCTTTTCGGCAAGCGCCTTGTCGGGCAGAATCCGCGCGCGCCGCTGGGCACGGGCGAGGGAGGTGGGATCGTCCTCGATCCGCCGCTCCGCCACCACGACTTCGGCGGTGGCGACGCCCTGTTCGGCGAGGATGCGGTTTAGCTGGGCCTCGGCCTGGGGGTTGCGGTGCTCGTCGGGGCGAAGCGGCGAGCTTTCGGCGCGATCGATGCGGAACGGCCTGCCGTCGCGTCCGCGTCCGTCATGGGGATCTCCGTCCCGGCCCCGGTCCCGGTTTCGGCCCCAGTCCCGGCCACCCATCTGGCGCGCGACATCCGCGCCCCGCGTCTCGCCGATCAGGCGGAAGGCCAGCGCGTGGACCTGGCCCATCTCGCGCCGCTCCGCCTGCGCGCGATAGATCAGGAACGCGCCGAGGCCCTGCACCAGGAACAGCGCCAGCGCCACCGCCAGCAGCATCTGGCCCATCATGCTGTGCGGCCAGAGCCTGGGGCGGAACCCGCTCACGGTTCTTTCCGGCCCGCTCAAGGTTCTTTCCGGATCGTGCGCCTGACGTCCGACGCGAGCATGTAGCCGCCGCCCCAGACGGTCTGGATCAGCTGCGGATTGCGGCTGTCGACCTCGATCTTGCGCCGCAGGCGGCTGACCTGGTTGTCGACGGCGCGGTCGAACAGGTGCGCCTCGCGGCCCTGCACCATGTCGAGCAGCCGGTCGCGGTCGAGCACCTGGCGCGGGTGGTCGAGGAACGCCATCAGCAGCCGGAATTCGACCGAGGAGATGGCGACCGACGCGCCCTCCGGATCGATCAGGCGGCGTTTGAGCGGGTCGAGCGTCCAGCCTTCGAATTCGTAGACCTCCTCCTCGGCCGGCGCGGCGGTCGTGGTCCGGCCGGCGCGGCGCAGCACGCTGCGGATGCGGGCGACGAGTTCGCGCGGCTCGAACGGCTTCACCACATAGTCGTCGGCGCCGATCTCCAGCCCGACGATCCGGTCGGTCGCCTCGCCCCGCGCGGTGAGGAGGATGGTCGGGATCGCCTTGCTCTCGACAAGGTGGCGGCACAGCGACAGCCCGTCCTCGCCCGGCATCATGATGTCGAGCAGGATCAGGTCGGGCGCATGGTCGCGCAGATGGCCGCGCGCCTCGGCGGCGCTCTGCACCGCCGACACGTCGAACCCCTGGCGCGAGAGATACTCGGCCAGGGGTTCGCGCAGCGCCGCCTCGTCATCGACGAGAAGCAGCCGGGTCCGTGTCCCGTCGGTCATCTAAGACAGTCGTTCATGCGCAAAGTGGTTAGTGTGTCGCACGCTTGCGTCAACGTTCAGCTCGCGGGCTTGGCGGGTGCCGCCTGCGAGCGGTTCTCCCGCCACTTGGCCCGCATTTGCTCGCGCGCCGCCCGACGCTCCTCCTTCGTGACCTTGCCGTCCTTGTCGGCATCGGTCTTGTCGAAGCGGGCGAGCGCGGCAGCGGTGAATTCCGCCTGGCTGATGGCGCCGTTCCCGTCGGCGTCGGCAGCCATGTCCCTGCCGCCCATCATCATGCCGCCCATCATCATGCCGCCGCGACCGTGTCCGCTCCAGCCGCCGCCCTGTTTGCCGCCGCCGTGGCCGCCGTGCCAGCCGCGATGGCCGTCGGGTTTGGCCTCGGGTCCGGCCTCGGGTCGGGTCGGCCGGGCGGCGAATTCGCCGCGCGAGATCTGGCCGTTCTTGTCGGTGTCGAGCTGGCCGAAGCGCTCGGCCAGCCGCTGCTCGCGGCGCGCCTCGCGGTCGGCCGGGTTGAGCTGGCCGTCCTTGTTGACGTCGAGCCTGGCGAACAGCGCGCCGGCATGTGCCTGCGTCTCGCCACGGGTGACGACACCGTTGGCATCGGCGTCCGGACCGCGTTTCGAGGCCTCCGGTGCGGCGTAAGCGGCCCCCGCGGCGGCGAGCGCCAATGCGGCCAGGCTGCCGGACAACCCAAGTGTGCGTTTCTTCATTTTTTGGCTCCCGAGGAAAACAGGAAGAGCCGCACGGTCTCGGAGGGGAAGGAAGCGGGCCGTGCGGCTCTTCCGATATTGCTTCTAGGCCGCGTATGTCGCTGGGATATGCCGGTTTCCCGCGAAATTGTCGCCAATTGTCGCGCTTCGCGGTGCGTATTCATGCGCACGTAATCAGCCTCGTTCCGGTCCATATTGAACCGGAACGAGGCTGGATGTCCTTGTCTTGCCGTGATTTCCGAGCCGGCAGGTGATTCCACCTGCCTCGAAATCACTTTAGCGCGGCTCGTGCATCGTCCCGATGCCGGCGGTGATGAATAGCGCCGATGCGGGCGCAAGGATATCGGCGGTGTGCCAGACGCCGGCCGGATTGATCGCATAGGCTCCGGCCGTCAGCTCGACCTTGCGAAGCCTTCCGCCGTCCAGCTTCTGAACCAGCGTCAGGGAGCCGGCGGTGCAGACCACCAGCTCGTCCCCTTGCGGATGCATCTCCCAGCTGTCCCAGCTTTCGGAAAAGTCGTACAACGATACCAGCCGCCCTTCGGCGCCGTCGGCGGCGGTGCGGGCGGCGTACCCTTCGTACCATTCCATACCCGTGAACTCGGGTTGCGGCGTCGCGGCGGCGCCGAGCCCGAGATGGACCGGAAAGCGGCGCAGATCGGGCGCGTCAGTCATCGGCGGCCAACGGCGTGCATTGCCGTTCCAGCCAGGTCCGGGCCTCATCTTCCAGGCGCGCCCCGATCACATCGAGCACCCGCGCGTGATAGGCGTTCCACCAGGCGATCTCGTCCGCCGTCATGAGCGCCCGATCGACCAGCCGCCGCTCGATCGGCGCCAGCGTCAGCGTCTCGAAGCCCATGAACGCGCCTTCCGCGCCGTCGATCCCGCGCGGCTCGACCAGTTGCAGGTTCTCGATGCGGATGCCGTATTCGCCGGCCTTGTAATAGCCAGGCTCGTTCGAGAGGATCATGCCGGGCAGCAGTTCCTGCTCGGTGCCGCCCTGTGCTCCGGACGACTTGGCGATGCGCTGCGGCCCTTCGTGGACCGACAGGAAGCTGCCGACGCCATGGCCGGTGCCGTGCGCGTAGTCGAGCCCCGCCGCCCACAGGAATTGCCGCGCCAGCACGTCGAGCTGGCTGCCCTTGGTGCCCTTGGGAAAGACCGCGCGCGCCAGCGCGATGTTGCCCTTGAGCACGCGGGTGAAGCGGTCCTTCGCCTCCGCCGGCGGCTCGCCCGGCCCGACCCATACCGTGCGCGTGATGTCCGTCGTTCCGTCCGGGTACTGGCCGCCCGAATCGACGAGGTAGACGCTGCCGGGCTCCAATGTGCGGCTGGTCTCCTCGGTGACGCGGTAATGCACCACCGCGCCGTTGGGTCCGCTGCCCGAAATCGTGTCAAACGAAAGGTCGCGCAAGTCGCCGCCCTCGCGCCTGAACCGGTGGAGCGCGTCCGCCGCCGCCATCTCGGTGACTTCGCCCCAGGGTCCCTCGACCGAGAGCCAGTGCAGGAACCGCGCCACCGCCGCGCCGTCGCGGGCCTGCGCGGCGCGGTGCCCGGCCTGCTCGACCGCGTTCTTGGTCGCCTTGGGCAGCACGCAGGGATCGCGCTCCTCGACGATCGTGGCGTCGGCTTGTTCCAGCGCCTCGAACACCGCCGCGACGGTGCTGTCGGGATCGGCGGCGACTTTGAGACCGCCGAGCGCCGCCAGCGCCGCCAGGAATTCGTCGCGCGGGCGCAGGCTCACCCGGTTGCCCAGATGGGCGACAAGCTCCGGCGTGACTTTCTCGGGGCCGATGAACAAGTCGGTCGATCCGTCGGCATGGGCCACGACGTAGGACAGCGCCACCGGCGTGCGCTCGATGTCGGTGCCGCGAATGTTGAGCAGCCAGGCGATCGAATCGAGCGCGGCGATCACCACCGCGTCGAGGCCGCGATCCTTGAGCCACTGGGCCACGGCGGCGCGCTTGGCCTCGCTCGCCTCGCCGGCGTGGCGGTCCTCGTGCACCAGCGCCGGGGCGGGCGAAGGGGCGGGACGATCCTGCCAGATCGCGTCGATGGGGTTGCTATCGACCGGGACCAACGAAGCGCCGCGCCTGTCCAGTTCGGTCCGTACCGCGGCGGCCCAGCGCTTGCCGTGGAGCCAGGGGTCGAAGCCGATCCTTGAACCTTCGGGCGCATGCTCGCCCAGCCATTCCGCCACGCTCGTCTCGGGCACGCTCTCATGGGCATAGAGCCGCCCGTCGACCTGATCGCGGACCTGCAGGGTATAGCGCCCATCCACGAACATCGCGGCTGCCGGCTCAAGCCCCGCGTCGGTCAGCACCACCGCCGTCCCCGCCGAGCCGCCGAATCCGGTCAGCCACGCCAGCCGCTGGGCATAGCCGCCGACATATTCGCTCATGTGCTCGTCGGAGATCGGCACGACGAAACCGTCCAGCCCCTGCCTCGCCAGTTCCTTGCGCAGGGCGTCGAGCCGGGCTTCATGAGTCTTCATCAGCATGGTTGCGGTCCTTTGTGGTGCATCATATTTGCGGGCGATGACCGATACGACAAGTCTTGCGCCGCCCGTCGCCGCGAAAAAGCCCCACAGCGTGACCCATCATGGCATGACCGTCAGCGACGACTACGCCTGGCTGCGCGATCCCGGCTATCCCGAAGTGACCGACAGCGAGGTCCTGGCGCACCTCGAAGCCGAGAATCGATGGTTCGAAGCGCGGATGGCGCCACGGCGGGGCCTGATCGACTCGCTGTTCACCGAGATGCGCGCCCGCATCAAGGAAGCCGACAAGTCCGTGCCGCAAAAGGACGGCGACTGGTTCTACTGGATCGAGTTCGAGGAGGGCGCCGAATACAAGAAATGGTGGCGCAAGCCGGTTGCGGGCGGTCCGGACGAGCTGCTGCTGGACGAAGTGGCGCTGGCGGAGGGCAAGGAATACTTCCGGCTCGGCGCGATCTCGGTCAGCAGCGACGGCAAGCGGCTGGCCTATGCGATCGACGACAACGGATCGGAGCGGTTCACCGCGCGCATCAAGGACCTGGCGACCGGCGAATTGCTGCCCGACGAGATCCCCGGCACGCTGTCCTCGCTGGTCTGGGTCGCGGGCGATACCGGGCTGATCTACAGCCTAGCGAACGAGCAGTGGCGCACCGACAACGCATGGCTGCACTGGCTGGGCAGGCCGGTGGAACAGGATGTGGAGCTGTACCATGAGGACGACGAGGGGTTCCGCGTCGGGTCATCGCTTTCCGCCAACGAGAAGTGGGTGATAGTCGGCGCCAGCGACCACGAGACCAGCGAAGTGCGGCTGATCCCCGCCGCCGATCCGCTGGCGACGCCGATCCTCGTCAAGGCGCGGGAGAAAGGCGTCGAATACGACGTCGATGAGCGCGACGGTCTGCTCTACATCCACGCCAACGACAGCCACGAGAACTTCCGGCTGGCCACCGCGCCGCTGGATCGTCCGGGCGAGTGGACGACGCTGATC
The DNA here is from genome assembly GCA_035281125.1 of Sphingomicrobium sp. GTDB lineage: Bacteria > Pseudomonadota > Alphaproteobacteria > Sphingomonadales > Sphingomonadaceae > Sphingomicrobium. The sequence goes on along the minus strand of DATEEM010000076.1, from coordinate 147 downwards.
GAGGGATCGGACGCGTTCTACCTCACCGGCTTCGAGCTGTTTCGCGATTTCTACGTGGTCGAGGGCCGCGGGACGGAAGGACACGGGGCCGGGCTCGATCGGATCGAGCTGCGTTATTATGACGACCCCGCAAGGATCGAGCCGGTC
>DATEEM010000075.1:0-8531 GCA_035281125.1 Sphingomicrobium sp. | reverse complement strand
TCCGAGGACAGCCAAATGCGCCTGGCGCGCAACCCGCTGCGCATCCTCGACAGCAAGGACCCGCGCGACAAGGCGATCTGCGCCGGCGCACCCAGCGTCGACGACTATCTTACGCCAGAAGCATCCGACTTTTTCGCCGCGGTCACCGCCGGTATCGACGCAGCTGGAGTGCCCTGGACGCGAAACTCAAAGCTCGTCCGCGGGCTCGATTATTACCGCCACACCGCCTTCGAGTTCGTCACCGATCGCCTCGGGGCCCAGGGCACGGTGATTGCCGGCGGTCGCTACGACGGCCTGATCGAAGCCCTCGGCGGCCCGCCTACGCCGGCGGTCGGCTGGGCGGCAGGGATCGAGCGGCTGGCGATGATGATCGGCGAGCCCGAGCGCGAGAAGCCCCACGTGGTCGTGGTCCCGCTTGGCGAGCGAGCCGACGCCGAATCGCAGCGAATTATCGCCGGACTTCGCCGGGAGGGCGTGTCGGCGGACATGGCGTTCCGCGGCAACATGAAGAAGCGCCTTGGCCGCGCCAGCGACTCCGGCGCCGCTTATGCATTGATCATCGGCGACGATGAGCTCGACCGTGGCGAGGCTCAGCTCAAGAAGCTTTCCACCGGCGAGCAGCGTTCGGTGGCGCTCAATGGGATCGCGGAAGCGCTGCGTGCATGACGCACATTTCGTCGGAACGGATTGCTTCGATCGAGGCGAAAAAGCATGAGCTTTCGGACGCTATGTCGCGGGGCGACCTGTCGCCCGACGAGTTCGTCCGGCTGAGCAAGGAATATGCGCAGATCGAGCCGGTCGCGGCGGCAGCGCGCGAGGTCCGGCGGCTGCGCGCCGAGCTGGACGTGCTCAACGGGCTGGTCGCCGATCCGACCGCCGAGCCCGAGCTTAAGGAAATGGCGGCCGCCGAGGCCGAGGACATCCGCCACCGGCTACCGGAGGCGGAGCGCGCGCTGGCCATCAAGCTGCTGCCGCGCGACGCCGCCGACGAGCGCGCGGCGATGCTCGAGGTGCGCGCCGGCACCGGCGGGGACGAAGCGGCGCTGTTCGCCGGTGACCTGTTGCGGATGTATCAGCGCTTCGCCGAGACCCAGGGCTGGAAGTTCGAGCTGATCAGCGCCTCGGCTTCCGAGCTCGGCGGCTACAAGGAAGCGATCGCCTCGATCAGTGGCGCCGGCGTGTTCGCGAGGCTCAAGTTCGAGAGCGGGGTCCATCGCGTCCAGCGCGTTCCGGTGACTGAAAGCGGCGGGCGGATCCACACGTCGGCCGCGACCGTCGCGGTGCTGCCCGAGGCCGAGGACGTCGATGTCCACATCGACGACAAGGATCTGCGGATTGACGTCTATCGTTCGTCCGGCCCTGGCGGCCAGTCGGTCAACACCACCGACAGCGCGGTCAGGATCACCCACCTTCCGACCGGGCTCGTCGTCATCCAGCAGGACGAAAAGTCGCAGCACAAGAACAAGGCCAAGGCGCTGAAGGTGTTGCGCACGCGATTGTTCGAGCTGGAGCGCGAACGCCTCGCGTCGGAGCGCGCAGGCGCGCGCAAGTCGATGGTCGGCTCGGGCGACCGTTCGGAGCGCATCCGCACCTATAATTTCCCGCAGGGGCGGGTCACCGACCACCGGATCAATCTCACGCGTCATAATCTCGACGAGGTGCTCGAAGGGGCCGGACTAACCGAGATTATTGATGCCCTCGTCGCGGAGGACGAAGCGGAACGCCTGGCGGGTCTGGAGGACGCGTGAAGGCGATAACCCGCGCGCTCGCCGAGGCGACGCGCCAGTTGGAGCAAAACAGCGATACGGCACGGCTCGATTCCGAGCTGTTGATGGCCGAAGCCCTGCACATCGACCGCGATCGGCTGATCCTGTCGCCGCCCGAGCGCAAGGTTCCGGAGCGCTTCTGGCAGATGGTCGAGCGCCGCAAGGCCGGCGAGCCGATCGCCTATATCACCGGGCGGCGCGCCTTCTGGAACATCGAGCTGCATGTCGGGCCCGGCGTGCTCGTGCCGCGGCCCGATTCGGAAGTGCTGATCGCCGCCGCGATCGAGCATTTCCAGGGCTCGGACGGGCCCAAACGGGTGCTTGACCTCGGCACCGGGCCGGGCACGCTCCTTCTCGCCGCGCTCGACGTCTGGCCCAAAGCGACCGGGCTCGGGACCGACGTGTCGCGCCAGGCGCTGACCTATGCCGCCGCGAATGCGCGACGCCTTGGTTTCGAAGACCGTCTGAACCTCGTGCAGGGCGATTGGGCCGAGGGTCTGGTCGAGAAATTCGACCTCATTCTGTGCAACCCGCCCTATGTTCCGCGCGACGCCGAACTTGGCCCGGGGGTTCGGGAATATGAGCCGGACGAGGCGCTGTTCGCCGGCAAAGAAGGGCTTGACGCCTACCGGGCCCTGGCGCCGCAGCTTCCGAGGCTGCTGGCAAAGGGTGGGCTTGCCGCGATCGAGATCGGGGTCGACCAGTCAGAGGCAGTGACCCGATTGCTGACCCGCAACGGGCTTCGCTCGCGGGTCGCCGACGACCTCGACGGGCGGCCGCGGGCGGTGCTTCTAACCTGGGTCTAAGCGAATTCGCTTGGCATCGGCGCGCGGGCGCACTACATCGGGGCGCAGGGCCGGTCCCGCTCCACCACGAAAGATGTAGAGCGCGTCCCGCCCACCCCCGACGCAATCGGCCGAACCTCAAGCGCAATGCGCGCAAGGACCGGAACGAGAGGGTCAGGAGCCGGTGCCGTCGGCACCGCCCCTGCTGCCTGAGGCCAAGGGGGTCAGGGATTACTGCGTAAGGACGTAGAATTTGATCAATCAACGACAGGGCGGCCGCCGGCGCGGCCGCGGCGGACAGCGGGGTCCGAACCTCGGCGGACAGCCAGGCAATCGCCAGGACAATCGCCAGCGCGGCAATGCGGCCCAACTCTTGGAAAAGTACAAGAGCATGGCGCGCGACGCGCAGCTCGCCGGCGACCGGGTCCAGACCGAATATTATCTGCAATATGCGGATCATTATTTTCGGGTTCTGAGCGAAAGCCGTGCCCGCTTCGAGGAGCAGGATCGCCAGCGGCGTCCGCGCGACGAGGAGTTCGAGGGCGACGAGGACGAGGGTTCCGAGGTCGCCGAGGCCGATGCGCCGAGCGACGAGGATCGTCCGGAACGCGGTGAGCGGTCGGGCCGCCGCGATCGCGGCCGCCGGCGCTTCGAGCGCGAGGGGCGGGACAGTGACGGCGATGAAGACGCCTCGGCCAGCCCGCGCGGCAACGGGGCGGACGACAGCATCCCGCTCGACGTCCTGCCGCCGTCGATCGGCGCCGACAGCGCGGCGAGCCTGGCTGACGACGAGGCCGAGGCGCCCGCGCCGCGCCGTCGCGCTCGCTCCCGCCGGACTGCGGAAGGCGACGACGAGGCCGTCCCAGCGAGCTGACCCGACGCGCCGTTCACAGGCGATTAACTGCGAACCCGCTTGTTTTCGGACAAGACAGGGTTGACGCGTATGTTACAATGTAACATCGTCTTCCCGTGATCCGGGGAGATCGTTGATGCGTGTCTTGCTGCTCTTATGCACTGCTCTCGCAGCGCCGTCCTTGGCCCAGTCCGCGCTTCCCGCGCCGGGGCAGACGGCGCAGGGCGACGTTGCAGTGACGATTTACAATAACAACCGTGCGCTGATCGAGGACAAGCGCCTGCTCGACCTTCCGGGCGGGCGCAGCCGGCAGGAATTCCGCGACGTGTCGGCTAGCATCGAGCCGGCAACCGTGACGCTCAACGGCCGCGGCGTCGGGGTCGTCGAGCAGAATTTCGACTTCGATCTCTTGTCTCCCGCCGCGCTCATGCAGAATGCCGTCGGCCAGACCGTCACCCTCGTCCGGGTCAATCCGGCCAATGGCGCTGAAACCCGCGAACGCGCGCGGATCCTTGCTGCCAACGGCGGCGTGGTCATGCAGATTGGCGACCGCATCGAGGTGTTGCGCGACGACGGCCTGCCTGCGCGCGTGATCTTCGACGGCGTTCCGCCGAGCCTGCGTGCGCGGCCGACCTTGTCAGTCACGGTTGATGCCGACGGGGGCGGCCGGCGGCCGGTGACGCTCACCTACCTCACGCCGGGGCTCGGCTGGGCCGCCGATTACGTCGCTTTGTTCGACGAGGCGAACGGCCGGATGGACGTGCAGGGGTGGGTCACGCTGACCAACAACAGCGGCACGCCCTACATCAACGCCTCGACCCTCCTCGTCGCCGGGGCCGTCGGTCAGGCCAATCCGTACGGCCGGCGCTACGACGGCCGCTATGTCCCGCCCCCGCCACCACCACCGCCTCCCGGCGGGCTGGTCCGCGCCGGCACCGAAACCGCGGGCCGCGAGCGGCTCGGCGATTTCTATCTCTATCCGCTGCCCGAGCGCACGACGATCGCCGACAAGCAGACCAAGCAGGTCAGCTTCCTCGACGTCAAGAACACGCCGGCTGCGCGCGCCTACGAGTTTCGCAATGGCTGGCTGTCGACCAGCGACCAGCCGCTGAGCGCAAACACGGTGCTGCGCTTCTCGAGCTCGCGCAACCAGGGGCTCGGCGACGCGCTGCCGGCCGGGACCGTCCGGGTCTACCAACGCGACGCCCGAGGCAATCCGCAATTCGTTGGCGAGCACCAAATCGGCCACACGCCGATGGGCTCCGACATCGGTCTCGTCACCGGTCAGGCGTTCGACGTGAAGGTTCGCCCGGTGGTCGAGGAGCGGACCCGGATCAGTTCGAGCCGCTGGAAAACGCGCATGCGCTACACTCTGACCAACGCCGGGCCGCGGCCGATCACGGTCGACCTGGTCCAGGCCGGCCTGTGGGGCGATACGCGGATCGATTCGGAAAGTCTCAAGTCGGAGCGGCTGAGCGCCGATGAGGCGCGTTGGCGCGTGCCCGTGCCGGCCAATGGCGAAGCGAGCGTAACCGCGACGTTCGACAGCCGCTACTGAGGCGATGCGCGCGTTCATCCCGCTCGTCGGCCTCGCTTTATCGGCGCAGGTCCAGGCGCAATCGGTGGTCACGTCGCCCGGGCCGCAGCGCGTGGCGGTGACCGTCTATCGCGACACGGACCGCGGGCTGCAGCCGCTCAACCTGCAATGGCTCGGCGGCTATGCTTTGGTCAGCGAGACGCGCCGCGTGCGACTGCCCGCCGGCGACAGCGAGCTGCGCTTCGAAGGCGTGACCGCGGGGATCGTGCCGCAAAGCGCGATCGTCACCGGGCTGGGGCCCGCCGTGCTCGAAAAGAACCGCGACGCCCGCCTCCTCTCGCCCGGCGCCTTGCTCGATGCGTCGCTCGGGGAGCGGCTGACGCTGCGGCGAACCTCGCGCGCGACCGGCAAGACGGTGGTGCAGGATGCCATCGTCCGCGCCACCAACGATGGGGTCGTGATCCAGACCAAGGCGGGGATCGAGGCTTTGCGTTGCACCGGGCTGCCGGAGACGCTTCTGGCGCCCGAAGTCCCGGTCGGGCTGTCGGCCAAGCCGACCCTATCGGTCCGCGTGCGCAGTCCGGAGCCGGTCGAGACCGACGTCACCCTGTCCTACATCAGCAACAATTTCGACTGGCAGGCCAATTATGTGGCGGAGCTGTCCCAGGACAAGCGGCGGATCCGCCTGTTCGCCTGGATGACGCTTGCCAACGGTGACGAGACGAGCCTCGCCGACGCCGAGACCCAGGCCGTCGCCGGCAAGCTCAACCGGCAGCGAGTGTGGATCGACCCCGGCGAGCGCAAGCCGATCCAGATCAATTGCTGGCCCCAGGGGACGACCAGCGACATCCCCGAGGCCGCGCCCGTCACCGCGCTCGACGCCGAGGAGATCGTGGTCACGGGCTCGAGGATCATGCAGGCGCCGCCCCCGCCGCCGCCTCCCCCACCCGCGGCGCCGGAGCGCGATAAGGTCATGGCCGAGGAAGAGCGGCTGGGCGAAGTGCGCCTCTACCGGATTCCGATCGAAGTTATGATCGCGTCGCGCTCGCAAAAGCAGGTCGCCCTGCTCGAACGGCCGTCGGTCAAAATCGAGCGGATCCTCAAGCTTCGCACCTATGGCGGCGAGTTCGACCAGCCGCTCGAGCGGGTCCTCGTTACGCGCAACCGCCCGGCCGAAGGGCTCGGCCTTCCTCTACCGGCCGGCAAGCTCGCCTTGTTCGGTGAAAAGGACGGCCGCCGGATCCTGCTTGGCGAGGGCAGCATCGACGATCACACGATCGGCGAAAAGGTCGAGATCCGCGTCGGCCAGGCGCCGGGCGTCCGAGCGCGTCAAACCGTTGACAGCCGAGAGAAGGGCGACGGGCTATTCCACCTGACTTTGACCAACGACTTGCCCGAAGCGCAGACCGTCGAGGTCGAGCTGCCGCTCGACGCCAAGGCGCGCGGCGCCAAGCTGGCCAAGCGCGACGGCTGGATGCTGTGGCGGGTGGCGGTGCCGGCGAACGGCAGCGCGGAGCTGCGCTACCGGATCGGCGATCAGGGCTGATCGACCGGGCGCGGCCGGTTGTCGGCGTCGAGGGCGACGAACGTGAATAGTCCCTCGGTGACCTTGACCTCGGTTGCCCCGAGATCGCGCGCGGCGACCACTTCGATCCGAACGCCCATCGACGTGCGGCCGACCCGCTCGACCTCGGCATAGACCGAGATCAGGTCGCGCAGGTGGATCGGCGCGATGAACTCCATCGCCTCGATGGCGACCGTCGCGACCGGGCCCTTCGCCCGCCGCGACGCGACGATGCCGGCGGCGATGTCCATCTGGCTCAGCACCCAGCCGCCGAAGATATGGCCGTTGGCGTTGATGTCGCCGGGGCCGGGCATGACCCGCAGCACCGGTACGCGATCGCAGTCGGTCATTCCTCGCCATTCTCCTTGCGGACGCGGGGCGTCGCGGCATCGTCGTGCCCGCTTGACGAGCTCAGGAAGACCAGGGTCATCAGCGCCGTGCCGAGGAGCACGGTGAGCCCGGCGCCGAGCGCGGTGGCGACGATGAAGTGGACGCTGGGCGACTCCTCGCCGCGGATCATCAGAAGAACCGCGAGCGCGGCGATTGCCACCGACAGGAACGCGAGCAAGCGGAAGATGCGCCAGAACCGGCGCATCAGCGAATGGCGCGGGCTGGGGACCGGATCGGGGCGCGGCGTCTGTTCGGGCACGGCTTCCCTTTGGCCGCGCGAAGTGGGACTATCAACCCCGCGACACTGCGAGTCCGGGAGGATGACCATGACCATCGCGGCAGTGCTCCGCGGCAAGGGCACCAGGGTGGAAACGATCGCCGGTGAGGCGCGGTTATTCGATGCCGTGCAGCGGCTCGGCGAGAAGCGAATCGGCGCTCTGCCTGTCGTCGAGGACGGCCGGATCGCCGGGATCATTTCCGAGCGGGACGTCATCTACTGCCTGCGCGACCACGGCGCGGAGGTCCTCGACTGGCCGGTCAGCCGGGTCATGACCTCGCCGGCGATCACGGTATCGTCCGACACCGAGGTGCTTGCGGCGCTGGCCTTGATCACCCAGCGGCGAATCCGCCATCTGCCGGTCGTCGACGGGTCGGAGCTACGCGGGATGGTGTCCATCGGCGACCTCGTCAAATATCGCATGGAACGGATCGAGGCCGAGGCCGAAGCCATGCGTGCCTATATCCAGACTGCATAACACCCGGAATTCAAACGAATTTCCTGCGTCTGCCTCTTGAATCGCTGTGCCTGATGCTTATCTAGCATTCGGGCGCCGCGCTTCGGCAACGACGCGTCGACTTCGTTATCCGACAAGTTGCGGGAAAACTGCAAAAAGGCGGTTGACGGCTTTGGGGCCCACACATATATGGCGCCTCCAGCAAGCGGACGCGGCCTGGCAACAGGTCTCGCGTTCGTTTCGCGCCTCTTCTTAGTCGGTACAACCGATGCCCGGAACCAATCGAACCGGGGGAGGATGCGCGTCGGCTCTTTGACATTGTCGGTTTAGATGAAGGGACATGTGGGCGGCGGCCCGGTCACCGATAACCTCCGGGTATCGGCCGATCGGCAAATTCAAGCCGTTCCTTGTGGAGCTCGGTCGAAGCTTGCTTCGGCTCGGGTGCTCATATGTCTCAGAAACGCAAACACACCAGTTTTGTGATTTTTGTGCAGGAACGGCTCCCGGAGATGCCGGCCTGGCTTTGGGTATTCCCCCGAGGCAAGGTCGTACATCAACTTGAGAGTTTGATTCTGGCTCAGAACGAACGCTGGCGGCATGCCTAACACATGCAAGTCGAACGAGACCTTCGGGTCTAGTGGCGCACGGGTGCGTAACGCGTGGGAATCTGCCCTCAGGTACGGAATAACTCAGGGAAACTTGAGCTAATACCGTATAATGACTTCGGTCCAAAGATTTATCGCCTGAGGATGAGCCCGCGTCGGATTAGCTAGTTGGTGAGGTAAAGGCTCACCAAGGCGACGATCCGTAGCTGGTCTGAGAGGATGATCAGCCACACTGGGACTGAGACACGGCCCAGACTCCTACGGGAGGCAGCAGTGGGGAATATTGGACAATGGGCG
>DATEEM010000074.1:0-31723 GCA_035281125.1 Sphingomicrobium sp. | reverse complement strand
GGAACCGCGACAGGAAAAAGGCGGGATAGAGCCCGCTGGCAATGCCGACGAGCAGGGTCAGCCCAATCGCCGGCAACAGGATTCCCTCGCTGCCGAAATAGCGCAGCGACAGGTCTGCCTCGAGAAAGGCGGCGAAGGGCTTTACCAGCAGCTCGACCAGCGCGAGCGCCAGCAGCATCGCCGCCGCGGAGATCAGGATTGATTCTCCGACGAACTGGATGATCAGCTGCCTGCGGTTGGCGCCGAGGACCTTACGCAGGGCAACCTCGCGAGCGCGCTGGCTGGCCCGGGCGGTCGCCAGGTTGGTGAAGTTGACCACGGCCATGCCGAGGATCAGCGCGGCGATGATCGCGAAAGTGGTGATCGTTCGCTTGTCATTGCTCGGCGTCATCTCGCCGTCGTCGGCTTCGCCCAAGTGGATGTCGCTGACGTTGGTGAACTTCCATTCCTGGAATTCGCCCTGGTTGAACTTGATGCCGGCATTGTCCTCGTCGGGGATGTTGCGCTTCTCCCAGGCGGGCAACTGTGCCTGCAACTGCTTCACATCGGTGCCCGGCTTCAGCTTGAGATAAACCCAGCCCGACTGGCAGCCCCAGCAGGTCAGGAACTGCGGGCCGTTGGCATTGAAGGCGACATAGTCCAACCGCATGATCGCGTTGATCTTCATGTGCGAGTTCTTCGGCAGGTCCTCAAGCACGCCGTTGATCTTGAAATCGCGCTTCTCGCCGCGGGAGATGACGGTCAGCGTCTGGCCGATAACCTGGTCGGTGCCGAAGCGCTTGATTGCTTCGCTTTTGGTGATCACCGCCGTCTGCGGCGCCGTCAGCGTGGTCCCTGCGACGAGCGGCAGGTTGACGACCTTCAGGAAATCGTCGTCGGTGAACATGAAGTCTTCCGTGGCGGAGGCCTGGCCGTCCTTCAGGAACACCGGCTCGTTGTCCTGCAGATAGGCCGCCGCGACGATCTGCGGGAAATCCTTCTTCAGCCGGTCCTTCGTAACGTAGGACGCCATGCGGAAGTTGAACTCCTCGCCGTCGTCGGGATTCTTGCCGTAGGTCTGGAACTGGTAGCTGTTCTCGACGTCGGGAACCCAGCTGTCGTAGCTCTGCTCGTAGCGGATGTAGAGCAGGATCAGGATGCATGCGGCCATGCCGATGGCGAGGCCGGCGATATTGATGATCGAATAGGTCTTGCTCTTCGCAAGCGCCCGAACCGCGACCGTCCAGTAATTGCGCCACATGGCTCGTAACTCCGAATAGAGGGGTTCAGGCGGCCCGCCGCCGCTCTTGCAGGATACGCCCGTCGAGCATGTTCACGACGCGGCTCGCGAAGTCGGCGTGCGCCGGCGAATGGGTGACCATGACGATGGTCGATCCTTCCTGGTTCAGCTGGCGGAGCATGCGCATGACCTCTTCGCCGTGCGCCGTGTCGAGGTTGCCGGTGGGCTCGTCGGCGAGGATCAGCTTGGGCTCGCCGACCAGAGCCCGGGCGACGGCGACGCGCTGCTGCTGGCCGCCCGACAGTTGCGTCGGCCGGTGCTTCGCGCGGTGGGCGATGCCGACCTTGTCGAGCACCCGGTCGACGCGGGCCTTGCGCTCGGCGCCGGAGTGGCCGTGATAAAGCAAGGCGAGCTCGACATTCTCGCGCACCGTCAGCTCGTCGACCAGGTTGAAGCTCTGGAAGATGAAGCCGATATTCGCCTTGCGGGTATCCGCGAGCTCGGCCTCGCTGAGCCCGGCGACTTCCTTGCCGTTGAAGATGTACGAGCCGCTGGTCGGGCTATCGAGCATCCCCATGACGTTGAGCAGGGTCGACTTGCCGCAGCCCGACGGGCCCATGATGGCGACGAACTCGCCGTCGGCGATGTCGAGGTCGACGCAGTCGAGCGCGGTCGTCTCGACCGTGTCGGTGCGGTAGGTCTTGGTCAGGCCGGTCATGGTGAGCACGGTCGAGATCCTTTCTTAATCGCCGGAATCGAAGGCCAGGTGGTTCTTGTCGGTGAGGCCGCTGTAGGATGAGATGATGACCCGCTCGCCGGGCTTGAGCCCATCGACGACCTCGATGAAATCGCTGTTCCTGCGGCCGAGTTGGACCTGGCGCCGGGTCGCGCTCTTGCCGCCCGAATCGACCACGAACACCCAGTTGCCACCGGTGTCGTTGAAGAAGCCGCCGTTGGGGATGAGCACGGCGCGGCTGGAATCGCCGAGCGTGACCTTGGCCTGGACCGTCTGGCCGCGCTGCATCGCCGCGGGCTCGCCCTCGACGAATACCAGGTCGATCTGGAACTGGCCGTTGCGGACCTGCGGATAGACCTTCGAAACCTTCAGCCGATAGGTCTTGCCGTCCACGTCGGCGCTTGCCCCCTGCCCGACCTGGACGCGGCCGAGATAATATTCGTCGACGTCGGCCATCAGCTTGTTGCGGCCGGCGCTGTCGATCTGGCCGATGCGCTCGCCCTGCTGGAGCGACTGGCCGAGCTGGATATCGAAGCCGCTGAGCTGGCCGCTGACGGGCGCCCGGATGTTGAGCTGGCCGAGGCTGCCGCGGGCGATCGCGAGGCTGCTGTTGAGCGACGCGGCGGCGGCGCGAAGCTGCTGCAGCTGGCTCGACTGCATGCGCTCGTCGGTCGCGATGCTTCGCCTCAGGATCTCGACCCGCTTGGTCTGGTAATCAAGATCGTCCCTGGTGTCGTTGAAGGTTTTCCTGGCGATGAAGCCGCGCTCCGACAGCGGCTTCTGAAGCTCGTACAGCCGGCGCGCCTTCGCGAGGTCGGTCTCGGCCTGGTTGAGGTCGCGCATGTTGTTGTTGCGGGTCTGCGCCAGCGCCAGCTCCTGGCTGCGCATGTTGTTGAGCTGCTGCTCGACTTCGGTCTGGCGCGCCAGGGTGGAGAGCTGGAGGTCGGCATTCGACAGCTCGGCGAGCAATTGCCCGGCGAAGACCTGGGCGCCGTCCTCGACCAGCTTTTTCTCGACCCGCCCGCCCTCGACCGCATCGAGGTAGACTGTGATCAGCGGGGTGACCCGCGCGCGGAGCGGCAGGAAATCCTCGAACACGCCTTGGCGCACGCTCGCGATCGACAGCCGCTCGGCATTCACCGACTGGGAATCGGCGCGCGGTGCGAATAGCCAGAAGACGAGGATCAGGAGGAGCGCGACAGCGCCGCCGCCGGCGATCAAGATGCGTCGGTCGATCGCCTTGCGCTCGACGATCCGATCCATGGCTCCGCCGCTGACGGCCTCGCTGCGGTTCGCCCGGCGCAGCTCGACGAGGCTCATTGTCCACCTCCGGACATGTTTCGTCCGAAAATGGACACCGACGCGACCGTCGATGCTCTGTTTTCGTCCTTGGGACCCGGTCCCCGCTGCAAATCCATGCGCTGATCGCTGCAATCGCCGTGCCAAACCCGGCTTCGGCACAGCGTAGTGTCTCAGCGCGGCTGTTCGTTTCCGGACATTCCGGCTAGACAGGGCCGGCATGGACAAGCCCTTCGCTGTCGCGGTGGTCGTCGACGACGATCCCGATATCGCGCTCGCGGCGCGGCTCGCGCTACGCGACCTGTTCGAGCGCATCGAGACGCTCGACTCTCCGGATGAGCTGTTGCCCCTGCTCAAGCGCGAATCCCCCGACGCCATCCTGCTCGACCTCAATTTCGAGCGGTCGGCCACCGACGGCCGGGAGGGCCTCGACTATCTCGCGCGGATCATGGAGCAGGATCCGGACTCCGCCGTGGTCATCATCACTGCTCATGGTGCCGTTTCGATTGCGGTCGAGGCGATCAAGCGCGGCGCGAGCGACTTCGTCGCCAAGCCATGGAGCAACGAGCGGCTGGCGGCGACAGTGCGCAGCGCCGCGGCGCTGCGCGCCAGCAAGATCGACGCCCGGATCGAACGCGGGAGGGCGTCGGAACTGGCAAGCGCGGTGGAGACACCGCTGATCGGCAAGTCCCCCGCAATGCAGCGGGTGCGCGACCTCATTGAACGCGCGGCACCAACCGACGCCAATGTCCTGATCCTCGGCGAGAACGGCACCGGCAAGGAGATCGTCGCGCGCGAGATCCACCGCTTGTCGCGCCGCAGCCGGTTGCCGCTGGTGACGATCGATCTCGGCGCGACCAGCGAGAGCCTGTTCGAATCCGAATTGTTCGGGCACGTGAAGGGCGCATTCACCGGGGCGGTCGGGGAGCGCATCGGAAGGTTGAAGGCCGCCGACGGGAGTACCTTGTTCCTCGACGAGATCGGCAACCTCCCCCTCCACCTCCAACCCAAGCTGCTGACCGCGCTCGAGCAGCGCGAGGTGGTCCCGGTCGGCGCCAATCGCCCGGTCGGAATCGACGTCCGGGTGATTGCCGCGACCAATCTTTCGGCCGACCTATTGTCGGACGAAAAAAGGTTCCGGCAGGATCTGCTGTTCCGGCTCAACACTATCGAGATCCATCTGCCGCCGCTGCGCGACCGCCGCGAGGACATCGCCGATCTGCTCGACCATTATCTCGACCTCTACGCGCGCAAATATGACAAGCCGGCCCGCGCGCTCCCGCCCGTGGTCCTCGAGGCGCTGCTAAGCCACAATTGGCCCGGGAATGTCCGCGCGCTTCGTCATGCCGCCGAGCGGGCGGTGATCATGGCCGACGGCGACGAGTTCCGCATCGAGGACTTCCCGCTGCCCAACGGCAGCCAGGCGCCGGTCGTGCCCGTGGTCGGCGAAAGCCTCAACCTCGACCAGCTGGAGAAGCAGATGATCGAGCGGGCGCTGCGGATGCACCATTTCAACATCTCGCTCGCGGCCGGCGAACTGGGCCTGAGCCGCGGCGCGCTCTACCGGCGAATGGAGAAATATGGACTTTAGGCGCAAGTTCGAGTTCGGGCTTGCGTGGCGAACCGCCGTTCTCGTCGCGTGCGTCTGGCTGTTCATTCAGACCCTCAACACACCGGACCTGCGCGCCGGGCGGATCGTCGCCGCATTGGTCGCCTTCGCCGCGCTCGCATCGCTGTGGAACTTCATCCGCCGCACCAACTTCCAGGTCTCGCGGTTCATCGAATCGGTCCGCTTCGAGGATTATTCGCAGCGCTTCTCCGACCCGAGCGGCGGCGGGTTCGACGTGCTCGGCGACACGCTCGACGCGGCGCTGAAGACGCTTCAGGCGCGCCACATGCGGGAAAGCGCGGAGGCGCGCTACCTTGCCGCGATCCTCGACGATTCGCCGAGCGCGCTGGTGACGATCGACGAGGACGACCGGGTCGAACTGCTCAACAAGGCGGCGCGGCAGCTGTTTTCGACCCAGCCGCTGAGCTTGGTCGCGGATTTCGAGGCGCTGGGCCCCGAACTTGCCGCCGCGGTCCGGCTTCCGCCCGGCACGCGCAAGATCACCCGCCTGATGCTCGACGGCGTGCCGCACAAGGCAATCTTCGCTTCGGCGCAGGTCGCGCGGCTCGACAAGCCGGTGACGGTGCTTTCGATCCTGCCCGTGCAGAGCGAACTCGGCGCGCTCGAAGTCGCCGCTCAGGCCGACCTCGTGCGCGTATTGACGCACGAAATCATGAACTCGCTGACTCCGGTGACGTCGCTCGCGCGATCCGGGGCGGAGATGGTGGCCGCGGCGGAAGAGGGCGGCGCGGACCTCGCCGAAGCGAGGGTAGCAACCGAAACCGTCGCTCGCCGCGCCGAGGGCATATTGAGGTTCGTCGAAAGCTATCGCGAATTCGCCCAGGCCCCGGACGTGCATCGCCGGACGTTCAAGGCCGAGCCCTGGGCCGAGGAGATCCTTCGGCTCGCCATCGCCGGCGTCGGCGACCGCGCGGTCGACGGACGGGTCGAGGTCGTGCCGCAGAGCTTGTCCTTGAACGCCGATCCCGAATTGCTCGCCCATGCCGTGCTCAACCTGCTGCGCAACGCCATTCGCGCAACCGCGGACGTGGCCGAGCCGGCGGTCACGCTCAAGGTTCAGCGCGAAGCCAACGGCCGGTTCCGCATCGACGTCGAGGATAATGGCCCGGGAATTCCCGAGGACCGGCGCGAGGACATTTTCCTGCCCTTCTACACCACCCACAAGGGAGGCAGCGGCGTCGGCCTGAGCTTCGCGCGGCAGGTGGCGCTGGCCCACGGCGGGTCGATCTCGGCGCTCGAAGCGCAAGCCGGCGGCGCCGACATCCGGATCGTCATCTAGGCGTTAAGCGCGGCCGCCTCGCGCGCCCGCGCGGCGATGGCGGCGAGGTCGTTTTCGCCGCGCGGCGCGATCCAGCTTCCCCCGACGCACGGCACCTGGGACAAGGCGAGCCATTGCGCCGCGCTGTCGGCGTGGATTCCGCCGGTCGGGCAGAACCACACCTGGCCGAACGGCGCGGCGAGCGCTTTCAGCGCCGCGATCCCGCCGGCCGCTTCGGCCGGAAAATATTTGAAGCGGTCGAGCCCGAGGTCGAGCCCGCGCATGATGTCGCCGGCGGTCGCGACGCCGGGAAGATAGGGCATCCGGGCGGCGATCGCGGCCCGCGCCAGCGGCTCGGTCAGGCCCGGGGAGACGATGAAGCGGCTGCCGGCGTCGATCGCCTCGCCGAGCTGCCGTTCATTGAGCACCGTGCCCGCGCCGACGATGGCGCCCGCGACACGGCTCATCTCCCGAATCGCGTCGAGCGCGGCGGCCGTCCGCAAAGTCACTTCCAGCACCGGAAGGCCGGCGCCGACAAGCGTCTCGGCCAGCGCGGCCCAATCGCCCTCCCCGTCCAGCACCAGCACCGGGATAACCGGCGTGGCGCGCATAATTTCGTCGATCGTCACGCCTGCTCCGTGTCCATCGCGTCGAGCAGCGCCGATGCGCCGAGTTCGGCTTCCCCGGCGTGCAGCCGCATCAGCGCGAACAGCTCGCGGCCGGTGCCAGCCGGCGGTGGCGGCGAATTGGCGGCCGGCCGCGACGCAAGGTCGACCCCGGCCGCCTCCAGCACGCCGTTGCGCGCGTCGAGCCGGATCGGATCGCCGTCGCGCACCCGGGCGAGCGGGCCGTCGGGAAGCGCCTCGGGCGAGACGTGGATCGCGGCCGGCACCTTGCCGCTCGCTCCCGACATCCGGCCGTCGGTGATCAGCGCGACCTTGTGGCCGCGGTCCTGGAGGACGCCCAGCGTCGGGGTCAGCTTGTGCAGCTCGGGCATACCGTTGGCGCGCGGCCCCTGGAAGCGGACGACGACGGCGACGTCGCGGTCGAGCTCGCCGTCCTTGAACGCTTCCAGCACTTCATTCTGGTCCGAAAAGCAGCGCGCCGGGGCTTCGATCAGCCAGCGCTCCTCGTCGACCGCGCTGGTCTTGAAGATCGCGCGGCCGAGGTTGCCGCGGACCAGCCGCATGCCCCCGTCCGGGAGAAACGGGTCGGTCACGGGGCGGAGCATGGCCGCGTCGGCGCTCTCCTCCACCCGATTCCACACCAGCGCATCACCCTGAAGTCCAGGGTCGCCGATCCACGCGTCCGCCGAATCTGCCCCGGCGGTCAGATGATCCATGTGGATCAGCCCTTCGCTCGACAGCGTCCAGGTCACGAACGCCATCCCGCCGGCATTGTGGAAGTCGTTCACGTCCTTCGCCCCGTTGGGATAGACCCGCGCGATCAGCGGCACCGCGCCCGACAGATGGGCGAAATCCTCCCAGTCAATGATAATCCCCGCGGCGCGCGCGATCGCGGGCAGGTGGATGAAATGATTGGTCGAGCCGCCGGTAGCGACCAGCCCGACCATCGCGTTGACCAGCGCCTTCTCGTCGACGACCTGGCCGAGCGGCCGCGCGCCGCTCTTCCCCAGCTCGGCCAGGCGATGAACCGCGGCGCGGGTCAGCGCCTGCCGCAGGGGCGTCCCGGGGTTGATGAAGGCGGCGTTGGGGATGTGCAGCCCCATCAGCTCCATCATCATCTGGTTGGAGTTGGCGGTGCCGTAGAAGGTGCAGGTGCCCGGCGCGTGATAGGAGCGGCTCTCGGCTTCCAGCAGCTCCGCGCGGCCAGCCTTCCCTTCCGCGTAGAGCTGGCGGACGCGCTGCTTCTCCTTGTTCGGCAGGCCGGAGGGCATCGGCCCGCCGGGGATGAGGAGCATCGGAAGATGGCCGAAGCGCAAGGCGCCGATCAGCAGGCCGGGCACGATCTTGTCGCAGATGCCGAGCAGCGCCGCGGCGTCGAACATGCCGTGGCTGAGCGCGATGGCGGTCGCAAAAGCGATGACGTCGCGGCTGAACAGCGACAGGTCCATGCCCGGCTGGCCCTGGGTCACGCCGTCGCACATCGCGGGCACGCCGCCGGCGACCTGCGCGGTCGCGCCCACCTCGCGGGCGAAAATCTTGATCTGCTCGGGATAGCGCCCGTACGGCTGATGCGCCGAGAGCATGTCGTTATACGCAGTGACGATGCCGATGTTCGGGCCGGCGAGCGTGCTGATCGCGGACTTGTCTTCGCCCGAAGAGGCGAAGCCGTGCGCGAAATTGCCGCAGCTGAGCCGCGGCCGCGACATCCCCCGTTCCTTCTGCTCCGCCATCAGCGCGAGGTAGCGGCTTCGGGTCGGCCGCGACCGCTCGATGATCCGGTCGGTCACGGTCGCGATGGTGGGATTGAGAGTCATTGCCGCACCTTACTCGTGCCAGCTGATGCCGTCGCGCTCGGTCAAAGCGATCGCCGCCGACGGGCCCCAGGTGCCCGCCGCGTAGGGGCGCGGGGTCATGCCCTTCTCCGCCCATGCCGCCCGGATTTGATCGATCCACGCCCACTGCGCCTCGACCTCGTCGCGCCGGACGAACAGGGTCGGGTCGCCCTCGATCAGGTCGAGCAGCAAACGTTCGTATGCGATCCGCCGGCGGTATTCGCTGAACGCATTGGCGAGCCCGATGTCGAGCGGGATTTCACGCAGCCGAACGCCGTCGCGGTCGAGGCCCGGAGTCTTCGCCATCAAATATAGGCTGATCGTTTCTTCCGGCTGCAGCCCGATCACCAGCCGGTTGGGCTTGGTCGTCGCGCCGCGCGACGCGAAGATCGAATAAGGCACATCCTTGAACTGGATGAGGATTTCGGTGTCGCGCTCGGGCATGCGCTTGCCGGTGCGAAGGTAGAAAGGCACGCCCTTCCAGCGCCAATTGTCGATATGCACCTTGAGCGCCACGAACGTTTCCGCCTGGCTTTCGCGGCCCAGATCCTCAGCGTAGCCGGGCACGGGTTCGCCGCCGATCGCGCCGCGCGCATATTGGCCGGTCACGCTGCTCGCCTCGACGTCCGCGGCCGTAACTGGGCGCAAGGCCCGTAGGACCTTGACCTTCTCATCGCGGACCGCGGTCGCGTTGAAATCGGTCGGCGGCTCCATCGCCACCAGCGCGAGCAGCTGCAGCATGTGGTTCTGGACCATGTCGCGAAGCGCGCCGGCCTGGTCGTAATAATCGCCGCGCCCCTCGACGCCGATCGTCTCCGCGACGGTGATCTGGATGTGGTCGATGTGCGCGGCGTTCCACAGCGGCTCGAACAGCAGGTTGGCGAAGCGCAGCGCGAGCAGGTTCTGGACGGTCTCCTTGCCGAGATAATGATCGATCCGGAAAATCCGCTCCTCCGGGAAGGCGGCGCCGACCGCGTCGTTGATCTCGCGGCTCGACTTGAGATCCGTGCCGAGCGGCTTCTCCAGCGCCATGCGGACGGTCGGGCAGGCCAGGCCGGCGGCCTCGAGACCGTCGATGGTCGGCTTGAACAGCGACGGCGCGGTCGAAAGGAAGATGGCGACGCCGTCGCAAGGGTCGCCGACCGCGCCCGCGAGGCTGGCGAAGCTGTCCCGGTCGTTGATGTCGACGGGGACATAGCGGATGCGCTTCAGGAACCGGTCGGCGACTGCCCGATCGAAGAAGTCGGCGGGCAAATGCTGGGCGAGCGCGTCGGCCGCGCGCTGGCGATAGGCATCGTCGTCGAGCGGCGAGCGCGCGGTGGCGACGATCTTCAGCTCCTCGGGCAGCAAGGAGTCCGAATCGAGCGCGTAAAGCGACGGCAGCAGCATCCGCCGGGCGAGGTCTCCGGTCGCCCCGAACAACAGCAGGGTTCGCGCTTTGTTAGGCACCTGAACGGCGTTAGCCGCTTGGCCGCTCAAGTAAATGTGTTCGCGGCTGCGAATCGCCCGGGAAAGCGCTAGAGTGGCGCCATGCGGGCCCGGTTCGCCTTCGCTGCGCTGACGGCCATCGGCGCAGGGTGCGCGCCATCGCCGCCGATTGCGCCCACGGTCGTCGCGGAGACCGCCGGGCGGTTCGCGGGACCGACGCAACCCTGCATCGGCACCCATTCGACCGGCTCGCTGCGCGTTTCCGGCGGGCACACGCTGATCTATGATTCCGGTGCCACGTTATGGGTCAACCGGCCGGGCGAAGGCTGCCCGGGCATCGGCTCCGACGACATCCTGGTCACCGAGCCGACCGGCTCGCAATTGTGCCGCGGCGACGTCGTCCGCACGCTCGACCGTCTGAGCAAGGTCCCCGGCCCCGTCTGCGTGCTGGGCGACTGGGTCCCGTACGCGCGACCGCGCTAAAGGCCGGTGGCGGCGAAAGTCCGAGCATCCGGATCCAGGTCACGCAGGTCACGGCCGCGGGTTTCCATCCCGAACCACGCGACCAGCACCAGCGCAGCGGTCGTCGGGACGATGATGACCAGCGCGACGATGTCGAGCGCCGGCACCAGCGCAAGGATTGCAAGGAACTGCGCGAGCATTCCGCCGGCCTTGGTGCAGGCCGCAACGACGCCCGTCGTTCGGCCGCGGATGCGCAGCGGGAAGCTTTCCGCGGCATAAGGCAGCAGCATGGCGATGAGCGCATTGGTGCCGATGATCAGCAATGCCACAGGGAGCACCGGGTCGCCGGCACCGGCCAGTTCGAGCCAAAGGATTCCGCCGAGGCCGAAGAGCGTCACGGCGATCGATCCGACGACCGACCATTTGCTGCTCCAGCGGCTGTACAGCCAGGCGGCGACGAAAATCGTGGGGAATGCGATCAGCGCCGATTTCGCGAGCAGCGCGCTGGTTTGCTCGATGCTGTAGCCCTTGGCGACGAGGTCGTCGGGAAGCCACACCAGCAGGCCGAAGGTAACCAGGCTGAAGCACATCGCCGCGAGGCTGAGCGCGAACAGCTTGCCGAAGAAGGCGCGTCCGGTAAGCGCGACGGACGGCCCGCGCTCGAGGGCGACCTGTTCCGCGACGCGGGTCCGGCGCGCGCTCGAGCCAAACCGTTCCATCACCCGCTGCGCTTCCTCCGTGCGGCCGCGGGCGAGCAGGAACTTCGCGGATTCGGGGATCAGCGCGCCGAGAAGGATCAGCGAAAGGCCGGTGGGCAGATTGAGGATCCACAGGATCCGCCAGCCGAACTCCGGCTGAAGCAGCGCGGAGAAGCCGCTCGCCGCGAAATAGCCGCCGACGGCGCCGAGGCCGCCGACCAGCACGAGGCTCCAGCTGCGGTGCTTGCTGGGCATCATCTCCGCGAGCAAAGCGTAGGTCACCGGGAGCATTCCGCCGGCCGCCGCGCCCATCAGGAAGCACATGCCGACATTCCACGCGAGCGAGGGCATGGCGCCGCAGATCGACGTTCCGACGAACATCACCGCCGACAGCAGGATCGACGCCTTGCGGCCGTAGATGTCGGCGATCACGCCCCAGACGATCGACCCGACCACGGTTCCGGCAAGCGCGGAGAAAGGGAAGGACGATACCGTCGCCTGGTCGACGCCATATTCGGCCTTCATCCCCGGTAGCGTGAAGCCGAGGCTCGCGGGCTTCATGATGTCGATCGCGAGGGCGACGACGAGGACCGCCATGAGCATCCAATGCGCGCGGGTCAGCGGCGCATCTTCGGGCGCGGAGACGACGATGTCTTTGGCGGCCGCGAGCTGGCCGCCGATGTCGCGCGGAAGGAGGCCGTAGGCCGCGACGCCAAGGCCGAGGACGATCGCGACCATGCCGGCGATCATGTCCCAGCCGATCGGCATGCCATACAGCACGTAATGGTTGTGCCGGCCCATCAGGAACATCGGCGCGTGCATGACCACGCCCGCGGTGACCGCGGCGACGCCGATCACGAATGCCCAGAGCCCGCGGCGATCGGACAAGGTGCTCGCTCTGGTCACCGCCGCCGCCTAGGCGAACTCGCTGCGGCAGAGCAATGACCGCGCGGCCGCGAGGCCATTCGTCGAGCAGAGCGACCCCGTTCGTAGAAAGGCCGCCGCGGGCGTAATCCCGGCCCCACAGGGCGGTTGCAAATCCGGGTGAAATGCTGAAAGGGCCGGCACGGCAGAGGGGGCGAGCCACGGACTGAACTAGTAACGGAGCCGACGCCTCTCGTGTGCTACGCGATGAAACTCCTCTTCGTCCTGATGTCCGCCGGCCTGGTGGCGGCGTGCGGCAACGACGACGCGGGCAAGGCCGGTGGCGGACGCGGCGGTCCAGGCGGCCCAACCACGGTCGGCTATGTCGTCGTCCAGCCGGGCAGTGCGCCGATCGAGCAGGAGCTTCCCGGCCGGGTCGCGGCCTACCAGGTTTCAGAGGTGCGGCCGCAGGTCTCGGGGGTCATCCTCCGCCGCATGTTCCGCGAAGGGTCGATCGTCCGCCAGGGCCAGACACTCTACCAGATCGACCCCAGTCTCTATCAGGCCGCCGCCGCCCAGGCTTCGGCCAACCTGCAGAGCGCCCGGGCGAGCGCCCAAGCCGCGCGAACCCGCGCCGCGCGCTACAAGCCGCTGGCCGAGATGGAGGCGGTGTCGAAGCAGGATTATACCGACGCGCTCGCCCAGGCGCGGCAGGCCGATGCCGCCGTGGCGCAGAACAGCGCCGCTCTGCGGACCGCTCAAATCAACGTCCGCTTCACGCGGGTCCCGGCGCCGATCACCGGCCGCATCGGCCTGTCGAACGTCACCGAAGGCGCGCTGGTCACCGCCAACCAGCCCGACGCGCTGACGACCATCACCCGGCTCGACCCGATTTACGTCGATATCCAGCAATCGGCCGCTGATTTGCTCGCGCTGCGTCGGGCGCTCAGCCAGGGCGGCGCGGTTCCGACCACCGCCCAGGTGCGGCTGAAGCTTCCCGACGGTGGCGACTACGGCTTTTCCGGCACGGTCGAGTTCAGTCAGGTCCTCGTTGACCAGAACACGGGGACGGTGACCCTTCGCGCACGCTTCCCCAACCCGCAATCGGTCCTCCTGCCGGGCATGTTCGTGACCGCCCGCTTCGCCCAGGCGATCGAGACCAGCGCGTTCCTCGTGCCCCAGGCGGGAGTCACGCGCGACGCGAAGGGCAACGCCACCGTGTGGGTCGTCGGACCCGGCAACCGCGCCGTCCAGCGCGTCGTCGTCGCTCCCCGGACGCAGGGCCAATATTGGGTCGTCACCCAGGGCCTCGCCGCGGGCGAGAAGGTCATCGTCCAGGGCACCGCGAACCTGCGCCAGGGCGCCGCGCTGAAGCCGGTGCCGGCCAATGCGCCGCAGCGCGTCCAGGCTCCGCCGCCGGACGCCCTCGAGAAAATGGCCGCTCAGAAGCGCGGCGGGTAAGCCATGTCGCGCATCTTCATCGAGCGCCCGATCTTCGCCTGGGTGATCGCCATCATCATCATGCTGATGGGCATCGGCGCGATCATTGCCCTGCCCGTCGCCCAATATCCCGACGTCGCGCCGACCCAGGTCAACGTCCGCGCCAGCTATCCCGGCGCCTCTGCCGAAGCGCTCGAAAACAGCGTCACCCAGGTGCTCGAGCAGCAGCTGACCGGCATTGACGGGCTGCTTTACTTCCAGTCGTCTTCGACCTCGCGCGGCCAGGTCACGATCAACGTCATCCTCGACAAAGGCGTCGATCCCGACATCGCCCAGGTCCAGGTCCAGAACGCGATCCAGGGCGCGATTTCGCGCCTGCCGCAGCAGGTTCAGCAGCAGGGCGTCCGAGTTTCCAAGTCTTCGCCCGACTTCCTGCTGATCGTCGGCGTCTATGACGAGACCGACCGAAGCTCCAACTTCGACGTCTCGGACTGGCTCGCGAGCAATCTCCAGGACGATTTGTCGCGGGTCGACGGGGTCGGCGACGTCAACGTCTTCGGCGCGCCTTACGCGATGCGCATCTGGCTCGACCCCAACAAGCTGGCCAGCTTCCACCTGATGCCGGGCGACGTCATCAGCGCGCTTCAGAACCAAAACACCGAGGTCGCCGCGGGCGAGGTGGGCGGAATGCCCCAGCCCGAAGGCCAGATGATCAACGCCACGGTCACCGCCCAGTCGCGACTTCAGACTCCCGAGCAGTTCCGCAACATCATCGTCAAGTCCGATCCGTCCGGCGCGCGCGTGCTTCTCTCCGACGTCGCCCGGGTCGAGCTCGGCGCCGAGAATTACTCGGCCAGGATCCGCATCAACGGCCATCCCGGGGCTGGCGTCGGCATTTTCCTCGAGCCGGGGGCGAACGCGCTGCGGACGGCCGACCTGGTCAAGGCGAAGGTCGATGAGGTCTCGTCGCGGATGCCGCCCGGCTACCGTTACGCCTATGCGAACGACACCAGCGGCTTCATCAAGCTGTCGATCGAGGAGGTGGTGAAGACGCTGTTCGAGGCGATCATCCTTGTCGTCATCGTCATGTTCGTCTTTCTCCAGAGCTGGCGCGCGACGCTTGTCCCCTTCATCGCCGTCCCGGTCGTCCTGCTGGGCACGTTCGCGATCCTCTACGCGCTCGGATTCTCGATCAACACGATGACCCTGTTCGGTCTGGTGCTGGCCACCGGCCTGCTGGTCGACGACGCGATCGTCGTGGTCGAGAACGTCGAGCGACTGATGCAGGAAAACCCCGGCATGACCCCGCGCCAGGCGACGATCGAGTCCATGGGCCAGATCCAAATGGCGCTGATCGCCATCGCCCTGATCCTGTCCGCGGTGTTCCTGCCGATGGTCTTCTTCGGCGGCTCAACGGGGGTCATCTACCGCCAGTTCTCCGCGACGATCGTGTCGGCAATGGCACTGTCGATATTCGTCGCCTTGACCCTCAGCCCCGCGATCGCCGCCAATCTGCTCAAGCGCAACCACGGCAGCATCGAGCAGAGCTGGCTCGGACGGCGGGTCCCGCGGGTCGCTCATGCGATCGAGCGGGCCCGCGTGGCGTTCAATACCGGGTTCGACCGCTTCCGCGACTGGTTTGTCCTCTCGGTGACACGCGTGGTCGACCGCAAATGGCTGTTTCTCGGCATTTACGGCGCGGTCTGCGCGCTCCTCATTGTCTTGTTCTTGCGTCTGCCGACCGGATTCTTGCCATCAGAGGACCAGGGCGCGGCCTTCACCCAGTTCCGCCTTCCCGCAGGCGCGACCATGACGCGAACGGCCGAAGTCCAGCGCACGGTCGAGGATTATTTCCTCAAGGGCCCCGACGCCAAGAACGTGAAGACCTATTTCACCGTCGCCGGCGGCGGCCAGGGCGCGGCCGGGCAGAATACCGGCCAGTCGTTCATCAACCTCGCCGACTATGACAAGCGCGATGGCCCGGAGAACAGCGCGGATGCGATTGTGGAGCGTGCATCGGCGGCCTTTCGCGGGCTGCGCGACGCGCAGGTCTTCGCGCTGGTGCCGGGCGCGATCCGCGGCCTCGGACAGTCGAGCGGCTTCACCGTCGAGCTGCAGAACACCAGCGGCATGAGCCGCGAGGACTTCCAGGCAGCGCGCGACCGCCTCCTCGCCGCGGCCTCTGCCGATCCGAAGCTCGTCTCCGTTCGGCCGAGCGAGCTTCCCGACGTCGCCAGCCTCAAGGTCGACATCAACCAGGAGCGGCTGGCCGCGCTTGGGCTTACGTCGAACGACGTCAATAATACGCTTTCGGCCGCGTGGGGCGGCCGCTACGTCAACGACTTCATCGACCGCGGCCGGGTGAAGCGCGTGTTCGTCCAGGGCGACGCACCCTATCGCGCGATGCCGTCGGACATCGGCGCATGGTTCGTGCGCAACAACCAGGGCGAGATGGTGCCCTTCTCGTCCTTCTCGCAGACCGGCTGGATGACGACGCCGACCAGCCTCTCGCGCTTCCAGGGTTACCCGTCCTATGAGATCCAGGGACAGGGCGCGCCGGGAGTCAGCTCGGGCGATGCGATGGACCGCATCGAGCGGCTCGCCGCGGAAATTCCCGGCGTGAGCGTCGCCTGGGCCGGCCAGTCGCTTCAGGAGCGGCTATCATCCGGGCAGGCCCCGATTCTGTACGCCATCGCGCTAATCGTCGTGTTCCTCTGCCTCGCCGCGCTTTACGAAAGCTGGTCGATCCCCGTGGCGGTGCTGCTCATCGTCCCGCTCGGCCTGGTCGGCTCCGTCTTCGCGGTCACCCTGCGCGACCTGCAAAACGACGTCTATCTGCAGGTCGGCCTGATCACGACGATGGGCCTGTCGGCGAAGAATGCGATCCTGATGGTCGAATTCGCCGAGCGCGCCGAAAAACAGGGCAAGCGCGTGATCGACGCGGCGATCGAAGCCGCGCGGATCCGCTTGCGTCCGATCCTGATGACCAGCTTCGCTTTCATCTTCGGGGTGCTTCCGCTGGCGCTCGCGACCGGCGCCGGGGCCAACAGCCGCGCCGCGATCGGCACTGCCGTGATCGGCGGAATGCTCACCGCGACGATCTTCGCCATCTTCTACATCCCGCTGTTCTTCGTCCTTGTCCGGCGCGGCGTGCGCGACGGCATGGTGCTGATCCGCGAACGATTCCGGCGGCGCCGGGAGGCGCGGACGTGAGGCGTATAGCGCCCTTGCTCGCTTTTGCCGCCGCCGGTTGCATGAGCCTCGAGCCGCGCTACGTCCGCCCCGACCCGGCCATTCCGGCGTCGTGGCCGACCGGCGACCCCTATCTGCGCGCGGCCGAGGCGAGCCTTCCGGCGGTCACCCATCGCGACATTTTCCGCGATCCGCGGCTTCAGGCGCTGATCGGCCAGGCGCTGGCGAACAATCGCGACCTCATGGTCGCGGCGGCCAATATCGCGGCGGCGCGGGCGCAGTACCGGGTCCAGCGCGCGCAGCAGTTTCCGCAGGTCGACGCGGCGGCGGGGGTGACCGCGACGGGCGACCGGGACTCTGCCGTTGATGCGGATTACCGCGCTGGCGTCAGCGTGCCGAACTTCGAGCTCGACCTTTTCGGCCGCTTGCGGTCGCTGAGCCGGGTGCAGCTGCAGCGCTATTTCGCAACCGAGGCGGCGTCGCGGGCGACGCGGCTGGCGCTGACCTCGGACATCGCGGATGCCTGGCTGACCTATGCCGCGGACTCGAGCCTGCTGCTGATCGCCCGCCAGACCGCGGCGAACGCGGAAAAGAGCGTGCGTCTGACCCGGCTGAGGCTGGAGGGCGGCATCGCGCCGCGCACCGACCTTCGCCAGGCCGAGCAGGTGCTGACCCAGGCCCAGGCCGATCTCGCGCGGCAGCGCACCGCCGTCGCCCAGGACATCAACCTCCTTCAGCTGCTGGTCGGCGCGCCGATCGACCCGAGGTTGCTCCCCGGCTCGATCGACGAGGCGGCACCGACCATTGCCGAGCTTCCTGCGGGCCTCGACTCCTACGTGCTTCTGCGCCGTCCGGATGTCATGGAGGCCGAATATCAATTGCGCGCCGCCAACGCGCAGATCGGCGCCGCGCGGGCCGCGCTCTTCCCGCGCATCACCTTGACCGGCCTGCTCGGCTTCGCAAGTTCGGCCCTGACCCAATTGTTCAGCGGCGGGGCGTTCGGCTGGCAGGCGTCAGCCAATGCGAGCTACACGATCTTCCAGGCCGGCGCCGGCCAGGCCAATGTCCGCCTGAGCGAAGCTCAGCGCGCCGCGGCCATCGCGACCTACCAGCGCGCAATCCAGACCGCTTTCCGGGAAGTCGCCGATGCGCTGGCCCGGCGCGGCACGATGAACGACGAGCTTGACGCGCGGCAGCGCCAGCAAGCGGCGGCGGGCGACACGTACCTTCTGACCGAAGCCCGTTACCGCGAAGGCATCGACAATTTCCTCGCGAGTCTTGACGCGCAGCGGTCCTATTATTCGGCCCAGCAGCTGCTGGTTCAAACCAAGCTCAGCGCCGCACAGAACCGTGTCGATCTTTATCGCGCGCTGGGCGGCGATTCGCTGCTTCAAGCGCCGACGATCAGCGCGCCGGCACCTTGAGCACATAGGGCTGCGGCGGCTTGCTCGTCATCCAGCCGGCCTGGCCGCCGAGGACAAGACCGGCTCCGGAAACGATGGCCAAAGCGTAGGGAATGCCCTTGCTCTTCTTGCCGCCGCGGAACTGGCGAGCGACGATGTAGATGAGCGCCACGATCCCGCCCGCGATCAGCGACGTGACCAGAAGCCAGACGCCCGTGCCGATATCGACCCAGAGGCCAAGCGCGGCGAGCAATTTGACGTCGCCGCCTCCGATCTTGTCGGCTGCGAACAGCAATGTGCCGGCGGTCAGGAGGACCAGGAAGACGACCAGATTCTGCCACAAATCTATCGAGAAGCCCTGGAGGACCATGGCCGTGATCGCGGACACGAATACGACGGCGCAGGTGATGTTCGAAATGCGCAGCCTGATGAAATCCTCGATTGCCGCCGCCGCCAAAGCGGCGAAGAGGATCGCGAGAAGCCAGGTCGGGGCATTGGGTACCAGGTTCATTTACCGCTCGCAGCCTGAAGATTGTTCGCCGCCCGCTCGTACCACGTGCCGCTCGCCCGGAGGGCTTGCGTGAACGCCGCGATGGCGCGCTGATTGTCGCCGAGAAGGCGCGCCGCCATTCCCGCGTCGTTGAGGCGCTCCGCAAAGGATCGGTCGCTTTCGCCGGGCCGGCGCCTGGGAAGATCGCCGGCCAGCGCAGTTCGCGCGAGCTCCAAATTGTTGGCGATGCGCGCCGAGCGGCTGTCCAGCTTTGCGGCTCGCTCGAACAGAGCGGCGGCGCCAGCCCAGTCGCCACGCAGCAGCAACGACCAGCCCTCGTTGTTGAGTACTTCAGGCGATTCTCCCGACAGCCGCGCGGCTTCGGCATAAGCGACATCGGCGGCGGTCCAGTCCTGCCGCAAGTCGGCGAGCACGCCGCGCGCATTCCATGCCCGCCATGATGCGTTGGCAGCCTTGGTAGCGCGAGCGATCAGCGCAGATGCCGACGGAATGTCGCCCAGCTTCAGCGCGCAAATGCCGGCCCGCTCAAGCATCAGCGAATCGTTGGGACTGGAAAGGAGGAGTTGGCGGTAGCGCGACAGCGCCTCATCGTTCTTTCCCGCCGCGTAGGCGAGGTCGGCAAGAAGCCGCTCGATTTGCGGACCGCTGACTCCTGCGGAAACCGCCCGGGCGATCATCAACCGGGCCTGTTCGAGCCGGCCGGCGGCGATCGCATGCTCGGCGTCGGCAAGCGACGGCGCCAGTGGTTGCGGCGCTGCCGCCGCGACGCTCGCGGCGACCAGGAGCAGGCCGATCATCCGCGGGACTTGGCCAACCCGGCTGCCGCCGCATCGCGCCCCAGAAGCACGATGAAGACGTCGGTGGTATTCGTCGGCACGGCGCGAAAGCCGAACTGCGCGGCAAGGCTGCGACCCGTCGCCGACCGGCTTACCGGATAGAGGACGAGGCTCCGCTCGCGCACCTGCGCGGCGTCGCCGATCTCGATCTTGCGCCAGCCGCGATCAAGCAAATAAGCACGCGTTCCGGCTGCCAAGCCCTGCCGCCTCGCGGCATTGAGCAGCCGGATGTTCGGCCGGCTCGCCGCGCTCCGAACCGGGACCCAGCGGACGGACAGCTTCTGCGGCGTCCGGGCGACCACTTGGGGGCGCCAGACCGGCCCCTCGCCGGTCAGCAAGGCGACCTCGTTCAGCGACATGCGTTGGAGCCGAGGCGCTTTAGCCGCTCGCGATGTGACCGGTACCGGCTGGGCGAAATTCGGTGTCGCAAAGGCAATCGGCGCCGGGGTCGGCAGCCGGGCGACTGCCGGTGCCACCGATACGTCGGCCACCAGCCCCAGCGACGGGCTGCGCATGCGTGGGGGCTCGACTGCTGCCGGCGCTTGGAGGTTCTGCGTGGCAAAGGCGATGGGCGCCGGCGCGGCTATCCGGGTGACGGTCGGGGCAATCGACACGGCGACTTGAGAGGCGGTCGGCGGGCGGATTCGCACGGCTTCGCCGGCCGATGCTGCAGCAAGGTCTGGAGTCGCCAGGGCGACGGGCGTGTGCGCGACCGGACGCGGGGTCGCGGGCGCGACCGCGATCGCGCCGACCATCGCCGGCGCCGGGCTGCGCATCCGCACCGGTTCCGCCGCCGCGACGACGCTCGGCTCGACCTTCGCCGGCGCTTTGGTCGCAGCCGGGACCGCCGCCGTGACGGTCTGCGCCGCAACGACCCGGGTCAGCGTCGCATCGGTCTCCGCACCGGTCTCGTCGAGCGCTTTCGATGCCGCGTGCAGCTGGGCGACCTCGGCCCGCACGTCCGCGGCGGCATCACGCTTGCCCTGGCGCTCGAGCGCTCCGGCAAGGGCCGTCAGCAGCACCGGGTTGCGGGGCGCCAGCGCAAGCGCCGCTTCATATTTCGATTGGGCGAGGTCGTGCCGGCCCATGGCGTCATAGCAGGCAGCCATTCCGGCATAGGCTTCGGGATCGTTGGGGAACTCCCGCGCGGCCTTGCGAAAGCCTTCGAGCGCGAGCCCGACGTTGCCGAGCGCGAGCTGCGCCCTGGAATCGGCGAGCCGGTCGATACCGGCGCGAAGCTTCGCTCCAGGGTCCGCGATCGGCCGGACCTCGACGCCGTTGGATCCCGCACAGCTTGCCGCCGCGAAGCTCGCCGCGACCAGAAATGTCTTCGCCCCCCCGTTCATCGTCAGCCCCCGTTTCCGGCAAGTGCGGGCAGAATTGCCCGGACCACACGAATTGCCGCCGGCAGCATCAACACGCCGATCATGGTCGGCAGCATGCATGCCACCAGCGGGATGGAAATCAGCACCGGTAGGCGATGCGCCTTCTCCTCGGCCCGCATGCGCCGCTTTTCGCGCATTTCGGACGCATAAGTGCGCAGCGTCTGGGCAATGGACGATCCAAGCTTGGTCGACTGGATCAGTAAGGTCGCGAAGGCGCGGATCTCGTCCGCGTTGGCGCGATCCGCCATCCGCCGCAGCGCGTCCTCGTGGCTCCGTCCAGCCCTAAGCTCGAGCACGACCGCCCCGAACTGCTCGGCGAGCCGCGGGTGCGAGCTGGTCATCTCCATCCCGACTCGGGCAAAGGCGGCTTCCAGCCCCAAGCCCGCCTCGACACATACCAGGAGCAGATCGAGGGCGTCGGGAAATCCGTTGATGAGGTCGCGCTGGCGACGGTCGGCGCGGGCGCGGATGAACAGGTTCGGGAGATAGAGACCGAGCGCGGCGGCGATGATCAGCGTCAGATAGAGCCGGAAGACGCTCGGGCTCGACCCGGCCAGCCAATAAAGCATGAAAACCAAGACCGGCAGTCCGATGACCAGGCCGAGCCTGACCAGCGTGTAGACGCGCGGCGCATAGGTCGCCGTAAATCCTGCGGCTCCCAGGCGCTGGCGCAACGCTTCATCCTTGGAATCGACCAGGCTGAGGCCGGATTTCTCGATCGAATTCACCAGCTTCAACCAAGCGCTTTCGACCCGCTCGGCCCGGAGCGAGCCGAGCGTCTGGATTCCGCTCGAAATGCTGGGCCCTTCTTCGAGCAACCGCCGCCTGGTGATCTGCCGGGCCGTGATCAGCTGCGTCAGAAAGTAAACGCCGACCGCGACCGCCGCGAACAATAACGCCAGGAGAGCGAGGCGCAGGACCAGATTCTCGGCAATCAGCTCAAGCATGGTCCTATACCTTCAAATCGACGAGTTTCCGGATCCAGAAGAAGCCGGTCAGATACAAGGCGATCAGCATCACGAAACCCGGGACGAACCACGGGTCGTTGGCGACGTCGAGGAAGAACCCCGGGCTGAACACGAATAGCAGGGTGAAGGTGAAGATCGGGAGAATGGTCAGCATGACGGCCGTCATCCGCCCTTCGCTGGAAAGCGCGCGGACCTTCATCATCATCGAATGGCGTTCGCGGATCACCTTCGAGAGGTTTTCCAGGATTTCCGCCAAATTGCCGCCCGTTTCGCTTTGCACGGACAGCGACACCACGAACATCCGCATGTCATCGAGATCCCACCGCTCGGCCATGTTCTGAAGCGCGTCGCGCAACTCGGCGCCATAGGTGACCTCGTCGACGACCAGGCCGAACTGGGTACCGATGGGATCGGGCATCTCGACCGTGAGCAAGTCCAACGCCGCCGCAATCGGGTGGCCCGCACGCAGGCCGCGAACGAAGACATCGAGGGCGACGGGGAACTGCTCCTCCATCTTCTTGCGGGTCCGGGTCGCCCGGAAGTTAAGCAGCATCAAAGGGAGAGCCCCGCCCAGCGCGCCGGCGAACGCCGCGCTGATGAGCAGGCGGCCAAAGCTGATGCCGAGGCCGACCGTCGCCATGATCATGACCAGCGAGAAGAACAGGACCACAGGCGCGATGACGATCATCAGCATCAGGCGGCCGGTCGGAATGGTCAGCTGCGCCTGCATCAGCATCCGCTCAAACTTGTGAGCGAGTCGATCGAGCACTGGCGGCAAGCCCTTGGGCACCGCCGAATCCGCCCGACGCAGCAAATTCATGGCCTCGCCGTGGGTCCGCCCGCGACCGATCATCTTCAGGCGCAGGTTGATCGCCCCCTTCTCGGCCCGGCTGCTTGCGAGCGAACGCACGAGCACCTCGACGACGAGCACGACCGCGCCGAACAGGCAGACGAGGGCGAGCGCGCGGAGCCAGACGGGATTCATCAGTCGAACTTCGCGTCGGGCCGGAACAGCTCGGCCGACAGCGTGATACCGTGAGCCATCACCTGGTCGAGGAAACGCGGACGAATGCCCGTCGCCTCGAACTTGCCGATGACCTGGCCCTCGGGACTGATGCCGGTCTGCCGGAAGCGAAAGATTTCCTGCATCGTGACGACTTCGCCCTCCATCCCCGTCAGCTCGGACAGGCTGACCATCTTGCGCCGACCGTCGGACAGGCGCGCGACCTGGACCACGACGTTGAGCGCTGAGGCGATTTGCGCCCGCGCCGACCGCGGCGGGATGTCGATGCCGCTCATCCCGATCATCTGCTCGACGCGTGACAATGCGTCGCGCGGCGTGTTGGCGTGGACCGTCGTCATCGAGCCGTCGTGGCCGGTGTTCATCGCCTGGAGCATATCGAACGCTTCGCCGGCGCGGACCTCGCCGACGATGATCCGATCCGGCCTCATGCGCAGCGCGTTCTTGACCAGGTCGCGCTGGATGATCTCGCCCTTGCCCTCGATGTTGGCGGGCCGTGTCTCAAGACGGACGACATGCTCCTGTTGGAGCTGCAGTTCCGCCGAGTCCTCGATGGTGACGATCCGCTCGCGATTGTCGATGAAGGCGGACATCGCATTCAGCAGCGTCGTCTTGCCCGAGCCGGTGCCGCCGGAGATCAGCACATTGCGACGTGACCCGACGACCGCCTGAAGCACCTCGGCCGCCTGCGCCGGGATGCTGCCGATCTCGATCAGCCGCTCCATGCTGATCGGGATCTTCGCAAACTTGCGGATCGACAAAGACGAACCGTCGAGCGCGAGCGGGGGCACGACAGCGTTGACGCGACTCCCGTCGGCCAGCCGGGCGTCGACCAGCGGCGAGGATTCGTCGATGCGCCGGCCGACGGCCGACACGATTTTCTGAATGATTCGGACCAGGTGGCGCTCGTCCTTGAATCGAACCGGACTCGGCTCGAGGACGCCGTAGCGCTCGACGAAGACCTTGGCGTGCCCGTTCACGAGGATGTCGGTAATCGTCGGATCCTTGAGCAAAGGCTCGAGCGGCCCGAGGCCGAGCAGCTCGTCGAGTACGTCCCCGACAAGCTGCTTGCGCTCAGCGTGGTTGAGCGCGTGGTTCTGTTTTGCGAGCTCCTCGGCGACGATGTCGCCCACCTCGGCCTCGATCTGCTCGCGCGACATCTTGTCGAGCGCCTGCAGGTTGATGAGGTCCAGCAGCCGCTGGTGAAGCTCGACCTTGAGTTCAGTGTGCTTGTCGCGCTTGGTGAACGCGCCGGCATCGCCGACCGTAACCAGCCGATTTTCGTCCGTCGTGCTGGGCCGCGGCTCCTCTTTCGGCGCGGCCGCGCCCTTTGCCGGTTTACGCACCTGCCACATTTTCACCGCTCCAATCCCAACGCCGCAGCAGTGCCGGCATTTAGCACATCGAGGTCCTTGCCGAGCGCGCTCTTGCGCTTGATGTCGCTAATCGGGACACCGCGCTCGATCGCCGCGTGCATAAGCGAAAAGTCGTTGGACACGGTATATGCCACGTCGCGGCCTAGCGCCTCGCGCACGTCCGCCGGTCGGATCGTCCGGCTCTGGCTCTTGTCATACCGGTTCGCGACCAGCCGCACGTCGAGGTTCGTGAGGTCCTGGGAGTCGAGCAAACGGAGTTGGCGCTTGGCGCGATTGAGGCCGGCAACCGTCAATTCCGTGACCAACAGCACGAGGTCCGAACGCGCGACCAAAGACAGCGACCAGTTGGTCCAGTTGGTCGGCAGATCGACGAACACCGTGCCGAACTCACGCGTGGCGAGGTCGACGATTTCCAGCAGGTGATCGCTGGACACGCCCTCGAGCGGCATCATCTCGGGCGGAGCCGCGATGACCTTCAGCCCGCTGCCATGCTCCGTCGTCGTGGCGCGAAGAAGGGACCCGTCGAGCCGGGTCCCTGCCTCCAGCAGGTCGAGGAGCGAAAGTTTCGGCTGAAGCCCGAGCTGGAAGGCGACATCGCCGAACTGCACGTCAAGATCGACCAGGCAGGCCTCGCGGCCTTGCGCAGCTTCGCTTTCGGCGAAGCGGATCGCCAGCTGGCTCAGCATCGCCGTCGCGCCGGCCCCGCCCACGCTCTTGATGACGGTCACCAACTTGGCATGCGAAGTGCCACTGGACCCGACCCGATTGGCAAGTTGGTCCGCGATCGGAGCGACCGACGCTTCGAGGTCCTCGATGCTGAGCGGCAGCGGAACCACATCGTGCGCGCCCGACCGAACGAGCGAGCGCACGAGCGCCAACGGCGGGTCATAGGCCGCCGCAATCAGCGGCGTCTGGACCGACTGGGCCAGCTTCTGGAATCTCTTGACCGACGACGGAGTGTCGGGATCGACCTGGATCACCGCCGCGGCCGCAGTATTGAGCTCGGCCGGATCGATCCAGTCGGTGACCGGGATCACGTTGAGGCTGAGCGGAAAACCGCCGACACGGGCCGCGATCAGCTCGGCAGAATCGCCTTCAACGCCGGACAGATAGAGCTGAACCGCGGCTTCGCGCTTCGCCGTATGCCAGCTTTTCGCCGTCTCGTTGGGGTTAATTACGCTCACTTTCGGCACCTCAATTCGAAATTGCTCCGGACCCGTCTTCCATTGACAAAGTCGCGGCGAAGTCCGGAAGCGACATGCTGCTCCCAAACAGCGAGAATAATGCCGGCGAAAAAGTCATGTTGCGCAGGCGGACGGTGATCAGAGGATTGATGTCCGGTCCGTACGGATCGCCGGAATAGCCAAGACCGGAATAGCCATATTCGATAACCACGTTCTCCGGCCGTATCTCGGGCATGATGAACTGCATCCGCGCGACCGTGTTGGTGAATCCGGTGGACAGCGTCCCCAGCGTCGGACAGGTCGCGCCCGTGTTGCAAGTGCAGCCGGACGACGTGCACGTCGCACCGCCGAATGACGACGCAGGCACGGGCGAGCCGCGGGCAATGCCCGCATTGGTGTAGAAATCGTAGGATTGAAGGGCCGTGTCCGACATATCGGTAACGGCCGCGTAGCGAACGCCCATCTGGGTCGCTTTCTCCGCCCGGTTCCAGGTCCACATCCACCGTCCGGCATCGATGATGCCGAGAAGAAAAATGAGCAGTACCGGGAGCACAAGAGCGAACTCAGCGCCAATCGCTGCAGTTTGATCCCTTCGAAGTTTTCCCAACCGGATCATATGCCTGTCACCGCTGCTTCTGACGTGGCATTAAGATTCAAGGCCGGCCCCGGCAGCCCAAGCTGCCCGAGAACGGACGCGTAAGGCACGGTCGCCGTGACGGTGACGACCGGCGTGCCTACGGTCGAAACGACATAAATCCCACTATAGGTCCCGCTCGTATCACATGCAGCGCTCACGGTGATGCTGGTGGGGTCGGTCCAGTTCCACACTTTGGGCGTGCCGCCGGCGGCGACCTGGCCGGTTCGCGTCACGTTGCGCGTCTCGTCGATCAATGTCGATGAAGGTGTGCAACTGGCGTAATCGGTCAGTGGCCGGCGGGCAGCGTAGCGTGCACCGTCGCGCACGGCCTTGGCGACCTTATGCTCGGACAGGAAATAGTTGCCGAGCTCGATCGAACCGAAGAGCAGTCCGAACATGAGCGGCAGCGAAAGCGCCATTTCGGCACTCGGCGACGCCCGATCGTCAGCCAGGAGGGAGCGCAGAAGGCGAATCATGGCTACTCGATCAGCCTCGGGACATCCCGTCGGATGACATTGCCGATGCTCTGATTAACACCGGGCAGCGGTCGCGTCCCGACGATCTCGACATAGACGTCGCCGTCGTCGGTGCGCACGGCTCCAGGCGGATCCGTGGCCGACCCCGGCCGGCGAATCGTCGGCTCCACCAGAAACACGTCGACCCAATCAACCGGCACGACGGTATCTCGACCATTTAGTCCGGTGCAGTCGACGACCGCTACTGCGACCGTCCGCCGATCCGTATCGAGATTACCTGGAGGAATCCCGGGCGCGCGGCAGGTCCGCTGCGGATTGGGCGTGGCTCCCGTCCAGCTCGATGACCAGCGCGGTTGCGTGCCCGACCCTTGGGCAACGTCGACTTGCTGGTTGTTGCCGATTCCGGGGCCGTTAGCTCCGTTGGGGAGTGGATTAGCCGCCTCCCATAGATAAACCTTATAGCGAGTCGCATAGTTGGATGCGGACGGATTTGTGTCCTGCAAACCGGTGTTCGTCGTCCATGTCGCATGATCCCAGCCGTAATTCACCCAGAAATAGGCGTCGCGATCCCAAACCCCATTGCCGACGATGGCCGGTGTGCCGTTGGGCCCGCAGGTTCCTGCCTCGCTCACCGCATGACACAGGTCGCGGGGATGACCCATGATGTCGGGATAGGTGTGGGTCGCGTTCATCGGGTTGCCCGGGCCCAACGGGGTCGTGTTGGGTGCACGATAGGGATTGTCCGTCTCGCGCCATCCCTGCCCGCCGCCGATGCCGCAATTGTTTCCGTGAACCAGGTCCTTGCGGGAATTGGTCGAAGGCGAACAGGTGCCGCCGGCCGGGCACGTCTGTCCCGACTCCGACAGATCGAAACGCGTATTGAGCGCCGCCCGTACCGATTGCTTGTTGCCCGGCTCGGTGATGACGCCGCGCGCGGCGACGCAACCGCCGGCCGATCCGTTCCATCCGATCGCCTTGGCAAGATTTTCCGCGCCGGATCCAAACCCGGTCTGGAGGAAGCCAAAATTCCCCGGCGCCACGGTGGATCCGATCACCAGCCGAAGGCCGTGGCCGATATGATCAGCCGCGTTGAAGGTCGGGCCCGGCTTGCACATCAAGAATGGCGGGAGGTTGCAATAAGCCGAATCAAGAGTCGCGAGGGCGGACGCCGAGGCGTTGCCGGAAAATGCCGCGACGATGGGCGTCAAGGCGTAACGGGCCGTTCGGGTGCCGACGGTCACTTCGACGTAATTGGCGTTGGCGTCGCTGTTCGATGCCGGCGCTTTGGCACCGGTGACAGGGTCATAGTTCTGGTAGAACCGAACCGAACCCGTCGCATCGCAAGTCGGCTCGAGCGGAATGGAGATGCCCGGGCCGCCTCCATCGTTGGCGAAATAAGTCAGATTGGCGACAAGAGACTGGGCCGCTGCGGCGGCGCGAGCGCAAGCGCCGGATTGACCATCGAGCTGCGTGGCCGCGGCAAGCGCCGCCTGGTCGGCGGCCTGCTGGAGCTCGGTGTCCAAACTCGCCAGCCGGGCATAATCGAAGGCAATCCCGCCGGCGGCCACCAGCCCGAGCAGCGCTAGGGCAATCGTCGGCGCAACCGCGCCGCCATCATTCCTGTATAAACGCCTGATGGAGCATCGCATGGTTCCGCATCCTCAGCGCGGGCCTGACGAACCCGAGCTCCCGGAATCCGACGTGCTCAGGCTCTCGACCTCCTTGACGGCGTCGGTGCGGTAGCGCTTGACCGCGGCCGCGCCCTTGACCCCGCTGTCGCCAGGCTGGGCGGCGCCCTCGGGATAGACCGGGTCCGGGTTGATGGTCTGAATGGCGGCATTGTACTTGACCGTCTCGCCAAACGACGGGTCTTCCGCGCCGATCGGTTTATTCATCGTGCTGCAGCCGGTGACGACGGTCACGACGGCGACGACGAGCGCGGAACGCAGCAACTTAGAGGACATGGCCATAGTCCTTCTCGAATCCGATGGGCTTCTTGAGCGCGGTGCCACCCCCGCCTGACGGCATCGGCGGCGGTGGCGGCGGGGGCGCCGGCTGGACGAACGGCGCCGACGACGGCGGCACGCCGCTGTCGGTCCGGCCGTTGAGCAGCAGGTCGGCCTCGTTGGGCGGGCCGACCCGGTCGGTCGGCGCCTTGAGCGAGCCCGCGCGAACCGGACGCACCAGCCGCGGCGTGACGATGATCACCAGCTCGGTCTGCTCGTGCTGGAAGCCGGTCGAACGGAACAGCGCGCCGATGATCGGGATCGAGCCGAGGAACGGCACCTGGCGGATCGTGTCCTGGAAGTCCTTGCGGATCAGCCCGGCGAGCGCGAAGCTTTCGCCGTCGCGCATCTCCACCACCGTCTTGGCGCGGCGGGTCTGGAGGCCGGGGATGGTCAGGTTGTTGACGACAATCGACGCCGTCGGGTCGATCGAGCTCACCTCTGGCTGGACGACCATGTTGATGACCCCGTCGGCAAGCACCGTCGGAGTGAAGGCGAGGCTGACGCCGAAGGGCTTCCATTCGACCGACAGCGAGGTGCCGCCGCCCTGCCCGCCGCCGCCGCCCGCGCTCTGAACCACCGGAACCGGGAACTCGCCGCCGGCGAGGAAGCTCGCGGTCTCGCCCGACAGCGCGACCAGGGTCGGCTCGGCGAGCGTGGTGATCGCGCCCTTGCGCTCGAGCGCGTCGAGCGTGACGTTAAAGTTGGTGCCAAACGCGCGGAAGCTGCGCGAGATGATCCCGAAGCCGCTGACGATCGAGCCGAGGCGGAGCAGGCCTTCCGACTTGTCGCCGTCGCCGTCGAGATCGCCCGTGTCCGGGGTCAGGCTGGCGTCGCCGCCGACCACGCCCTCGAGCTTGCCGCCGTCGCTGCCCACGAACCAGCCGAGGCCGATCTGCTTCAGCGCCGAGCGCTTCACCTCGGCGAAGCGGACTTCGAGCATGACCTGCTGCGCCGAGCCGATCGCGAGCAGGTTGACGACCTTGCCCGGGGCATAGGTCTCGGCGAGCTGGACCGCGCGGTCGGCGGCGACCGAGCTCGACACGACGCCTTCGAGCACGACCGAATCGTTGGCGATCCGCGCCGACACGTCGTCGCCGGGCATCACTTCGGACAGCTGGCGCTTGAGCGTCATCACGTCGGGGCCGACGACCACATCGAGAACCGCGATCAGGCGGTTGCCGCGGTCGTACAGGGTGAGGCTGGTCGTCCCCGCCTTCTTGCCGAGCACGTAGAGCGAGCTGTCCGACAAGGGCAGCACGTCGGCGATGTCGGGATTGCCGATCAGCGCCTTGGCGTAGGGCCGGTCGGTGCGCAGCACCTGGCTCTTGTTGATCGGAACGGAAAGCTCGCCGGCGTGAACCCCCTCGGCGACGCTGACCTGTGCGAGAGCCGGTTGCGCGAAGGCGAGCGCGAGACCGCCCGCCGCCGCCAGCGCGGCGCTTTTGAAAGCCCTAGCGACCATAACCCCCCACCTGATATTCGTTGCTGGTCGTTCCCCGATAGATTTCGACGCTCGGCCTCGGCGGCGCCGGGCGCGCGGGCCTGGCCACCGGCCGCGGCCGCGAGACCTGCCTCGTCGCGCGGTCCGTCGCGCTCGCCGTAGCCTGGCCGTAGCCGCCGACCACCGCCGGCGCGGGATAGCGCGCGCCGCTGTAGATGTTGTAGCGCAGGTCGTTCATGCTGACCGTCTCGACGACGGGATTGTTCGCCTCGCCCGGCTTGCGCAGCACGAGGCTAAGGCTGCCGACTTCCTGCGCGAGCGCAAGCTTCTGCGCATCGAGCGGCGCGACCTCGAGCGTGGCGGTCCGCGCCACCTTGGGCGTCCCGTCTGAATTCTTGGCTTCCTGGTCGATCGCGATGACGCGGATGTTCTGAAGTAGGACGTCGGTCAGCTGCGTGTTCTGCGCCGCCCCCGGAATCGATCGCGTGATCAGCACGTCGACGCTGTCGTTGGGCTGGATGAACCCGGCCACGCCCGACACGTCGTTGATGCGCACGGTCGCGGCCCGCATGCCTTCGGGCAGAAGCGCGGCGATCGAGGCACCAGCGCCCGGCGCGGAAATCTTGCCGGCGAGGATCGGCTCATTGATGCTGATCGGGAGCAGCGCGAAGCGCCTTTGCCCGGCCGGAATCAGCTGAGCCGGATTGGTGAAGCTCCCTGGCGGGATGCTGCTGTTCGGATAATCGACGAAGCGCACCTTGTCGGGACTGAGCTCCGTCCCATAAGCCATCGGCACCGCGGCGACGGCGACCTTGGTCGTCCCCGCCAGCTCATTCTTCTTCTCGGTACCGGTGAGATAGATGTTGGCGATATAGACCGCGAAGAGCCCCAAAGCGATCGCAATCCCCAGCGCGATCATGGTTTGCCGTGACATCATAAGGACCACCCCCAACGCGGATAGTAAACCAACTTCGATTCCAGCGTAAGCTCTTGTTTAACAACCGCCCCCGCAAGTCTCTATCTCGGTCGTCGAGCGGCTGAACGAATTCGAAATCGAAGTCCCGAGCGAAATCGCGGCAAGCGCGATCGCCGCGCCGACGATCGCGAGGATCAAGGCATATTCGGCGGCCGAGGCCGCATTGGTGTCCTGAAAGAGCCTCCGCATGAAATGCTGCCGGACGAGCAAGGCCCGCCCGGCAGCTTCCGTTCTTAGCAGGACGTCGAACCCGGAGCGTTGATGCAGTTCGTGGCTCGCGACATCGAGTTCGAAACCGCACCGCCCAGGGCGATGGCCGCAAGCGCGATGGCGCCGCCGACGATCGCGAGGATCAGGGCATATTCCGCGGCCGAGGCACCCGACTGGTCCTTCAGCATGTTGATGAAAGTCTTCATTTTACCATTCCTTCCCTAAAGCGCCCGCGCGCCTTCCCGTGCGTCGCGGGCTCACGCTTCGCGCGGATCGGAGAAAGGAACACGAAACTCCCCCCAGCCACTTGCCAATGGAACCGAGTTTTTCGGCACGTGGCCGGCGCCCCCGAGCGCTCAGCTGGCCAAGCGCTGCGCCGGGGTTAACACCTTGTCAACCTAAGTTTTTTAATCGCGATTAACGATTGCTGTTTGAATTCGGTCAACTAAGCTGTTGATTTGTAATGACCTTATCTTTGGATAAGGGGTGTCGCCGCGGCCCGGAAAATGTCCCATTTTCGGACGCCATGTCGCCTCGCCGACACGATTATCCACAGACCAAGGGGTCGTATTCATTACGCTTTTGCGACGAAAACCGAATCGGAGG
>DATEEM010000073.1:0-19739 GCA_035281125.1 Sphingomicrobium sp. | reverse complement strand
GACGCCTTCAGGATAAGGAAGGGACGAACCGGTGACGAGCGCGCGCCGCAAGGGCACGGAATACATGACGCCGAGAATGCCGCCGATGGCGATGACGGCAACCGAAAGCCAGTAGGGAAAGCCGGTCCACCAGCCGACCATCACCAGCCCGGGGAGGACGAAGACGATCGCCGACAGCGTGCCCGCGGACGAGGCGAT
Organism: Sphingomicrobium sp.; assembly: GCA_035281125.1. GTDB lineage: Bacteria > Pseudomonadota > Alphaproteobacteria > Sphingomonadales > Sphingomonadaceae > Sphingomicrobium. The sequence continues at coordinate 19,541 of DATEEM010000073.1, read as the reverse complement.
GGTCTGGACGATATTGTTTTCCTGGATCGTCGAGTCGTGGAACGCCTTGAGCACGGCCATCGAGATGACGGCGGCCGGAATCGAGGTCGCGAAGGTGAGGCCGGCGCGAAGTCCGAGATAGACGTTCGCGGCGGTGAACAGCACGGTGATCAGTGCCCCGAGGACAACGCCGCGAAGCGTGAGCTCCTTCACATTGTCGCTCGGCCGAAGCGCCCTGATGTCAACCGTCGCCATCGATGCCCCCTTTGCTTGATCTTGATTGCTAGTCCGCCGCCGGCGCCGGCGTCGAATGACGACGAATCGCCTGCCAGCGATCGTCCTCGAGCGCCCACACGTCGGTCAGGAGGACGCAGTCCTCGATGATCCGGCCGAGGTATTTGAGCCGCCATTTCGCCTGGACCGTGCCGACCATCACCTGGTCGAGGACGAGCGCGTCGCGAACCTCGATTTCAATCGATTCCACGTCGCGGCGCTGAATCGCGTCGAGCCACTCGTCGCGGCCCATCATGAACGGCCCGGTCGAGCGCGTCCCAATGAGCACGAAGTCGGGATGAACGAGCGAACGCAATTTATCCATGTCCTTGCGGCACAAGGCGTCGCGCCATTCGTGCTCCAGGGCCTCGATGAGCTCGTGATCGTGACCGGCCACTCGTCCTGTCTCCTGCCGTCGCTCTTTACGGCCGAACTTGGATAAAGCGAATCATCGCATGGCCGCGATGCAGAGCCGGGCCGAATCACCGATCGCCGGTCCGTTCATCGCCGGTCCGTTCATCGCCGGCCCCGGAGGAAGCCGCCCAGGATGCCGCGAAGCAGCTGGTTGCCGAGCTGGCGCCCGATCGAGCTCGCCGCGGCGCGAGTCGCGGACTGGATTACCTTGTCGGTCATGGTCGGCCGCGCCGCCTCGCGTGCTGCCCGCGCATCGGCTTGGGCCTGCTGGCGCTGCCGCTGCGCTTCCAAACGCTCCTGTTCGCGCTGCAGTCGGAGCTGCTCCCGCTGCGCCGCGGCATCGGCCTTGGCCTGCTCGGCCGCCTGCTTCTCCGCTTCGGTCTTTGCCTGCAACGCGGCGGCGGCCGCCGCGGCTTCCGCTGCCTTGGCGGCGAGCAGTTCCTGCGCCGACTCATGATCGATCGGCGTGTCGTAGCGGGTGCCGACGGCGTCGGTGGTGACGATCACCTGGCGCTCGGCGGGAGCGAGTGGCCCAACCCGGCTCGACGGCGGCTTGATCAGGGTCCGCTGCACCGGCGACGGCGCGCCATCGGGCTGGAGCAGCGAGACCAGAGCCTCGCCAATCTTCAGCTCGGTGATAGCGCTCGACACGTCAATCTCCGGATTGGGCCGGAAAGTGTCGGCGGCGGCCTTCACCGCCTGACTGTCGCGCGGCGTGAAGGCGTTGAGCTTGTGCTGGATTCGATTGTTGAGCTGGGCGGCGACCTTGTCCGGAATGTCGATCGGGTTCTGCGTGATGAAATAGACGCCGACGCCCTTCGAACGGATCAGTCTGACGACCTGCTCGACTTTCTCGAGCAGGCCCGGCGGCGCATCGTCGAACAGCAGGTGGGCCTCGTCGAAGAAAAAGCACAGCACGGGCTTGTCCGGGTCGCCCACTTCGGGGAGCTCCTCGAACAGCTCCGACAGCAGCCACAGCAGGAAGGTCGCGTAGAGCCGCGGGCTCGCCATCAATTTGTCGGCGGCAAGGATGTTCACGATGCCCCGCCCCTGCTCGTCCGTGGCGATGAAATCCTTCAGCTCGAGCGCGGGCTCGCCGAAGAAATGGTCGCCGCCCTGCGATCGCAGCTGCAGCAGCGAGCGCTGGATGGACCCCACCGACTGCTTGGAGACGTTGCCGTACTCGAGGGTGAGCTCCTCGGCCCGCTCGCCGCAATCGACCAGCATCGCCTGCAGGTCGTCTAGGTCGAGCAGCAGCATCCCCTCCTTGTCGGCGAGATTGAAGGCAATGGTAAGGACGCCTTCCTGCACTTCGTTGAGGTTCATCAGCCGCGACAGCAGCAGCGGGCCCATCTCGCTCACCGTCGTGCGGATCGGATGCCCCTGCTCGCCGAACAGGTCCCAGAACTGCACCGGCGACTCACGATATTGCCAGTCGGAATAGCCGATCTCCTGCGCCCGGCCGGCGAAAGCCTCATGGACCTTCGACGTCGCCGCGCCGGGCATGGCGAGGCCCGAAAGATCGCCTTTGACGTCGGCGACGAAGGTCGGCACGCCGGCCGCCGAGAAGCCCTCGACTATCCCCTGCAGCGTCACGGTCTTGCCGGTTCCGGTCGCGCCGGCGATGAGGCCGTGCCGATTGGCGCGCTTGAGCTCGAGCTGCTGGGGATTGAGCCCGCCCGCTGCAGCTCCGATGAAAATCGCCCCGTCGGTCATGACCCGCTCCTTCGGTTCATCGTCCCTTCGCGCAGCAACATCGACAGCGCAAGGGAGCGCAGGGAGCAGTCAGCGCCCGCTGATGTCGATGCCGACGAAGGCCTCCGGCGAAGTGCCGCGCTTGACCAACAGCAGCACGCTCGTGCGGCCGGCCCGCCGGGCACCCTCGACCGCCGCAACGACCTGCGCCGGACTGGTCACCAGCTGGTTGTTCACCGAAATGATGAGATCGCCGCGCTGGAGTCCTTCGTCGGACGCGTCGCTGTTCGGATCGACGCCCGTGATCACCACGCCGTGTGCGTTCGGCGGCAGGTTGGTCGCGCGCGCGATCTCCGGCGTCAGCGGCGCAAGCGAAAGCCCGAGCGCCTTTTGGGGCGCGACGGGGGCCGTCGAATCGCCGTTCGGCGGAGTAGCGCCTCCACCCCCGCTGATCCGCGCCAGCTGCTCCTCGGTCGGGCGCTGCGCGACGACAGCGTGAACGGTAATCCGCCGGCCGCCGCGGATGAGTTCGATCGGGATGCGCGAGCCGACCGCGGTGTTGGCGACGATGTAGGAGACGGTCTGGTCGGGCGTCACAGCCTGGCCATTGACCTTGGTGATGACGTCGCCCTGGCGCAGGCCGGCGCGTTCCGCGGCGCCGCCGGGCACGACGGAGCGAACCAGCTCGCCCCCGCCCTTGGGCAAGCCGAGCGCCGCCGCGATCGAATCGTCGTCGAGCGGCTGGAGCCCGACGCCGAGATAGCCGCGCTGCGGGCGCTGCCCGCGCATCAGCGAATCGATCACCGGCTTGGCGAGCTCGGCGGGAATGGCGAGCCCGATCCCGACCGAGGCGCCGGTCGGGGAGATCAGCGCCGAGTTGATGCCGATGACGTTGCCGTTGAGGTCGAACATCGGCCCGCCGCTGTTGCCCATGTTGATCGCAGCGTCGGTCTGGATGTATCGGTCGTACGCGCCGGATCCGGTGATCCCGCGGTGGAGCGCGGAGATGATGCCGGCGGTGACCGTCCCGCCGAGCCCGTAGGGATTGCCGATCGCCAGCACCCAGTCGCCGACGCGGGCCTTGGTGCTGTCGCCCCACTGGACGAACGGCAGGTTGCGGCCGTCGATCTTGAGCACCGCGAGGTCTGACGTTTCGTCGCGCCCCACGATGCGAGCGGTATATTCCTTCCGGTCGGTGGTGGTGACGGTGACCGTATCCACGGTTCCCGTGCCGGTCAGGCCCTGGACCAGATGGTTGTTGGTGACGATATAGCCGTCCGGCGAGACGATGAAGCCGGAGCCGAGCGAGCCCGCCTCGCGGGTCCGCTGCTGCGGCTGTGCCCCGCCTCCGCCTCCGCTGTCGGGGCCGAGCGGGCCGCCGAAGCGACGGAAGAATTCCTCGAACGGGTCGTTCTGCTGGCGCACCGGGACCCGCTGCTTGGTGGAAATGTTTACGACCGCCGGGGCGAGCCGCGCCGACAGCTCGGCGAATGACATCGGCGCGCCCGGGCGCGGTGCCAGCGCCGAGGGGGCATTTTGCGCGACCTGCGCGCCGGCCTGCCCGGTGACCAGGGAGAAAGCCGATCCTCCCACGAGCAGGGCCATGGCGACCCCATAGGCGTATCGCACTTTTCCGGACTCCTTCGAACGCATCGATACTCCATCAATTGGCGTGGGACGCAAGGCGCTAATCGCCCATGTGACTGAACGATGATTGAACGGCCGAGTTCAGCGCGAACGTCCAGTGAATTCCTTCAAATAGTCGTTCTGCGGCGACAAAACGACGGTCGTCGGCGTGGCCGGTTGCTGTCGGGTCCCGACGAAGCTCACTTCATAGGACTGCATCGCGCGGTAGAAATCGTAGAACGCCGGATCCTTGCCGTAGCTTTCGGCATAAATGCGCGCAGCTTCGGCGTCAGCCTCGGCCTGAATCACGCGCGCCTGCCGCTGCCCGTTGGCGAGGATCGTCTGCGCCTCCAGCTCGCGGGCCGACCGCATGCGCTCGAACGCCGAGTCGAGGGGCGAGCCCTGCGGCAGGTCGGTATGCTTGATTCGGACGTCGACGATATGCGCGCCATATTGCGCGGCGACGCGGTCGAGGCCGAGCCGGACATTGTCCATAATTCCTTCACGCTCGGGCGAAAGCAGGGCGGCGAACGGCCGCTTGCCGAGCTCGTTGCGAAGCTGCGACCCGAGGTTGATGCGGAGCACGTTGTTGAGGTTTTCCGGCGTCGCGGCTCGGATGTACATCAGCTGCGGATCGACGATGCGGTAGCGCGCGAAGGCGTCGACCTCGAGTCGGCGCTGGTCCGTCGAAATCACCTGCTGGCTATCCATGCCGACGCTGAGCACGCGCTTGTCGATCCACACGATCTGCTCGGCAAAGGGGATGCGGTAGGCGAGGCCGGCCCCGACCGAGCCGATCGGATGGTCGGGCTGATAATGGTTGAGAACGCGAACCGGCTCGCCGAAGCGGACGACCAGCGCCTGCTTCGTCTCGGGCACGATCGGAAAGCTGCTGGCGAGAACGATGAGGAGGAACAGCCCGGCGACCGCGCTCAGGATTGGGCGGTTGCGGATGTAGTCGATCATTGGGACGGCTCCTGGCGCGGGCTCTTCTGGATCTGCGGAAGCGGCAGATACGGCGTCACTCCCGGCGCTTCGATCACCGTCTTGTCGACATTGGCGAGCACACGCTCCATCGTTTCGTAATACATGCGCCGGCGGGTGACCTCGGGCGCGAGCTTGTACTGGGCATAGACCTTGTCGAACGCCGTCGCGTCGCCCTGCGCGCGCTGGACTACCTGGGTCGCATAGGTATTCGCACCGTTGATGTAGGACTGCGCCTGCTGCTGCGCCGCCGTCACTTTCTTGAACGCCTCGTTGACCGCGTCGGGCGGGTCGGCCTTGCGGATCGCGACGTTGTTGATGACGATTCCCGTCCGATACTCGTCGAGGATCTGCTGCATTTCATTTTGCACCGCGGCGACGATGTCGCCGCGCTTAGGCCCCATGGCGTCGTTGAGGCTGACCTGGGCGATGACCGAGCGCATCGCGCTTTCGGCCACTTGCGACACGGTTCCCTGTGGGTCACGGAGCTCGAACAGGTAGAGCTGCGGGTCGCGGATGTACCAACTCACCGAGTAAGCGATGTCGATTAAATTCTGGTCGCCTGTGAGCATCAGGTCGTCGGTGCCGAGGTCGACGCTGCGCGCCTCGGACACGTTGACCTTGGTCAGGCGCTCGATCGGCCACGGCAGGGTCAGGTTGACGCCCGGGCCGAGGGTGCGGTTGTAGCGGCCGAGCTGGGTGACGACCCCGCGCTCCGCCGGGCCGATGCTGTGCATGGTGGTGAAGACCAGCCAGACCCCGACGAGCGCGACCAAAATCCAGAAGATGATCGAGCCGCTCGGGCGGCCAGGCAGCCCGCCGCCGAATCGGGCGGTGCCGCGGCGGAAGAAGTCCTCGAGCGATGTCGAGGGCATGTTCGACGATCCCGACGTGTGCCGCCTTCGCCGTGGCGGTTCGCCCCACGGGCCTCCGCCGCCTTCGGGGGGCGGCTCTCCGCCGTCGCCGTCGCCAGGGGCGGAGCCCCACGGTCCCTTATTGTCGGCGAACAGGCCGCGGGCGCGCTCGCCCCACCCCAGAAAGATGCTCATGCGACCGAGTATAGGAAGGCGGGCTGCCGAAAAACAGTGGCAAGCGGCGACACGACCCCTATGTCCCCATCCATGGCCCATCCCGTCGACCCGCTGACCGACCTTCCGCACGACGAACGGATCCGCTCGCGCAAGCTGTCGCGCGGCGTCGCCACGGTGATTGCCGACGCCACCGGCCTGTCGAAGCCGGACGCCGACGCCCTCGAACGGGAACTGCGCGCCGCGGCGCTGGAAACGCCGGGGGTAACGGAAGCTCGCATCGCGCTGACGGCCGAGCAGCCGCACCGGCGGCTGATCGCGATCGGCAGCGGAAAAGGCGGCGTCGGCAAATCAACGGTGGCCGCCAACCTCGCGGTCGCGCTCGCCAAGCGGGGAACGAAGGTCGGCTTGGTCGACGCGGACGTCTACGGGCCCTCGCAGCCGACCCTCCTCGGCTCGGACGACAAGCCCACCGCCGAGGGCGACCGCCTCGTTCCGGTGGAAGCGCACGGCGTCAAATTCCTGTCGCTCGGCCACCTGGTTTCGCCGGGGCACGCCCTTGCCTGGCGGGGACCGATGGCGACCGGCGCGCTGGCCAAGCTGGTCGAGGCCGACTGGGGCGATTGCGATCTGCTGATCGTCGACATGCCGCCGGGCACCGGCGACGTGCAATTGTCGCTGGTCCAGCGGTCGCGCCCGGTGGGGGCGGTAATCGTCTCCACGCCGCAGGATTTGTCGCTGATCGACGCCCGGCGGGCGGTCGACCTGTTCAACAAGATGAGCGTGCCGGTGATCGGTATCATCGAGAATATGGCGACCTACGCCTGCCCCCATTGCGGCGAGCAATCGCACCCGTTCGGAACCGGGGGCGCCGAGGCCGCCGCGGCGGAAATGGGCGTGCCTTTCCTCGGCCGACTGCCGCTGTCGCTCGCGGTGCGCGAAGCGTCCGACGCAGGAAATCCGCCCGCGGCCTCGGACGGCGCCGAAGCGCAAGCCTTCGCCGCGATCGCCGAGAAAATGCTGGCGGCGGTGGAAACACCGGTCGGCTGAGCCGTTGGCAGTCGCATGCCGCTGACGCGCGACGAGGATATCCGGCAATTGCTGACCGAGGCGCGGACGATCGCCTTGGTCGGCGCATCGGATCGCCCGAACCGCCCCTCGTACGGGGTGATGCGTTTTCTTCAGCACCACGGCTATCGCGTGCTGCCGGTCAACCCGCAGATTACCGGGGAGCATGTCCACGGCGAGTTCGTCTGGCGGGACCTGTCTCAGATCGGAATGGAGATCGACATCGTCGACATCTTCCGCCGCCCGGAAGCCGCGGGCGACGCTGTCGACCAGGCGATTTTCGTCGGTGCAAAGGCGGTGTGGATGCAGATCGGCGTGATCAATGAGGCGGCTGCGCAGCGGGCCGAGGCGGCGGGAGTCAAGGTAGTGATGGACCGCTGCCCCAAGATCGAGATTGCACGACTTGGCATGCCGAAAATCGCCGCCGACGCCTAGGCGGCCGCGACGGTCATTTCGGGAATTAGAATCGTCGGCGCGTCGATCCCGCGGCGAAATACGAGGTCGGACGCCGGTTCGAGCGAAGCGAACATCTCCTTGAGGTTCGCCGCGATCGTGATCTCCGCGATCGGCTCGGCGATCTCACCGTTCCGAACCATGAATCCGACCGCGCCGCGGCTGTAGTCACCGGTGACCAGATTGATACCGTGGCCAATGAGCTCGACGACCAGCACGGCCTCGGATTGCTGGGCGAGGAGTTGCGCGCGGCTGCGCTTGCCGGGCTCCATGTAGAGGTTGCTCGGCGACGCAGCCGGTGCTCCGCTCGCCCCGCGCACCGCGTGCCCGGTCGGCGCGATCCCGAGCTGCCGGGCGGACGCGCTCTCCGCCATCCAGCGCCGCAACAGACCGTCGCGGACAATTTCCTGGCGTGAGACACGGACGCCCTCGCCGTCGAAGGGGCGCGACCGAAGCCCGCGGTGCCGCAGTGGGTCGTCGACGACCGTAACGCCCGCAGCGAAGACCGACGTTCCGAACGCGTCGACCAGAAAGCTCGTCTTTCGGGCGATCGACGAGCCGGCGATCGCTCCGGCGAAATGGCCGAGGAGGCTGCCGGAAACGCGCGGGTCGAACAGCACCGGATATTTGCCGGGTCTGGGCCGGACCGGGTTGAGCCGCGCCACGGCGCGCTGTCCGGCGCGACGGCCGATTTCGGCGGCGGGCTCGAGGTCGTCGAGATGGCGCGCGCTGTGCCAGTCATGGTCCCGCTGCATCGCCGCGCCTTCGCCGGCGACCACGGACGCGGAACAGCCGTGGGCAGTGGCGCGATAGGCCCCGGAAAAGCCGCCCGAGGTCGCGAGCGCCATGATGCTCGCCGACGCGCTCGCGCCGGCACCGCTGGAGTTGGTGACGCCGGGAACGGCCAGCGCCGCCGTCTCCGCCTCGAGGGCTCGCGCCCGGAGCTCGGCCGGATCGGGTTCACGTGAATCCTCGCTATCGAGCACGGCGGCCGCTCCCTTGTGGAGCAGATCTGGCGGAGCGAGCCCGGCATAAGGATCTTCCGGCGCCTCGCGGGCCATGGCAATGCAGCGTTCGACCAGCGTCCCGAACCCGTCTTCCGACAGGTCGGAGCTTGCGACCGTCGCCGACTGCTGACCGACGAAGACCCGCAAGCCGGCTTCCTCCCGCTCGGAGCGGCTGATGTCCTCGAGGCTGCCGTGGCGAACCTGGACGCCCGAGGATCGCTCGCCGGCATAGACCGCGTCGGCTGCGGTGGCGCCGGCGGCCATGGCGCGTTCGACCAGCGATTCGGCGATGGTTTGCGCGGCTTCGGGTGTTTGCATGGTGCGCGCGCCTAGCGCGACGTCACGCCAACGACCAGCATCGCAGCAAAGACGAAGAAGCCGCAAGCCCGGTTGGAGCGGAACAGGCGGAGTGCGAGCTGCCCGTCGGCAATGTCCGCGCGGAGCGCCTGGTTGGCGAGGTGCAAAGCGGCGGGGATCAGGGTCAGCCAGGCGAGCCAGTCGGCGCGCACGAGCCAGATCGCCGCTGCCCAGAAGCCGATCGCGACGGCGTAGAACAGGGCAATGCCGAGCGGGGCATGGACTCCGAGCCGACGGGCGCTCGACCTGACCCCGACCAGCGCATCGTCCTCGATGTCCTGAATCGCATAAAGCGTATCGTATCCCACCACCCAGGCGATGCTCCCCAGCCACAAGAGCAAGGCGGGCCAGTCGAGGCTTCCCGTCACCGCCGACCACCCGACCAGCGCGCCCCACGAGAAGACGAGCCCGAGCCAGGCCTGCGGCCACCAGGTGACGCGCTTCATGTAAGGGTAGGCGGCGACCGGCGCGATGCTCGCGAGCGCGACGACGGCAGCGACAGGATTGAACTGAAGCAGGACGATCAGGCCGATCGCGCACAGCAGGCCGACGAGGAGCCAGGCCGAGCGCACCGAGACCCGCCCGCTCGCCAGCGGCCGCAGCCGCGTCCGCTCGACCTGCTTGTCGAGATCGCGGTCGACGATGTCGTTGTAGACGCAGCCTGCGCTGCGCATGGCGAAAGCACCGAGCGCAAGCCACAGGAACAGGTCCCAGCGCCCGCCGACGCCGGCCAGAGCCACGCTCCACGCGCACGGCCAGTAGAGCAGCCACGTGCCGATCGGACGGTCGAGCCGCATCAGCGACGCATAGGGGCGCAGGCGCGGCGGGAGCGCGCCGATGAACCCGCGCCGCTCGCTGTCGGGGACGATGTCGAGGGGTGTGGTCACGGCATATCCCGATATTCGGTACATCCACCTTCGTTAAGTGGCCCTGTTCTGCGGCCAGGCGTATTTGGTCGCGCGGCGCGCGAGTCGCGCCGTTTGTTGAGAGGGGTAGGAAATGAGACTGATCCTTCGTTCCGTGTTCGCCGCAACCTTGCTTGCCGGCTCAACCGTCGCAGCCGCAGGTGAAATCAAGGGACCGCCTCCGGACAGCAACCTGCCGGACGCGCCTCCGATCAGCAACGGCAATTCCTTCTGCTCGTTCTCAGGGTTGAACGACACCCCGGACGGGGAGGGTGAACCCGGCGATCCCGAGTTCGATCCCGGCGGACTGACGCAGTCATTCGGGTCGTTTTTCGGCAGCTCGGGCTTTCCGGTGAATTCCCTCGATCCGCGCAGCGATTTCCTGAGCCCCGGCTTCGGTTGCAACCCGACACGAGGGCCTGCCCTTCACGGCGGCGGATAGGAAGCGGCTCCAAACTCGTTCCTCGGTAGCGGAGACAGACGCCGCTCGCTAAGCCGCGCCAATGCCCGCGATCCCCGCCTGGCCGCCCAAGAGCCTGCCGCGCCTGTTCGTCCGGCAGCCCCTGCATGACGGCTTAACGGTCGAGCTCGACAATGGGCAGGCCAATTATCTCGGCAACGTGCTGCGGCTGAAGCCGGGCGCGGAGCTGCTGCTGTTCGACGGCGCGTCCGGGGAATGGCTCGCACGGATCGACGAGGCCGGCCGCAAGCGCATGACCTTGGCGGTTGAGCGGCGAACGCGCGAGACCGAGGCCATTCCCGACATCTGGCTGGCGTTCGCTCCGGTCAAGCGTGCGCGGACCGATTGGCTGATCGAGAAAGCGACCGAGCTCGGCGCGGCGCGGCTGATCCCGGTCATCACCCGGCGAACGGTCGCCGAGCGGGTCAGGCTCGAGCGGCTCGAGGCGATCGCGATCGAGGCTGCCGAGCAATGCGGGCGCACGGTGCTGCCAGACATTGCCGAGCCGGTTCGACTGCAAGCCCTTCTTGAGCGGCGCGACGCGTCGCGGACGCTCTATTTCGCCGACGAGGCCGGCGGGGAACCGGCTGCCTCCGCCTTTCGCCCCGGGCCGGCGCTGCTCCTCACCGGGCCGGAAGGCGGCTTTGCCGACGAAGAGCGCGCGCTGATCCGCGCGGCAGCGAACAGCGTCGCCATCTCGCTCGGACCGCGAATCCTGCGCGCCGAAACCGCCGCGCTCGCCGCGCTCGCGGCCTATATGGCTATTGCCGGGGACTGGCGCTAAGCGCCCGCGACCCATGACCACCCGGACGGACAATATTCCCTCGCGCGCGATCGAGAGCCGGGCCGACCTGCTGTCGGTCTTCGAAGGCGGCGAGAAGCCGCGCGACGCGTGGCGGATCGGCACCGAGCACGAGAAATTCGTCTATCGCACCGCCGACCATCGCGCGCCGAGCTATGACGAGCCGTGCGGCATCCGCGATTTGCTGATGGGCCTCACGGAATTCGGCTGGGAGCCGATCCGCGAGAACGGCAACGTCATCGCGCTGACCGGAACCGACGGGACCATCAGCCTCGAGCCGGCCGGGCAATTCGAACTGTCGGGCGCAGCGCTACAGAACCTCCACCAGACCTGCGCCGAGGCCGCGCGGCACCTCGGTCAGTGCAAGATGATCGGCGACCGCCTCGGCCTCGGCTTCCTCGGTACCGGCATGTGGCCCGACAAGAAGCGCTCCGATCTGCCGGTCATGCCCAAGGGCCGCTACGCGATCATGCTGAACTACATGCCTAAGGTCGGCAGCCTGGGGCTCGACATGATGCTGCGCACCTGCACCATCCAGACCAATCTCGATTATGCTTCCGAAGCGGACATGGTGAAGAAGTTCCGCGTCGGCCTCGCCCTCCAGCCCGTCGCGACGGCCCTGTTCGCCAACTCACCGCTGACCGAGGGTAGCCCCAACGGCTACAGGAGCTTCCGCAGCCATATCTGGGAGGATACCGATCCCGACCGGACCGGGATGCTGCCGTTCGTGTTCGAAGACGGCTTCGGGTACGAACGCTACTGCGACTATGCGCTCGATGTGCCGATGTACTTCGTCTACCGCGACGGCAAATATGTCGACGTCGCCGGCCGCAGCTTCCGCGATTTTCTCGACGGCGAGCTCCCTGAGCTTCCCGGAGAAAAGCCTCGTCTGAGCGACTGGACCGACCATCTCTCGACCGCCTTCCCGGAAGTGCGCCTGAAGAGCTTCCTCGAGATGCGTGGCGCCGACGGCGGGCGTTGGAGCCGGATTTGCGGGCTCCCGGCGCTGTGGGTCGGCCTGCTTTACGACGACCAGGCGCTCGACGCCGCCTGGGACCTGGTCAGCCACTGGACCATCGAGCAGCGCGAGAAACTGCGCCACGAAGTGCCGAGGCTCGCCCTCGACGCGCGCACCCCCGACGGCCGCTCAATGCGCGACCTCGCCGCCGAAGTGCTCGACATATCGGCCGGCGGGCTGACCCGCCGCGCCGAGCTCAACAGCGCCGGCGACAATGAGGGCGGATTCCTCGATCCGCTTCGCGACGTCGTTGCCACGGGCATGACCCCGGCCGACCGGCTGCTCGACAAATACAATAATGAGTGGAATGGCGACGTCAGCCGAATCTACGAGGAATTCAGCTTCTGATGGATATTCAAGCCAGATCGCGCCGGACCCTCTATCCCGAGATCACGCCGTACCGGACGGGTACGCTCGATGTCGGCGACGGGCATAGGCTCTACTGGGAGCAATGCGGCAATCCGAACGGCAAGCCGGTCGTCTTCCTCCACGGCGGACCCGGAGCCGGAATCAGCGAGGGGCACCGCCGCCAGTTCGACCCGGAAAAGTACAATATCCTGCTGTTCGACCAGCGCGGCTGCGGCAAGTCGACGCCCTTCGCCAGCCTTGAGGCAAATACCACCTGGGACCTGGTCGGCGACATCGAGAAGCTGCGCACCCAGGTCGCGGGGGTCGAGAAATGGCAGGTCTACGGCGGGTCCTGGGGCTCGACGCTCGCGCTCGCTTATTCGCAATCGCACCCAAAACGCGTGACCGAGATCATCCTGCGCGGAATCTTCCTGTTCCAGCAATATGAGCTGGATTGGATGTACGAGGAAGGCGGGGCCTCGCAGATCTTCCCAGACCGCTGGGACGAGTTCGTCGCGTTGATTCCGGAAAGCGAGCGCGGCGACCTCACCGCGGCATTCAACCGCCGCCTGACCGGGCCCGACAAGGACGAGCAGCTGCGCGCCGCCAAGGCGTGGAGCAAGTGGGAGGCGGACATCGTCACGCTCCTCCCCAATCCGCACAATGTCGAGGAGTTCACCGAGCCGGACAAGGCGATTGCCATCGCCCGGATCGAGAACCACTACATGATCAACCACGGCTGGCTCGAGGAAGGCCAGTTGTTGCGCGACGCCCACAAGCTCAAAGGCATCCCGGGGGTGATCGTCCAGGGCCGCTACGATTGCTGCACGCCGCCCAAGGCCGCTTGGGAATTGAAGCAGGCCTGGCCCGAGGTCGAGCTAAACATCGTCCCCGACGCGGGGCACATGTACAACGAACCGGGGATTCTCGACGGCCTGATCCGGGCGACCGACCGCTTCGCCGACCGCTGATCAATCGCCCGGGTTGTACGCCCGCTCGACGTGTCCCTTGAGCTCGTCGGGATAGAAGTAGACGTCGCGCAGCGCACCTGCCACGTAGCGCGCCGCCTGGTCGGTAAAATGCGGCGAGGCCGGGTTCCCGCTTTCGCCGCCGGCGGTGATTGCCTTGGCGCGAACGCGCGGGCCGAACTCGACCACCGCGACGAAGCTGTTCCCATAATCGCCGTACCAGCGCTTCGTGCCCTCGCGCGGCAGCGAGCGAACCGAGGCGAGCGAACCGTAATTGCCGTTGGCGAAGGGGATGGCGATGCTCGGCGCCGCATCGTCGTACGGCGGCTTGAGCGCCCCCGACAGGCGCTGGAAGCGGTTGATCTCGCCCCACGGCACCTGCCAGCGGCCGAAGTCGACCTGCAGGCGAGCGACCGCGTCCTCGAGCGCCTGGAGCTTCTGGTCCGCGCTCGTGTCCCGGCCCATTCGCCGGGCGATCAGATCGCTGTTCTCCGTCTTCGGCGCGTTGAGCATCTCGCGCAGGCGGGTCGCCCAGGCCATGGCGAGCGACTGCGGGACGGATGCCGCGCTCCAGCGATAGTCCCAGCGCTGCAGGAGCGCGATCGGCTCCGCCAGCCGGGTGCGGCGGGCGTCGGACTTGGGAAGCCGGTCATAAGCCTGGATGAGCTGCGGGATGAGCTCGGCAAAGCCCGGCTGGTAGCTGTCGAACGCGGCGGCCTGGAGGCGATCGAGCGTCCAGTCGCGGCTGCGCGTCAACAGCATCAGCGCGTGTAATCCGCGGAACGTCTCACCGATCGTGTCCATGTATCGCGGGAACCGCTTCGGCTCCGGGCTAAACGCGCCGGCCGCTTTGTACGGCCAATTGTTGACGTTCTGCACCCAGCCGTTGGGCGGGCTGTAGACGTTCGGCAGCTCGGTCAGTTGATGGAGCGAGCCCCAGTCGGTTGCCGGGTCGCTACCGTCGACGGGCTTGGCATAGTCGAACCGGTCGGCGCGGCGCGGGACGAACTGGGGATGAAGATAGGCGATCTCGCCCTTCGCGTCGGCGAATATCGTAGCGTTCGAACTGTTGGCCTTGAGTTCGGCGATGCGGATGTAGGAGGCGAAATCGGTCGCCTTGGTCCTTAGAAAGCTCTGCTGCAGCGCCTCGACCGGCCGGTTCATCATCGAGAAGGCGATCCAGCGACCATTCTCCGAACGGACGACCGGGCCATGATGCGTGCGCCACGTCGTGAACTTTCGTACGGCCATTTTGTCGTCGGCAGTGCGGTAGCGGAGCGTGACGGGACGCGCGGTCAGCGGCCGGCACTCGCTCCCGTAACGATAGCATGACGCCGTGCCGCGGGTTTCGATGACCTCGGCGAACTCGTCGACATTGTCGACGCCGCTCGAAGTGTGCATCCAGCCGAGATTGGCGTTGAACCCCTGGTAGATGAAAAACTGGCCCCAGGTCGCGGCCCCGTAAACGTTCAGCCCCTCGTCGCTGCTGGCCTGGAGCTCGGAGCGGAAATACCAGCTGGTGTGCGGGTTGATGAGGAGCAGCGCCTTGCCGTCGCGGGTCAGCGCCGGCGCGATGGCGATCCCGTTCGAGCCTTGTCGTTCGCGCTCCTCTGGGAGTGATGCGGCGGCCTGCTTGCCGGAATAGAATTTCTCGAGCTCGGCAAGATCGATGCGCTCGATGTCGCCGCCAATGCTTCCTTCGGTAAAGCTCAGCGCCATCCACGGTTCGAACCGCTTCAACACGCGCGGCTTCACGTCGGGATGCGTAGCGAGGAAATAGTTGAGCCCGTCCGCCCAGGCATTCATCAGTTTCTGCATTGCCGTCGGGCTTCGTGCGTAATCGGCCTTGAGCTCCTCCTCGCTGACGTAGAGCCTGGCGCGCAGATCCTCCCAGATCGCCGATTCCCCTTCCGCCTCGGCTTTGCGGCCTAGCGCCGTCAGATAATTGGCCTCGATGCGCGGGAAGTCGTCCTCGGCCTGGGCGTAGATCATTCCGAACACCGCATCAGCGTCGGTTCTGCCGTGGACGTGGGCAATCCCCCAGTCGTCCCGCGTGATCGTCACCTGGTTTGCTGTCGCCTTCCAGCGGGCGAGCTCGGGCGGCGAGGCGGCCGTGAGCAGGAAAAGGAGGGGGAGAAGCGCCCGACTGTCGTTCCGCATCACGCTCACTCTCCTGCCATTTCGTTGAAGCGCGCCCGAGACGCTCAAACCCCGCAATTCATCAAAAAATCGGCAAACCGTCACCCGGCGTTCATGGCGGCAGCCTGCCGGAGGTCGATAGCCTGCATGTTCCAACACGCAAAATGCAGGAGGCAGGAATGCGAATTTCGATGAGCAAGCTTCTGATTCTCGTCGCTGCCGGATTTGTCATCGTCGGCAGCCCAGCCTACGCCGATCATGCGTTCAATACCGATACGCCTTATTCGAGCCGCGGTGCCTGCGAGGCCGCAAATGCGGATTTCGACAACGGCGATCGGGAGTGGTTGAGCGAGGCTGCCGGACTGAGCGATGGAGAAATCCGGAGCATGCTGCAGCGCGCCTGGCGGTGCGAGCTGGCGGGCGACGGGCAATGGTATATCACCGACCATCGCATCGAGGTCCTCGGCAGCGATTGGTGGCTGCGGCGGCTCCCGCAGTGAGATGGGCCTAGCCGAACTGGCGAAAGTCCGGTTCGGTTTTCGTCCGGCTCCAAAAGGCCTCCAGGCCTGTCCTCTCCATCAAGCGGTCGAAACGCGGGTCAGCGCGCAGGGGCGCGGTAGCTGCGCTGAAGAGAGGCCAGGTCGGAGACCGATCGTCCTTCCTCGCGCCCCATGGTCCTTCGCCGAAGTAGGTCGCGTCGAGCAAGGAGAAGGCCATGTCGAGCTCGCCGAGCATAGCCGAGGTCTTTGCTGCGTAAAGCGGGTGCCCTCCGTTCTCGAGCAGGCGAATGACCGCATCACGCCGCCGATCGCGCGAGCCGCTGGCGAACGCGTCGACGATCAACTGCTGCTGGAAGACCACTTGGTCGTCGGTCGGTCGAGCCGCCTTGTCGGAAAGCAGCACGGCCGCGTCTGATTGCCGCTCGGTCAGGAGGAGATGCTCGATCTTGGAGGCCCAGAAGTAGCCGTTGCGTGGCGCGATGCGCATCGCTTCGTCGAGGCGCGCGTCTGCCTCCTCGATTCGTCCCGCGCTGCTTAGTTCCTCGAAAAGCCGAACGCGCGCCATCGGCCACGTCGGCTCCCGATCGCACACGCTTTCCATGTGGGGAATTGCCTCGCGCCAGCGGCCCGTGTCGCCGAGGACAAACGCGAGGTGGAACTGCGTGATGCTGTGCTGCGAGTGTTTCTGGAGCGAGCCACGGCATCCTCGCTCCACCTCCGCCCAACGACCGTAGCTGGGCCGAAGCAGGAGCAGCGCCAGATGCGCGTCGGCATTGTCGGCGTCGAGCGCGATCGACCGTTTCGCGGCAGACCGCGCCAGCACGGCGAGGCGCGGATCCTGGCGCTCCTGGGTCGCGAACAGGACGCGGTAGCTCCACGCGAGCGCGCCCCACGCCTCGGCATAAGCCGGATCGATCTCGACCGCCTTGCGAAAATAGCCGACGGCCTGCTCATATTCGTTGGCGTAGCCCTGGCCGCGCGTCGCCAGCCCGCGCTCGTAATAAGTCTTCGCCAAGGGTGGGGGCTCTCGTCGACGCCGCCGGAGCGCGAACCAGCCGCCCCCGGCAATCGCGATCGCTCCGATCCCGATTCCGGAGCCGAGGAGCATGCGGCGGGACAGACGGCGGGTCCCGTCCCGATCGTCCAGCTCCGCGGCGCCGTCGGAAGGCGGCGAACAGCTTTCCGCGACGAGCCGATAGCCGACGCGGGGAATGGTCTCGACGGTGAAGGCGTCGCCGCTCGACGACGCAAGCTGGCGCAACTTCCCGATCGCATGGTTGATCGCGTCGTCGCCAACGATCCGACCGTCCCAACAGCGCTCGATCAACTCCTCGCGCGAAACGACGGCACCCTCGGCCCTGGCGAGCACAACCAGCACCTGCATGACGCGCGGTTCGACCGTGTGCCGCGTGCCGTCGATCACGATCTCGCGCGTGGGCGGGCTGACCTTTACCGGCCCGAGGTTGAAACCAGGCTCGCGTGCCAGCACGGCACGACCCGGAACCGCCAGCCCGTCATGCTTGGCTTCCCCCATCGGGCCACAGGTTTAACGTAACTGCAGGCGAAATTACATCGGGCGCTTGCGGCGCCCACTTAGAGATCCGGCAGCGCCTGGTTCGCGGTCCCCCATCCCTTCAGCGTTCTTGACTTGGCGCGGGTCAGCAGTTCGTCGGCGTCGCGAATGCTGAAGTGGTGACCGCTGTCGTAGCGGTCGAGCTCATCCCAGGTGACGGGCGCCGCCACCGGCGCGCCTTCGCGGCCGCGCGCGGAATAAGGCAGGACCGCCGTCGCTCCGCGCTGATTCCGCAGCCAGTCGAGGAAAATTCGGCCCTTGCGCTCCACCTTGCGGATGTTGGCGGTGAAGGTCCCTGGCTCGGCTTCCGCGACCGCCCGTGAAAAGCGTTCGGCGAAGTCCTTGACCGTCGCCCAATCCTTTGACGAATCGAGCGGAATGACGACATGGATACCCTTGCCGCCCGTAAGCAGCGGAAAGCTTTCGAGGCCGAGGCCCGCCACGAGCTCGCGAATGGTCACGGCGGCATCCTTCACATTGCTGAAATCGAGTCCCTCGTCGGGGTCGAGATCGAACACCAGCCGGTCGGGGCACTCGACCTTGTCGACCTTGCTGCCCCAACCGTGGAACTCGATGGTGCCCATCTGGACGCAGGCGAGCAAGCCGCGGATGTCGTCGAAATAGAGATAGTCCTCGAAGTGGCCGTCCTTCTCCTCGATCGGGATCCGCTTGACGTGCGGGCCGAACGTGCCCTTGTCGTGCTTCTGGAAGAAGCCTTTCTCCGCGGTGCCCTGCGGAAAGCGGATCAGGGTCATCGGCCGCTTGGCGGCATCGACCATGATCAGCGGCTCGACCTGCGCATAATAGTCGGCAAGCTCGCCCTTGGTGATGCCGTCCTTGGGGAAGATCACGCGGTCGGGGTTGCTGATTTCGATCCCGAAGCTCGCGGCGGTCGGCCGCTGCTTCTTTCGCTCCGTCTTGGTCAGGTGCTTGGGCACTTCGCGGACAACCTCGGATGCCGGCTTGTCCTCGCGCAGCCCCATGAAGCTCGGGTGGCGGAGGATGCCGTCGTCGGTAAACTCCGTAAACGCGATTTCGGCGACAAGCGTCGGCTTGATCCAGTGTGCCCCCTTGCGATCCGCGCGCGGCACCTCGACCGGCGCTTTGTCGACGGCGAGCGGCGCCATCCGCTCCATCAAGTCCTCGATCAGCGCGGCGTTGAAACCTGTTCCGACCTTGCCGGCGTACGTCAGCTTGCGACGCTCCTTCAACGCCAGCAGCAACGAGCGGAAGCCGCGGCGCTTGTCGCTTTCCGACCAGCCGACGATCACAAATTCCTGGCGCTGGATGCATTTGACCTTGAGCCAGTTGCGCGTCCGGACGCCCTTGTAAGGCGCGTCGGCCCTCTTCGAAATGATCCCCTCGCCGCCCGATTGGCACATCGCGTCGAACAGCTCGGCGCCGCGGCCGATGATATGGTCGCTGTAGATGATGGGGGACGGCACACCCTCGAGCAGCGCAGCCAGCCGCGCCTTGCGCTCGATGTTCGGCAGCCGCTTGATGTCCTTGCCCTGATCTATGAGCAGGTCGAACGCATAGAAAGCGAGGTCCGCGCTTCCGCCTTTGAGGCTGGACTGGAGCAGCTGAAAGCTGGGCCGGCCCTCGCCGTCGATCGCAACTGCCTCGCCGTCTATCAGACAGCCGGCCGGAAGCCGCGCAGCGGCCTTCACCAGCGGCTTGAACTTGTCGCTCCAATCCTTGCCGTTGCGCGTCCAGGCCGTGGCCACGCCGTCGCCGACCGCAAGCAGCAGGCGGTACCCGTCATATTTATATTCATGGATCCAGCCGTCGCCGCTCGGCACCTCGTCAACCAGCGTGGCGAGCTGTGGCTCCTGGAACGGCGGCGGGGCCTTGGACGGCGCGCGTTTGCCCCGCCCGCCCTTTTGCCCGCCGCGGTTCGAGCGCCACTCGTCGCTGCCGCTGGCGATCTCGGCCATGGTGCGG
>DATEEM010000072.1:0-12044 GCA_035281125.1 Sphingomicrobium sp. | reverse complement strand
GACGATCGCCAGTGCCGGCTATCTGCTGAGCCCGAATGCCGAGCGGCATCTGAAGTCGCCGGACGAGATGGTCCGGCTGTTCGCCCGCTGGCCCCACGCAATTTCGGCGACGCGCGAATTCGCCGACGCGCTTCGCTTCAGTCTCGACGATCTGCGTTACGAATATCCCAGGGAAAGCGTGCCCGACGGTCGGCCCCCGCAGCAGCATCTCGAACATTTGACCTGGCAGGGCGCCCATGCCCGGTGGGGAGAGCGCATCCCCTACAAGGTACTAACCCAGCTCAACCACGAGCTGGCGCTGATCGCCAAGCTCGACTTCGCGCGCTACTTCCTGACGGTCCACGACATCGTCGCTTATGCCCGTGGGCTCGACCCGCCGATCCTGTGCCAGGGACGCGGCTCGGCGGCGAACAGCGCGGTCTGCTATTGCCTCGGCATCACCGCGGTCGACCCGGCAACCAGCGACTTGTTGTTCGAGCGCTTCATCTCCGAGGAGCGGCGCGAGCCGCCCGACATCGACGTCGACTTCGAGCACGAACGGCGCGAGGAGGTGATCCAGCACATCTACGACAAATACGGCCGCGACCGCGCCGGGATCGCGGCGACGGTGATCCACTACCGCCCGCGCTCGGCGATCCGCGAGGTCGGCAAGGTGATGGGGCTGAGCGAGGACGTGTGCGGCGCGCTCGCCTCGACCATCTGGGGCCATATGGGCGCCGAGCTCGAGGACGCCCGCGCGAACGACGCCGGGCTCGACCTTTCCGATCCGCATTTGAAGCGGACGATCAAGCTCGCCGAGCAGCTGATCGGGATGCCGCGGCACCTGTCGCAGCATGTCGGCGGGTTCATCCTGACCGAGCGACCGCTGACCGAGACCGTGCCGATCGGCAACGGCGCGATGGACGACCGCACCTTCATCGAATGGGACAAGGACGACATCGACGAACTCGGCATTTTGAAGATCGACGTGCTCGCGCTCGGCATGCTGACCTGCATCCGCAAATGCTTCGATCTCATCGAGAAGCATCATGGCGAACGGTGGGAGCTGGCGACCGTCCCGCAGGAGGAACCGCAAGTTTACGACATGCTGTGCCGCGGGGATTCGCTCGGCGTGTTCCAGGTCGAGAGCCGGGCGCAGATGAACATGCTGCCGCGCTTGAGGCCGCGCTGCTTCTACGACCTCGTCATCGAGGTCGCGATCGTCCGGCCGGGACCGATCCAGGGCGACATGGTCCACCCCTATCTGAAGCGGCGCTCGGCCAAGGAAGCGATCACCTTCCCCTGCCCGTCGCCCGAGCACGGCCCGCCCGACGAGCTCGAGAAGATTTTGGGCCGGACATTGGGCGTGCCGATCTTCCAGGAACAGGCGATGAAGATCGCGATCGACGCTGCGAAATTCTCTCCCGATGAAGCCAACCAGCTGCGCAAGGCGATGGCGACCTTCCGCAGCCGGGGGAATATCGAGATTCTCCAGGACAAGATGGTCGGGCGGATGGTCGGGCGCGGCTACGACCCGGAGTTCGCCCAGCGCTGCTTCGACCAGATCAAGGGCTTCGGCGAATATGGCTTTCCCGAAAGCCACGCGGCAAGCTTCGCCCATCTCGTCTACGTGTCGAGCTGGCTCAAGTGGAAATATCCCGCGGCCTTCGCCTGCGCGCTCCTGAATTCGCAGCCGATGGGCTTTTACGCGCCGGCCCAGATCGTCCGCGACGCGCGCGAGCATGGGGTCGCGGTGCGCGCGGTGGACGTGAATATGAGCAAGTGGGATTGCACGCTTGAGGACGGAGCGTTGAGACTGGGCCTACGCCAGGTTGACGGGCTTCACCGCGAAGCCGCGGACCGGCTGGTTGGAGCGCGGCCCTATCGGACGGTCGAAGAGCTGCGCAGCCGCGGAAGTGTTCCGGTGCACGCGATCCAGCGGCTCGCCGCCGCCGACGCCTTTCGCTCGATGGGGCTCGACCGCCGCGCCGCTTTATGGGACGCGCGCGCGCTCAAGGCCGCGCCCGACCTGCCCCTGTTCGCTCATGCCGAGGCGCGCGACGAAGGCGCGGAAACCGAGCTCGCGCAACTGCCGGCGATGCCGCTCAGCGAGCATGTCGTCACCGACTATCAGACCATCCGCCTCAGCCTCAAAGCGCACCCGATGCGCTTCCTGCGCGAACATTATGCGCGGCAAAAGTTCGTCACCGCCGACCGGATCGACCGCATCCGGGACGGGCGGCGCGTGAGAATCGCCGGGCTGGTGCTAATCCGCCAGCGGCCCGGCAGCGCCAAGGGAGTCGTGTTCATCACCATCGAGGACGAGACCGGAATCGCAAACCTCGTCGTCTGGCCCGACCTGTTCGAGAAGCAGCGCAAGATCGTGATGGGCGCGCGGCTGATGGCCGTCGACGGCATCGTCCAGCGCGACGAGGACAGCGGCGTCATCCATGTCGTCGCGCGCCGGCTCGAAGATCATACGGCCATGCTCCGACACCTCAGCGACGAGGCCATGCCCTCGACGCTCAGCCAAAGCGACGCCGCCGGAAGCTGGCGTCCGCCCGCCGCACGCCACCCGCGCGACGTCGAAATCATCCCCAAAAGCCGCGACTTCCATTAATCTGGGGGCAAGCTGAGCGTGCCATTTCCGCCACAAAATTCCCCTAGACGACCCGCATGACACGGATTTTAACCAAGGCCGCGCTCGTGCTGCTCGCCGCGACCATGCCCGCGGCGGCTTCCGCGCAGTCGCTCGAGGGGCGCTGGGCGAACCCCAAGCGCAGCGTCATCGTCAACGTCGCCAAGTGCGGCGACGCTTATTGCGGGACCGTGAGCTGGGCGTCGCCGCACAACCGCGAAAAGGGCGTGACCCCGGGCAAGCGCGTGCTCAGCGACCTGAAGCCCCTCGGCAACGGCCTGTATCGGGGCAAGGCGGTCGAGCCGAAGCGCAACATCAGCGGCTCCGCGACGGTTCGCCAGGACGGTCCCAACGTAATGATCGTGAAGGGGTGCGCGGTGATCGGCCTGTTCTGCAAGGAGCAGCGCTGGACGCGGGTCAGCTGAGCGCGATCAGCCCCGATCCGATCTCACCCGCCAGCAACGCCGCCTGAAGCGCGGCCATGTCGTCGGCCCAGTAACGGTCCGACACGAGGTGCGGCGACAAAGCGCGCACGCTCCCGTGAATCTGCTGCAGCTTTGCCGACGTCTTGAGCGGCGCATGGCAATCGATGCCCTGCGCCGCGGCGATCAGCTCGACCGCGACAATGCCGGCCGCGTTGCGCGCGATTGTGCCCGCCTTGCGCGCGGCGATCGGGGCCATCGACACATGGTCCTCCTGCCCGGCCGAGGTCGGGATCGAATCGACGCTGGCGGGAAAGGCGAGGCTCTTGTTCTCGCTGACCAACGCCGCGGCCGTGACCTGGGGGATCATCAGCCCGGAGTTGACCCCCGAATCCTCGGTCAGGAACGGGGGCAGGCCACTCATCTTCGGGTCGATGAGGACGGCCAGCCGGCGCTCGGAAATCGAACCGATTTCGCACAACGCCATGGCGATGATGTCCGCCGCGAAGGCGACGGGCTGGGCGTGGAAATTGCCGCCCGAGATCGCGCTGTCCTCATCCGCGAAGACGATCGGGTTGTCGGTGACGGCGGCGGCTTCGAGGGTGAGCGTGCGCGCGGCATTCTCGAGCAGGTCGAGCGCGGCGCCCATGACCTGCGGCTGGCAGCGGAAACTGTACGGGTCCTGCACCCGCCCGCATCGAGCATGGCTGTCGAGGATCTCGCTGCCGTCGAGATATTCGCGCAGAGCGGCGGCGACGCGAATTTGGCCGGGCTGGCCACGCAGCTCGGAAATGCGCGGGTCGAACGGCTTCACGCTGCCCTTGAGCGCATCGACCGACAGCGCGCCGGCGGCGAGGGCGGCGGCAAATACCCGCTCGCCGGCGAACAGGGCATCGAGCGCGACCGCGGTCGAAGCCTGGGTGCCGTTGATCAGCGCCAGGCCTTCCTTCGGCCCGAGCTGGAGCGGCTCCATCCCGAGCTGCCGCAACGCCTCGGCGGCGGGCATGACCGTGCCGGCGACATCGATTCGGCCATGGCCCATCAGCGCCGCGATCAGATGCGCGAGCGGCGCGAGGTCGCCGGACGCGCCGACGCTGCCCTGCGCCGGGATGATTGGCATGGCGTCGCGGTCGAGCAGCGCCTGCAGCGCGTCGATCACGACAGGCCGAACTCCGGAATAGCCACGGCCCAGGCCGAGCAATTTCAGCACGATCATCAGCCGCACGACATGGCGCGGCAGCGGCTCGCCGAGACCCGCGCTGTGCGACAGGATCAGATTGGTCTGAAGTTCGGCCAGCCGATCGTCGGGGATGCGGGTGTTGGCGAGCAGCCCGAAGCCGGTGTTGACGCCATAGACCGTCTCGCCGCCGGCGACGATCCGCTCGACCGAAGCGGCGGAGGCGCGGATGCGGCCCATGCTGGCATCGTCGAGCCTGGCCGGCGCGCCCTGCCACAGCCTGCGTAGGATGGCGAGGTCGATGGCTTCGGGGTTGGGCGTGAGGGTCATGCCTTATCCCCGCCTTCCGGCTCAAACGTGGCCTTCAGGCGCTCATAGTCCTCTCGTTCCATCTCCTGGATCTCTTCGTCCGTAAATGCGGGTTCTTGAACTTCTCGATCGGCTCGATAGCGCTTGATCGGCGGGTCAGGTTGGTCCGTTTCTACAAGGTTGATCGTCACCTTGCTCCCTACCTTGAGCGCAACTCTCGCCCACCGCGCGTGGTAGGAAGCACCGTCTGCATCGGTTTCTGATAGGCCCCCGGCCGAAACGTCCAACTCTCCCGGACGCGGCCGATCACCCGAAAGTGGACGAACCGCCGATAAGATGACTGTCATAACAGACCAGTCTTCCATGCCTGCGAGGCATATGCGCTCGCCGTCAACGTAAAGCTCAAATCCCAACATGCGGGGCCCCTCCCTAGCGAAGCATCGGCAAATCGAGGCTCTGTTCGCGCGCGCAATCGATGGCGATCTGATAGCCTGCATCGGCATGGCGCATCACGCCCGTCCCGGGGTCGTTCCACAGCACGCGCTCAAGCCGGCGAGCGGCATCGTCCGTGCCGTCGGCGACGATCACCATGCCGGCGTGCTGCGAATAGCCCATGCCAACCCCGCCGCCGTGATGGAGCGACACCCAGGTCGCGCCGCTCGCGGTGTTGAGCAGGGCGTTCAGCAGCGGCCAGTCGGAGACGGCGTCGCTGCCGTCCTTCATCGCCTCGGTCTCGCGGTTGGGCGAGGCGACGCTGCCGCTGTCGAGATGGTCGCGGCCGATCACGATCGGCGCCGAGACTTCGCCGCTGCGCACCATCTCGTTGAAGGCGAGGCCGAGGCGGTGACGCTGGCCGAGGCCGACCCAGCAGATCCGCGCCGGAAGCCCCTGGAACGCGATCCGCTCGCGCGCCATGTCGAGCCAGCGGTGGAGGTGCGGGTCGTCGGGGATCAACTCCTTCACCCTTTGGTCCGTGCGATAGATGTCCTCGGGATCGCCTGACAGGGCCGCCCAGCGGAACGGTCCGATGCCGCGGCAAAACAAGGGCCGGACATAGGCCGGGACGAAGCCCGGAAAATCGAAGGCGGGGGTGACGCCCATGTCCAGGGCTTCCTGGCGGATGTTGTTGCCATAGTCGAAGACGGGAATGCCCATCTCCTTGAACGACAGCATCGCCTCGACGTGGCGGGCGATGGAGATTCGCGCGGCTTCCGCCACCGCCGTCGGATCGCGCTCGCGCATCTCCTGCCATTTGGCGACGCTCCAGCCCATCGGGCAGTATCCGTTGGCCGGGTCGTGCGCGCTGGTCTGGTCGGTGAGCGCATCGGGGCGGATGCCGCGTGCGAGCATTTCGGGCAGGATTTCGGCGGCATTGCCGAGCAGGCCGACGCTGATCGGCTCGGACGCGGTGCGGATGATCTCGAGCGCCTCGTCGATGCTGGTCGCGCGCTTGTCGAGGTAGCGCGTCTCGAGCCGCTTCTCGATCCGGCTTTCCTGCACCTCAATGGCGATACAGTGAGCGCCGGCCATCACTGCGGCGAGCGGCTGGGCGCCGCCCATGCCGCCGAGGCCGGCCGTGAGAATCCACTTGCCTGTGAGATCGCCGCCGTAGTGCTGGCGCCCCATCTCGGCGAAGGTTTCGTAGGTGCCTTGAACGATGCCCTGGGTGCCGATGTAGATCCAACTACCCGCTGTCATCTGGCCGTACATCATGAGGCCCTTGCGATCGAGCTCGTTGAACACCTCCCAATTGGCCCATTTGGGCACAAGGTTGGAGTTGGCGATGAGGACCCGCGGCGCGTCCTTGTGGGTGCGGAACACGCCCACGGGCTTGCCCGACTGGACAAGCAGGGTCTGGTCCTCCTCGAGCCGCTCGAGCGTCTCGACGATCCTGTCGAAACATTTCCAGTTGCGCGCCGCGCGGCCGATCCCGCCATAGACGACCAGGCTTTGCGGGTCCTCGGCGACCTCGTCGTCGAGGTTGTTCATCAGCATCCGCACGGCAGCTTCGGTCGTCCAGTGCTTCGCCTTGATCTCGTTGCCGCGGCGGGCGCGTATGTGCCGGCTGTTGTCACGTCGATGCGTCATGGGCGGGGCCTTAGCGGGTGGACCGGCGCGACCCAAGGGGACGCCAGCGGTCGACCCAAACCAGCGCGAAGCCGACGAGGATAAAGCCGAGCGCGATGCCGCCGGCGTTGATCGCGACCTGGAGCCAGCCGAGCCTTGCGACGTCCATGAACGGATAGGGATATTTGTCGCCCGACAGGCCGCGCGCGAGCGCATAGGCGAAATAAGCGAGCGGGTAGAGCGCCCACCACCAGGGTGCATTCCACCGCAGTTTCGCGCGCGGAACGAACAACAGCCACCAGCCGGCCATCGCCAGCGGCGCGACCTTGTGCAGCAAGATGTCGGCGAGCAGCGCTCCGCCGCTGAGCTCGAGCAGGCCGCGGAGCAACATCATGTACACGGCGCCGACTAGCAGGATGGCGAGCGTCAGGCCGCCGAGAATGAAGGTCGAAAGGCGCTGCCCGAGCGCAACGGCGGTCATCGCCAAGGCGACCAGCAGATTGGTGAGCACGGTGAAGTAGCGCAGCAGGATCCAGAGGGTGGTGAGGAGGTCCGGATGATTGGAGTAGGTCGCGGAGAACTGGATTGCCAGGCCCGCCCAGCAGATCATCGCGACCACCGCCGCGGCGAGCTTAGGCATCAAATCCGCCGAAGATGCGCCGCTCCGGCCCGGGCAGGCCGACCCAGTAGCCGAGCTCGGCCAGGCTTTCGATTTGCCAGACGCACAGGTCCGCCGCCTTCCCCGCGGCGATGCTTCCGACGTCGCCGAGACCCAGCGCCCGCGCCGCATTGACGGTCATCCCGGCGAGCGCTTCCTCGGGCGTCAGGCCGAACAGGGTGCAGGCCATGTTCATCGCCAGTGTCGGCGACAGCATCGGCGAAGTGCCGGGATTGCAGTCCGTCGCGACGGCGATCGGGACCTTGTGCTTGCGCAGCAGATCGACCGGCGGCTTGCGCTCCTCCTGAAGCGCGTAGAAGGCGCCGGGGAGCAGTACCGCGACCGTATTGGCCTCAGCCATCGCCTTCGCCCCTGGTTCGTCGAGAAATTCGAGATGGTCGGCGGATAGCGCCCGATGCTCGGCGGCGAGGGCGGCGCCGTTCTGGTTCGACAATTGCTCGGCATGGAGCCGGACGCGCAAGCCGTGCTCGGCAGCGGCCTTGAACACGCGCTCGACCTCTTCGGGGGTGAAGGCGATGGTCTCGCAGAAAGCGTCGACCGCCGCCGCGAGCTTTTCCTTGGCCACTTGGGGGATCAGCTTGTCAGCGACCTCTGTCACATAATGTTTGCGCCGGTCGCGCTGGTCGGCGGGCAGCGCATGGAGCCCGAGAAGCGTCGGCACGATGCGCACCGATTCACCCTCGCCGAGACGGTTGGCGATCCGCAG
Source organism: Sphingomicrobium sp. (assembly GCA_035281125.1). Taxonomy (GTDB): domain Bacteria; phylum Pseudomonadota; class Alphaproteobacteria; order Sphingomonadales; family Sphingomonadaceae; genus Sphingomicrobium. The sequence goes on along the minus strand of DATEEM010000072.1, from coordinate 4,067 downwards.
CAAGCGAAGCTCGCCTGCGACGTCGAGGCCGTAGCCCGACTTGATCTCGACCGTGGTGCAGCCGCCGCGCATCAACGTGCGCAGCCGCCGCCGCGACTGGTCGAACAACTCCTCGTCGGACGCGGCGGCGGTCCGCTTGACGGTCGAGGCGATTCCGCCGCCGGCCCTCGCGATCTCTTCATAGGTCGCGCCCGCGCGGCGAAGCGCATGCTCGTCAGCGCGGTTGCCGCCGAAGACCAGGTGGGTGTGGCAGTCGATCAGGCCGGGCGTGACCCACGCCCCGTCGAGCGCTTCGACCTGCTTCGCGCGATAGCCGGCGAGCTCGGTCCTCTTGCCGACCCGGACGATTCGGCCGTCAGCGATCCCGATCGCGCCATTCTCGACGATCCCCAGGCCGGCGCCGTCGAACGTCGCAATATTGCAGTCGACGAGCAGCCGGTCCCACATGCCCTGCCCTTAAGCGACCGCCAGTGCTACGGTCAAAGCCATGGCTGGATGGCCGAACCTTACCGATCTGATCTCGACGCGCCATGACGGTGCGCCCGTCGCCTTGCTCGGCGCCCCGCTCGCCGCCGGCTCGGTCACGCCCGGCCGCTGCGACCTTGCCCCCGCCACGCTCCGCCAGACGCTGCGTCGCATCGGGCGTTACGATGTCGAGAGCGGCCGCGAACTCTCTGTCGCCGTGCTGGACCGCGGCGACGTCCCGCTCGACGGTCTGTCAATCGAGGACGCCACTCCGCCAATCCGCGCTGCCGTGGGCGCGAGCAGCGACACCCAAGCGCTGACCCTGCTCGTGGGCGGGAACAACGGCGTCACCCGGCCGGCCTTGCTCGGCCTCGGCGGCGAGCTCGTGGAAATCGGGCTGATCACGCTCGACGCGCATTTCGACATGCGCGACACGAGCGACGGGATGAGCAACGGCAACCCGGTGCGGGCCCTGCTCGAGGACGGGCTGCCCGGCGCCAATATCGCGCAGGTCGGGCTGGCGAGCTTCGCGAACAGCCGATCGATGCACGAAGACGCCATCGAGGCGGGAAACCTCATCGTCACCATCGGCGACGTGCGCCGCGACGGCATCAATCATGCGATCGAACGCGCGCTCGACCATGTCGCGCATTGCGATGCGCTGGTGATCGACTGCGACATCGACGTGGTCGACCGATCCCAGTTCCCCGCGGCCCCTGGTGCGAGACCGGGCGGCATGGCGATCCATGATTTCTTCCATGCCGTGCGCAGGCTCGCGTCCGATCCGCGGGTGCGCGTCATCGATCTCACCGAATGGGATCCGCCGCTCGATCCGAGCGACCTTGCCGCGCTGACCGCCGGGCGCTGGGTCGCCGAGTGCCTCGCGGGCTACGAGATGCGCTAGGCCGTTCAACTTCGGTTGGGACGCGGCTGCGTCTCGCGCGTTCCTCCACACAATATTCACAGGAGGAACCGCGGTGAAGCGTCCGATCAAGCACTATCTCAAAGGCTATGCCTATGCGTGGCTCACGCTCGGCTTTTTCCTTGGCTCACTCATTCTCCACTGGTGGTTCGGCTGGAATGCTTACGTCAGCGAAGCGATCGAGCACGGCCAGACTCCCGAGACCCGCGACTATCTCAACACGATGTTCCGGGACACGTTCGAGAACTGGCAATCGGAGTTCCTGCAGCTGCTCTGGCAGGTCGTGGGGCTCGCTTATTTCCTTTATCTCGGATCGCCGTCGAGCCACGAAAATGACGACCGGCTCGAGGCCAAGGTCGATGCTCTGCTCCATTTCCACGGCAAGGAAGGCAAGAAGATCCTCGTCGAACTCGACAAGCATTTCATGCGTCACCCGCGCGACCCGCGGCCGACCGTCGAAAAGGATGAGCTCGATAAGCTGCTGAAGGGCGAGAAGCCGGAATTGGTCTAGGCGCGGGAATCCTGGCCCGCGATTCGCCGGCCCTTCTCGGAGAGCGTGCGAAAGGTGATCGAAAAGCGAAGGCTGTTGCCGGGCAAGATGCGATGCTCCCACTCCCACCGGGAGTCTCCGCTGAGACAATAGGCCGATCGCGGTTCGAGCTCCAGGTTGGCGCGGCGGAAGCCGCTCCCAATTCGCTGTCTGAAGCGCAGCGTGGCCGGCGTATTCAGCGACACGCCGACGACCTGCTCGAACACGTCACGGTCCTTGTGCCAGCCGATGCCGGCGCCCGGGTCGTAGCGCGCGACCAGCACATGGGCGAAATCATCCGGCGCAACCTCGGCGAAGGCAGCGGCTTTCTCGCGCAACGGCGCAAGCCAGGCCGGAATCGGCTCGGTGCGGCTGAAGCTCGCGTCGTCGAAATCATAGCGCCAGCCGAAGCTTTTGGTCTTGCGATTGCCGAGCCATCCCTGGAATCGGAACGGCGCGACGTCGAGCGTCTCGAGGCGGGCGATGAGAGTCCGCTCCTCTCCTGCCGAAATGAGATCCGGGCAATGCGCGAGACCAGGAATCAGCGGCGTATCGAACAGCAGGCTCATGCGCCGAACAGCTCCGCAAGCTCGGATGGCCGCAATTCGGGCGCCAGCTGGTCGAAAGTGCAATCCCAGGCCGCCTTGTCGGGGCGCCAGCGGAGGAAACCGGTCCCGTGGCGAAAGCGGCGGCCGGTGACCTGGTCGTAGCGCACCTCGGCGACCAGCAACGGCTTGAGCGGCTCCCATTGCCCGGTACGATCGCTGTTCCAGCGGCTCGGCCCGCCCGGCACGTTGCCGGTGAAGCCCGGCGGTTCGATGAGCTGCTCGAGCCTTTCCGTCAGCGCGGCGCGCTCTTTTGCTGGAATGGCGGAGGTGAAGCCGACGTGGTGCAGCAAGCCGTCGTCGTCGTAGAGGCCGAGCAGCAGCGACCCCACCTCATGCTTCTTCTCGGCATAGCGGAATCCGCCGACGACGCAGTCCGCTGTGCGCTGCTGTTTAACCTTGATCATTGCCCGCTCACCGGAGCGATATTCAAGGTCGAGGCGCTTGGCGATGACTCCGTCGAGCGCGCCGCCGCTGCGCTCGAGCCAGCCGAGCGCGGTGTCCCGGTCGCGCGTGGCCGGCGAGAGATGCAAGCCTGGCACCCGGTTCTTCGCGTAAAAACGTTCGAGCAATTCGCGGCGCCGGCTCAGCGGCTCGGCGAGCAGCGTCTTGCCGCCGAGCTCGAGCAGGTCGAACAGCATCAGCTCCGCGGGCGTCTCTCTGGCGAGCTTGCGGACCCGGCTCTCCGCGGGGTGGAGCCGCAACTGCAGGGCCGCGAACGAAAGCGCGCCGCCCGACGGAATGATCAGCTCTCCGTCGACGGTGAACTGGGGTTCGTTCGTCCTGGCGAGGATCTCGAGGACCTCCGGGAAATAGCGGCCCAGGTCCTTGCCGGACCTCGACGTGAGCGTCATTTCCGCTCCGTTGCGTTGGGCGATGGTGCGGAAGCCGTCCCATTTGGGCTCGAATTGCCAGTCGCCGCCTTCCGGCAGCTCGGCGGCAAGCAAGGCTTCCATCGGCACGGTCTTCCTGGCCATTCCCGCACCAACGCCAAGGCACAAAAAAAGCCGCCCGAAGGCGGCTCTCTAATTGGTTGCGGGGGCAGGATTTGAACCTGCGACCTTCAGGTTATGAGCCTGACGAGCTACCGGGCTGCTCCACCCCGCGTCACCAGAACAAAAAGCCGCCGCTCGGCGAACCGGCAGCGGCCTTTAAAAACATTGCGAATGGGCTCTTCGAGACGCCGGTTTCAAAGCCTGGCGACGACCTACTCTTCCATTGCTTAAGCAATAGTACCATCGGCGCTGTCCGGTTTCACGGCCGAGTTCGGGATGGGATCGGGTGGGTCACGGACGCTATGGTCACCAAGCTATGGGACCGGCGTTTCGAAGAATTCTAGAAATCGTGGGACCTTAATCAGGCGTATCTAGCCGAGATCGAACCAGCCAACAGCAGGGCTGTCGGTGATGGTGGGACTCTCAAGCGCGAAATGAGCAATTAGGACCGGTTAGCTCCACGCATTACTGCGCTTCCACACCCGGCCTATCAACGTGGTGGTCTTCCACGGCTCAAAGATACCTTATCTCGAGGGAGGCTTCCCGCTTAG
>DATEEM010000071.1:0-6129 GCA_035281125.1 Sphingomicrobium sp. | reverse complement strand
GTGCCGTCTTCCAGCCGCCCTTCATATTCGATCAGCACGCCGTCCTGCAGCTGGATCGTCGGGCCGTTGCCGGCCTGGACGGTCGCGACCTGGACGGTACGGTCGCGGACGGACTGGACGCCGAGCCAGGCGAGCCCGATTCCGGCGGCAATGACGATGAGGAAGCCGAGCCACAGCTTCACCGCCCGGCCTCGGTGGGCGGGTCGGTGGGCGGCTTCGGCGACGGACATTCTTGGCGGCGCTAGGGCTTAGCGGGCGCCTTCGCGCTCGGCGCGCTTGCGCTCGAGCTTGCGGGCGCGGCGGATCGCGGCGGCGCGCTCGCGGGCGCGCTTTTCCGACGGCTTCTCGTAATGACGGCGCAGCTTCATCTCGCGGTAGACGCCCTCGCGCTGCAGCTTCTTCTTGAGCGCGCGCAGCGCCTGCTCGACATTATTGTCGCGAACGATGATCTGCATAAATTCCCGTCACTCTCCTCGACAGAAGGCCGTTCCCGGCCGTCTCAACGACGAAACGGCCGTCAGGCTCCGTTTCATCAGGTAAATAGCTAGCGGCCGTCGGAGGCAGGCCTCGGCGGCGCGCGGCCCTTAGCAGGGGCTCGCATTGGCTTCAAGGCGTTTCCAAACCTCGGTGCGTGCGGCGAACCGAGACGAACGGACGATGGAAGGCGAAACATGAACCTTTGGGTTATCGGCCATTAACCCTCTGAATGATAAACAGGTTGCTTCGTTCGGGAGGGTACGAGTGACGTTGAATCGGCGGGAAATGCTGCGTTTTGGGGCGATGGCCGCGGGGGGCGTGATCCTCTCCGCATCGGCCAGCTCGCAGACCGCGCCCGGCCTGATCGCCGCTCCGACCGCCGATCCGCTCGCGCCCTTTCCGCCGCGCCCCGCGCCGGCCGTTGCCGCCGCGCCTTCCGCGCCGGGGGGGATCAACCCGCACTTGTTCGCGAGGGCGAAGGCGGCGCTCGATTCGCACCGCATCGCCGCGCGCGATTCCATCGGCATCGTCGATTTCTCGCTCCCGTCGAGCGAGCCGCGGTTCCACGTCGTCGACCTGCGCACCGGCCAGGTCGAAAGCTATCGCGTCGCTCACGGCAGTGGGTCGGACCCTGACCATTCGGGCTTCGTCGAGCGTTTCTCCAACGATTTCGGCTCCTACGCCTCGTCGAACGGGACCTACACGACCGGCGACTATTATCACGGCAAGTACGGGCTCTCGATGAAGACCCGCGGCCTCGACTGGTCCAACTACAATGCGGAGCCGCGGGCGATCGTCATTCACAACGCCTGGTACGCGGAGCCGGACGTGCTCGCCGCGCACGGCAAGCTCGGGCGCAGCCAGGGCTGCTTCGCCTTCTCGCGCGAGGATCAGTGGCCGGTCATGCGCAAGCTCGCCGGCGGTCGCATGATCTACGCCGACAAGCTGGCCTAGCCCAGCAATCAGCGCTCCGGCGTGCCCAGCCCGTAGCTTATCAGGCTCGCTCCGGCGGCGATGAAGACGCTGACGATCCCCCCGACGATATAGACGACGGGCAACAGCGCGAGCGTTTGGCCCTCGGGCATGATCCGCCCGGTGGAAGCCAGCTGGCTCACGGCCGAGATGAGAAGGCCAAGCGTGATCGCCGCCATCGCTCCGGCCACTCCGGCCGCGAACGTCGCGCCGATCCCCTTCTTCCGGCGCCGAGCGATAAGCACGCCGACGAGCACGCCGCCATAGAGCGTGACACCGGTGACGATCGCGGCCCGGAAATCTTCGATGGTCCCGGTGCGAAATTGCGGCGCCCTCACGAGCCCGGCCAGGAACCAGACCGGCGCGGCGAAGGAAAGGAGCCCGAAGATCATCGCGACAAGCGGCTTCATGCGGTCCCCCCGGATGGCGTTCGTGCGAACCTAGCGCGAGCCGCGAACCGTGGCGAGGCCGGCGCGCTGCGCCGACCGACAGGACGCAGCTCGCCTACCGCGTTGCGACCTGGTCGGTCTTGGCCTTGAGCTTCGCCTTGGCGAGGCTCGCGCCGCCGTCCTTCATGTCGAGCGCGGCGAGCGCGGGCCGGTCGCGCCCGTATAGGTCGTTGTACTTCACCATCCGCCCGTCGTTCAGGCCGGCCGCGGTGAAATAGACGATATAGACCGGGACCGGCTTCACGAAGTTCAGCTGCTTGGTCTTCTTGCTGTCGAGCACCGCCTGGAACTTGTCCTGCGTCCATTCTCCGCCGTCGTCGGCAAGGAGTTGCTTGGCAAGGTCGAGGATATGCTCGGTGCGGATGCAGCCGTGGCTGAGCGCCCGCATCCGGCTGCTGAACCGGCTCCGCGCGTTGGTGTCGTGCAAATAGATGTTCTGCGGATTGTACATCACGAACTTGAGCTGGCCGAGGGCATTCGCCGGGCCCGGCGGCTGCCGCCAGCGAAGAATCTTGCCGTCCTTCTTGAGCGCGACGTAGCCGGGCTTGCCCGCGACCTCTTTGGTGATGCTCGGCGGCACTTCCCACCACGGGTTGACGATGACCCCTTCCGCCATCGCGGACAGCTGGGGTGTCGGAGTCGACGTCGCCCCGGCGATCGCCTTGTGCTTCCACCGGTTGACGCCGTTCTCGACCAGCGTCGCATGGAAGCCGGGCACGTTGACGATGATGTACTTTTGGCCGAGGTCGCGCGGCAGCCAGCGCCAGCGATCGAGGTTGAGGCGGAGGCGGTCGCGCGTCGCTTCATCGGTCGCCGGGGTCGCGGCCAGCGAGGCCTTGAGCGCCGCATATTGCGGGTGCGTCGGCAGCAGGTTGCGAAGTGCGCCCGGGATATTGTGCTGGGCCAGCGCCGCGCGCAACATTGCATCGGTCTTGGCGTCGTCGAGATCGTTGTCGGTGACGAACCAGGCACCCCGTGCCGAGCGGTCCACATGGCCCAGGGCGAGATCCGCCGAAAGATCGTTGAACCGCCTTGTCGCTTCCGCCGACATACGCGCTGGGTCGCCCGAAGCCATCGCGGCCATCAGCCCGTCGGCGTCATAGTCGGCCGGGTCGAGACCCTCGGCGCCGACTTGCTGGATGAAGGACAGGAGATCGACCGCGTTGCGCGTGTCCCAGATTGCGGGGGGCAGGGGCGGCGGAGCCGGCTGGTCGGCCGGGGCTGGCTGCTGCGCGGCAGGCGGCGCGATATTCTGGCTGGGCGCCGGAACGGTCGCGCCCGGCGCGCTCGCCGGGCCGGGACTGACCTGCGCGTGGACGGCCAGCGGCACGGCGCTGCTCGCCGCGAACAGCAGCAAAGACTTCAAATTTACGCTCATCGGAGGACCAACCCGCTCTTTTTCAACGAAATCCCAATGACCCATGCGATCAATACACGCGATGAACGGACTCGAACAGTGACGAACGGGCCACAGAGATCGCAGAATTGGTACGGCTGGCCGCAACAACCAATCCTTAACAGCGGCCGGCCTAGGCTGAGGGACGCAATGACCAGCGGAGGCGTGTCGGCGTGGCGTCCAGTTTCAGTCTTGAAGGCGGAATGATCCCGCGGTCGGAACGTCGCACGATCGACGAGCGGCTCGAGGCGCGGATGCCGGCCGCGTCGAGCACCGCCGTGCTCGAGTTCCGCGGCCGCAACCACGTCGTCCGCTTGGTCAATGTCTCCGTTTCGGGGGCTATGGTAATCTTTCCCTACGTGCCGCATATCGGCGAGAAGCTGAGGCTCCAGCTGCTCGACCAGGGCCAGGTGTCGGCACAGGTCAGGTGGGTGAAGGACGGTCGCATCGGCCTGTCGTTCGCGTCTGCGGCGGAGTAGCTCGGCCGATGGAGATGAGCTTTTCGATGATCAGGGCGCGGATTGCCGAGGACGAGGGTGAGCGGCGGCAGTACTCCCGCGTGCCGGTCAAGCTGGAAGCCAAGGTGCGCGAGCTCGGGGCGACCGGGATCGAAGCCCGGGTGATCAACATTTCCGAGAACGGCTTCATGGCCGAGGTGGACGCGCATTTCGAAGTCGGCTCGCGGGTCTGGCTGATGCTTCCCGGGCGCGACCGCGCCAATGCCGTGGTCAAGTGGACCGCCGGCGACAAGCTCGGAGCCGAGTTCGCCGAGCCCATCTCTCTCGAGGGATTGCGGCGGGCTTGAGTCCGCTTCCATTTGTCGCATTTCGGCAACCGCTAGCCGGTCCGACCTATCTCTATGCAACCGCTAGGACTTTCGCTCGTTACGGGACCCGCGAAAGGAGGTCAGCAATGACCAAGCCGGCGCTGGGCGAGAACTGGCGGCCATACGAACGGGGCTATCATGCCGTGTACCGCGAGCATGACGTCAACCACTGCCCCGGTTGCGGCCGGACCCACTGGATCATCGGCCGGGTCTCGGCCGAATGCGCCTTTTGCGCGACCGCGCTTCCGCTCGCCGAGGCGAGCCGTCAACCGGCGCCGGTCATCATCCAGCACAAGAACCGCGACACGCAGGCCTGGGCCGCCTAGCCGCGCTCGCCGGTCGGCTTGCGCCGCACCGGAACGCTGACGTTGCACAAATCCACGCCGCCGGCCGGGCGGATGTAGAAAGCGTCGCGCCGGTTGGCGCGGACATGGAGATATTGCGCGAAGGCCGCGCTTCCCGTGTCGAGATACTCGAATTGCGGACGCTCGCCTTCGGCGATGTCGCTCGCCAGCCGCACGCGCGCGATCGGCACATATTGCGTTTTGTCCTTGTACATGCCGAGCGCCTCGCTGCCGCGCGGAAGCGCGCTCAGCCGCTCGATCCCTTCGACCACCCGCCCGACGACCGCGATATTGCGGTCGAGATGGCGCGGGGCATGGCCGATGATCGCGTAAAGCTCGCCGCCGCTGCCCGTGTCGGGCGACAGGTCGCGGCCGACGCCGACGCTTGCATAGCAATGGGCGAGGTTCGCCCAATTGTCCTTCGCGCTGTAGGCGACCGGCCAGCCGTTCGCGAAGCCGGCGCCCGGCGCATAGGGATCGGGAAAGCCGAGCGGCTTGATCGGCAGCCCCGTCAGCGGCCGCGTATATTCGGCCGGCGGCTTGGCCGTGACTCCCGCCGGAAAGCCGCGCTCGCTTTCGTTGAGGCCCCATTGCGCGACATAATTGTCCTGCACGCGATAGATGGTCGCGCCGTCCCAGTAATTGCCCCGCGCCATGGCCCGGATGTTGGCGACGTGGACCGGCGCGAACTGCGGCGCGAGCTGGATCACGACCCGGCCGCCATCGGCCAGGTCCATTACCAGCAGATCCTCGGCCGCGATGGTTCGCCACGCGCTCGCGGGCGCGGCGGCGACCACCTCGCCCGGAGTCAGCAGCTTCTCGGGCGCCGCCGCGATCAGAAGCGCGGCGGCGGACAACAGCAACAATGAACGCATCGACGTCCTCCCCTTTGTCACCCGTCTAGCCGAGCAATCGCCGCGCCGCTATCGGCGCTTCATGTACATCGCCACCCTGATGCTGCTCGGCTCGGGCGAGCTCGGCCGCGAGTTCGCCATCGCGGCCAAGCGGCTGGGCTGCCGGATGATCGCCTGCGACCGCTACGCCAACGCCCCGGCGATGCAGCTCGCCGACGCGTTCGAGGTGTTTCCGATGCTCGACGGCAAGGCGCTCCGCGCCGCGGTCGAAAAGCACCGGCCCGACGTGATCGTGCCCGAGATCGAGGCGATCGACACGGCGACGCTTGCCGAGCTCGAGGCCGAGGGCTGGCGCGTCGCGCCGTTGGCCAAGGCGGTCCAGCTGACCATGAACCGCGACGGCATCCGCGACTTCGCTGCCCGCGAGCTTGGCCTGGTCACGTCCAAATATCGCTTTGCCGAGAGCCGCGACGAGGCGATCGCCGCCGCCGCCGAGGTCGGCCTTCCGTGCGTCGTCAAGCCGGTGATGTCGAGCTCGGGCAAGGCCAGAGCACCGCGCGGACCGCCGAGGAAGTCGGCGCCGCGTGGGATTATGCTGTCGACAAGATGCGCGGCGACCGTCCGCGGGTGATCGTCGAGGAATATATCGACTTCGACAGCGAGATCACCTTGCTGACCGTGGCGACCAGGGACGGGATCCTGTTCTGCCCGCCGGTCGGCCATCGCCAGGAGGCCGGCGACTATCGGACCAGCTGGCAGCCCGCGGCACTGTCGGAAGGCGCTTTGTTCTCGGCGCGCAACCAGGCGCGGA
>DATEEM010000070.1:0-17265 GCA_035281125.1 Sphingomicrobium sp. | reverse complement strand
TTGTCCGCCAAGGGCGTCGTCGAGCTCGACGACGAGCGGCGCGCGGCGATGGTCTCGAACCTGATGGTCGTCCTGTGCGGCGAGCGGGACACCCAGCCGGTCGTCAACACCGGAACCCTGTACACTTAGGCCGGACCGGTGGGAGGCGAGCGCAAGGCCTATCCACTTCGCGTCGATCCCGCATTGTGGGCGGCGGTCGAGCGCTGCGCCGCCGCCGAGCTGCGCAGCGTCAATGCCCAGGTCGAATGCCTGCTGCGCGAGGCACTCAGCGCGCGTGGTGTCAAGCTGAAGGCGCCGGTCCAGCGCAAGCGCGGACGCCCGCCCAAGGAGGATAAAGGATGAACGACGGTCCCCAATGGTTCGCGCCCAAGCGCTACGGCTATGGCGCCGGCCTGCCGATCTCCTGGCGAGGCTGGGCCGTGACCCTCGCCTTCATCGCCGCCGTCGCGGCGATCGCCTTCCTGTTCGGCGACCGCCCGATAGTCCTGATCGCCTTGGTCGTTCCGTTGAGCCTGCTGCTCATCCTGATCACCGCGCGCACAACTCGTGGCGGGTGGCGCTGGCGCTGGGGCGCTGAGGACTAGCCGACGTCGAGGTCGCGTTGCTGGTTGACCAGACGCCACTCGTCGAGGTCGGCCAGCATCCGCCGGGCGGCCTGTTCGACGAGGTCAGCGGCGCGACTCAGGCTGACCCCCCTGTGCAGCTCTTCGGCGATCTGCCGCAGCGCGTCCGCGGTGCGATGGGAACGTTGCGCGCTGCCTCCGAAATCCGCCTGGAAGCGGATTCCGAAAACGGCCGTTCCCAGCGCGGGGAACCCTGCCGAGACCAAGGTCGACCAGTCGCTGAACCGCTCGATGAGCTCGGACTCTAGCCACATTCCGACGACGATTCCGACGCTGACCAGGAGCGTAGCGACGAACAGGAGCCCGCCGATCAGCTCGAGCCGCCGGTCGAGCGTTTCAATCTCCCGGGCGTGGCGTTCGTGGTAGCCGACCTGCGGGGCAATCTCGAATTCGGATACGGCACTTGCGAGCGCCGTCGCGCACTCCGCGCTCATCGATCCCGCAGGGCAGCCGATCGCCCGCCACACCGAAGCCGAATACCAATCGATCCAGCGTCTCGGGATCGGGTTGGTCGAAGTTCCGGGCGGGTCCGGGGCGGCGAGCGCGAGGAGCTTGAGGCTGCGCATCGGCCGTAGCCGCTCGGCGAGCTGCCGATAGTCGAGCCAGCGGCGATGCCACTGCCGGCGCTTGCCGACCGCGGTGTTGACGATGATCGCCAGGGAAATCACGAACTCTGCGACCGCGAAGCCGAACTTGGCCTGGGGAGCCATGAACGCGCTCAGTCCGAGGCAGACCGCAATTCCCCCGAGCACGAAATTGAAGATGTGCCCGCTGCGGTAGGTCTGGGCATAATGGGTCGCGAGCTGGTCGGCCCGCCCATACGCGCGTTCGAGCAAGTCGAGCGGAGCGTTGACGGGTCGGTTAGACAGGCAGCCTTCGCGGAACCGGCGCCATTCATCCTCGATCGAGGCCGCTGCGGCCGATTCGCGCAGCTTGCGGGGATCGAACCGCGAGACGCCCGTGGCCGCGAGCAGCAGCGGATATTCGATTCGGCCGCGGATCCGACCCAACTGTTCCGTCTCGAAGGTGGCCAGCGCGCACTTCTCCTCGGCGCCCGGCGGCGGCAGCATCAGCGCGCAAATCATCTGCTGCACGTGGTCGGAATCGAGCGGCCGTTCCGCCATGGGATCGTCGCCGAGCGTGTCGACCACCGGGTCGAAAGCCGCCCACAACAGCCGGCCCGCGCGGCCCGGGTCAGTGGGGACGTGGGCGACCGGGGTTCCGCGGGCGACGGCCAGCTCGACCACTTCCCCGGTGCCGCCGCGGCCGCGGGGCTTGAGGCCGTCCCAGACCGCAATCAGGACATCGCCATGGGCGACGGTTGCGCGCCCCGTCATGACATAGGCATCGAACGCTTGGCTGGGGTCACCCGGGAGCTCGAGCACGCAGTCGCATTTCGCGAGGAGGGTGTCGAACCGTTCGCGCGATCCGTCGCCACGGAGCTCGGCGCGGTAGGTCTCGCGATCGAACGGGAGCACGGCGCGCAGCCGGTATCCGAGCGCAAGCGCGCATTCCGCGGCAATCTGGTCGGCGCCGTCGGCGAGCGGCGAGATGAAGTGCAGCGCCGGGGGAACGGGAGCGAAATCCGCGCTCTTCTCGGCGTGCACCGCGAGCGCCGCGTTCGTGATCGTGCGCAGCGCGTCGGCCAGCCGCTCGCGGAGCGATTCGACCCCGTCCGGCGGGAGTGCGTCGCTGCGGTGACCGGTAACTCCGACGGTGAAGACGAAGGGCAGCCGCGGCGGGTCGGCCGCCGCGGCACGTTTTCCCTCAGGCGACGGTCTGGTCAGTCTTCGCCCTTCGCAGCCAACAGAGGATCAGCCCGATGATCATGCCAATGATCAGCCCGATGACAATGGCCGACAAATCGTAACCGCCGATTTGGCCCATCGCGCTCTCCGACGCGGCCTTTTGCGCGGTCACCTTGGGATGCGGAGGCGGTGGGGGCGGGGGCGGCGGCTGGGGCGCCGGCGGCCTCGTCGTCCCGCCATTGTCGATGATCGGGTCGAGCGGCGCGTGATTGTTGACGTTCAATTGGTAATGAAGCGCGAGCGGAGGCGATGTCGGCGTTGCCGGATTGTCGTTCCAGTCGACGACGTAAAGCTTGTTCGCGCCTCCCGATCGCCAAACGATCTGCGGGTGCGAATCGCCGGGTTGCGGCTTCGATCCGGCCTTTACCCAGATCGGGTCGGCGGTGAACGTGACGTTCGGATTGCCCATGATCTCGAAGGTGATGAGATGCGGGCCCGAGTCCTTCGCCAGGCCGACCTTCGGATAATTGCCCGGGTGCTCGCCCGATTGGTTGCCGTATTTGACGTTCCATTGGCCGTTTCCCAGCGGCGTGATCTGCACCGTTGATGGCTGCGTTTGCATTTTCTCTCCCCCCATTTTTTCGCTCGGTGCGCGCGAGGCGCACATTGTCCGTCAGGTGGTTCCGCCGTTCTTGATGACCGGGTCGAACGGCTCGACCGTCTTGCTCGTATCGCTGCAGCTGAAATGCCATTGGTAGCAGACGTCCATCGGCCGCTTGTTGCTGTTGTTGTCGGTGAACGATGCGGACTCGCCGTTCGGAGCGATCCGGACGCCGACGATCTGCTGCGAATTCTGCCCGCTCGTCGGCGGGCAGGTGGACCGATCGTCCTCGGTGTCGAGGCCGACGAACGTCACGGTCATGCCGGGCGGGCTCGCGATCGTGAAATCGAACCGGTGCGCGCCCGAATCCTTGGGCAAGGTCGCGCCCCCGTTCCCGCTGATCCGCACCTTGTTGCCGACCACGGTCGCGGTCAGCGGGATCGATCGCGCGGTCACGTTGTCTTGATTCTGGTCAAGCATTTGTCCGGTCATGTGATTCGGCTCCTAACAAAAGTCTCATACGGTTCGCGCGCGCATGCCCTGCCGGATCTGCGCCAGATAGCGCGGGTGGCGGTAACCCATGGCCGCGAGCGACGCCATCAGCTGCTGCGCGCCGGCGCGATCGCCGAGACGCAGCTTGATCGCGGCGAGCGCGCCCTGTTCGCTCGGCATCAGTTCGATATTGTTCGGAATGGTGCCTTGCGCGGTCTTCCACCACCGCGCCGCCTCGTCATGTCGTCCGGCGGCAGCGAGCGCCTCGCCGCCCGCCGTCAACGCCCAAAAGGTCAGCATCGCGCGCTCGGTCGTCTTCGGGGTCGCGCGCGCCGCGGCGAGCGACTGCCGGGCTAATTCGAAAGCCTCGTTGGCGCTTCCTTGGGCAAGGGCGATTCGTGAACGCAGGACGAGGCAGCGAAGGCGCAATTCTGAGTTCCAGTCCGCGACGCTCCTGCTTCGACCGACGAGGCGATCGACGATGTCGCATGCCGACCGCGCGGTTGTCGCCGCGGTCGAAGTTTGTCCCGCGGCCAGTTCGACGTCCGCGAGGTCGAATCGGGTCGCCGCGTTCGCCGTCAGCCATTCCGTATTGTCCGGCTCGATGCGAAAGAGGGAATCGGAGATCGCCAGGGCTGCGCGCGATTCCCTGAAAGCTCCGGCTAGGTCGCCACGCGACGCCAGCAGGCGTCCGATCGAACGGCGCGCAGTCATCTCATCGCGCTGGACGGTCGTGTCTCGCGGGTCCAGCCTATGGAGATCGGCGAGGACCCGGAGCTGGCGCTCGCGATCGGCCAGCGCCCGCTCCAGCGCCCCGGAATATTCGTGCGCATCGGCGAGCCACGCGAGATTGTCGCTGACCTGTTTCTGGAACGCCGGATTGTTGGGTTCGGCGGCGGCGAGGCTGTCGGAGACGGCCTGTGACGACTCGTAGGTTCTCGCCGCTTCGCGGTAGCGGCCTTCGCTCATCAAGACGGTGCCCAGGTTGGTGCTCGCGTAGACCTGCTCGAGCCGATATTCCTTCCTGTCCGGGGCAAGCGCGACCATGCGGTCGGCAAGGCTCTTATATTCGCGGAACCGCGAGCCGGCTGGTCGCAACTGGCCCCGCTGATAGGCGATATAGCCGACCCAGAAGACGTTCTGCGCATGCTCGAACAGCCGCTGCGGATCGTCGGGCTGGCGGCGGGTCATTTCGTCCGTCGTGGCCAGCGCCTCCTGGTATCGGCTGAGAGCACCGTCGAGATCGCCGCGTGTCTGGGCGATTTCGCCCATCAAGGTTAGCGCCTTGGCACGCTGCGCCAGCGAGTCGTCGGACAGGCTGCCCTTGTCCTGCCGCTGGTAATAAGCGAGCGCCCGGCTGCCGACGGCGTCGAGCGCGTCGAGCCGGCCGATGGGTTGCAGCTTGTCCTTGAGGTCGCCGAGCATGAACCCGACGAGGCCTTCCGCCTCGCGGCGCTGGTCGCGCGCCGCGTCGCGGGACTGGATGGCAGTAATGGCGAGCGTGCTCGTCACCGCCATCCCGCCGAGCGAGGCCGCGGCAAGCCAGGCGAGGCGCCGATGCCGCCGCTTGCTTTCGCGCTGGACGAGCTCGTCGAGACCAACGCCGATCATTCCCGCGACGAGCTTGAGGAATCCGATTCGGCGGACTTCGCCGTCATCGCGAAGGTCAGCGGCCAGCGGCTCGGCGCGCTTGGCTGTCGCCTTGCCCCGACGGTCGTACTTGAATCGCAGCGCTGGCGGCAGGCATTCCTCGTCTTCGCGCCCGGGGATGTCGCTGGCGAAGGGTTCGCCGGACGCGATCGCGGCGAGCACTTGCGCATCGGGCCGGGTACGCTTGAAGGTCTCGATTTCCGCATTGGTCCAGCGGGATTTGACGGCATGCGGCGAACAAAGGACGATCAGGAATTGGGATGACGCGAGGGCAGTGCGGATGCCCTCGCCGAGATCGTCCGACGCGGCGAGCTCCTGTTCGTCGCGAAAGATCGGCGTGAGCCGCGACGGGACGACGCCGTGCGCTGTCAGCCGGCCGGCCAGCGCGCGCGGGACGCGGAATTTTTCGAGCTCCTTGTGAAGCCACTCGGCGAGATCCTTGTCGCGGTGGCTGTAGCTGATGAAGGCATAATAGCGGGGAAGGCTCGGATGAGGGTGCGCGGAGTCGGCCGCTCCGGCACGCGGGCCGACGTCAGTGGTCTGCACTCGGGAATGCTCGCCCATCGGTAAGGGCCCCCTATTTCCCGTTAACCCCGTTAACACAACGGGATACGCGAGGCGATTGTCTTTGGATAACGTCGCGGTGGCTTTGCCGACGCGCGCGCGACGCCTATATGCGCCGCATGTCCATCCGTCCCTGGCGCGATATCGAGCGGCGCAAGTCGCGGCAGATCATGGTCGGCTCCGTCCCGGTGGGCGGGGACGCGCCGGTTAGCATCCAGACCATGACGAATACGCCGACCGAGGATGCCGCAGCCACGATCGACCAAATCCGCCGTTGCGAGGAGGCGGGCGCCGACATCGTCCGAGTCTCCTGCCCGACCGCTGAAAGCACCGCCGCGCTGAACCAGATCGTCCGGGCTGCGCGGGTGCCCATCGTCGCCGACATCCATTTCCACTACAAGCGCGCGCTCGAGGCCGCCGACGCCGGCGCGGCGTGTCTGCGCATCAACCCGGGCAACATCGGTTCTGAGGAACGCGTCCGCGAGGTGATCGCCGCGGCGCGGGCCAACGGCTGCGCGATCCGCATCGGCGTCAATGCCGGAAGCCTCGAGAAGGACCTGCTCGAAAAATATGGCGAGCCCTGTCCCGAGGCTTTGGTCGAAAGCGCGCTCGACCATATCCGCATCCTCGAGGACCACGGCTTCCGCGACTACAAGGTCGCGGTCAAGGCGAGCGACGTGTTCCTCGCCGTCGCCGCCTATCAGCAGCTGGCGAGCGAGGTCGATTGCCCGCTGCACCTAGGAATCACCGAGGCCGGCGGCCTGATCGGCGGGACCGTCAAGTCCGCGATCGGCATCGGCAGCCTGCTCTGGGCGGGGATCGGCGACACCATCCGCGTGTCGCTCTCCGCCGAGCCCGAGGAGGAAGTCCGCGTTGGCTATGAGATCCTGAAGGCGATGGGGATTCGCAGCCGGGGCGTGCGCGTCGTGTCCTGCCCGAGTTGCGCGCGCCAGGGCTTCGACGTGATCCGCACGGTCGAGGCGCTCGAGGCGCGGCTTCAGCACATCAAGACCCCGATGTCGCTGAGCGTGCTTGGCTGCGTGGTCAACGGCCCGGGCGAAGCGCGCGAAACGGACATCGGCATTACGGGCGGCGGCAACGGCACCCACATGGTATATCTGTCGGGCGTTACCGACCACCATGTGAAGGACGGCGACATGATCGATCACATCGTCCGCCTGGTCGAGGCCAAGGCGGCCGAGATCGAAGCTTCCGACGCCGCCGAAACCACGCTCGACGCGGCCGAATAGGCTTTAGCCTTTTTTCACTTTCGCGGCGCAGATTCGCGCCATGCTCAAGCTGCTTCTGATCCTGATGACCGGTAGCGCGCTGCTCGGCAGCCTCGCTTCGGCGCAATCGGAGCCGCCGCTGCTGATCGACGCCTCGCCGGCGCCCTTCGTCCAGGCTCGATAAGCGAAAATCGCCTGTTCCGGGATAGGCGAGGGCCGGTCCTGGCGGCTAAGCGCGGCGAATGAATCGCGTCGCGCAACATCCCATCCAGGCATTCGCCGTCGCGCTCGCCGCCGTCGCCGTCCTGTCAATCATGGACGCAGTGATGAAGCACCTGGTGCTGGCCATCGGGATCATCGCGGTCAGCGTGTGGCGCGCGACGTCGAACATGGCCATTGCCGCGGCCCTTTATTTGCCCTCCCGTTCGCGCTGGCCGAACCGCTCGAGGATGCGCATCCATGTCGGGCGCAGCCTGATCATCACCGTCATGGCTTTCCTGTTTTTCTGGGGCATCGGCCGCGTGCCGCTGGCCCAGGCCATCGCGCTGACCTTCATCGCGCCGCTCATCGCGCTGCTTCTCGCCGGAGTCTTCCTGCGCGAAAAGATCGGCGCGCGCTCGGTCGGCGGCTCCGCGGTCGCCTTCGCCGGCGTCTTGGTCATCGTGTTCGGCCAGGCCCGCGCGGATGTCGGCAGCGACGTCCTGCTTGGACTCGCCGCGATCATCGGCTCGGCCCTTTGCTATGCGGTCAACATTATCCTGATGCGCCATCAGGCGCTCGCCGCCAAGCCGCTCGAAATCAACTTTTTCCAGTGCTTGACCATCCTTGTCATTTGGATCGTGGCGCTTCCGCTGGTCGGCATTCCCGATTGGCCGGGCGGGCAGTGGCTGTGGATCGCAATCGCGTCGCTGCTCTCGACCTCGGGCACCTTGCTGTTCGCCTGGGCCTATGCCCGGGGTGAGGCGAGTTACCTCGCGGCGACCGAATATAGCGGCTTCCTGTGGGCGGCTCTGTGCGGCTGGCTGGTGTTCCGCGAGAGCGTTTCTCTCTACACGCTCGCCGGCGCGACGCTGATCGTCGGCGGCTGCGTGATCGCGGCTCGGGCGCGGATCGATGCGCCGGGCGAGATGGAGGTGGCGACCTGATGGCCTGGATCTGGCTGATCGTCGGCGGCCTGTTCGAGGTCGGCTTCACCACGGCGTTGCGCTTCGTCGACGGGTTCCGCGACATGAAGTGGACGCTCGCCTTCCTCGTCTCGGTCACGATCAGCATGGCGCTGCTCGAGCTGGCCTCGCGGTCGATCCCGATGGGGACGGCCTATGCGGTGTGGGGCGGGATCGGGGCCGTCGGCACGGTGCTGGTCGGCATCGCCTTTTTCGACGAGCCGGCAGCGCTGGTCCGCATTCTCCTCATCTTCGTCATCGTCGCGGCGATCGCCGGCTTGCGGCTAACCGCCTGAACAACCGGGCGCGCAACCGATCCGTCGCCGGTGCGCTTTTGGCGCATGGCTGTTTCCTCCGAGCGTTGGTGGACTGTCCGTTACGGGCCCGGGCGGATCGTCGCGACCGCGATCCACGACGGGCACGAGCTGCGTCCCGACGTGGCCCGGCTGTTCGCCCTGCCCGATTTGGACCAGCTGCGGGAGGAGGACCCGTTCACCGGCGCTGCCGTCGCGGAAGTTCCGACGCATGTCATCGTCCACCGGTCGCGCTTCGAGTTCGACCTAAACCGGGCTCCCGAAGGCGCGGTCTATCGTAAGCCCGACGAATGTTGGGGCCTTGAGATCTGGACCGAGCCACCGGATGACCAGTTGATTGACGGCTCGCTCGCGCTTCATTCCCAATATTATCGGATGTTGGGCCACCTGCTCGACGGTCTTGCGGAACGCCACGGGTGCTTCGTCCTGATCGACGCTCACAGCTATAATCATCGACGCGGCGGGCCCACGGCCGCGCCGACGCCTTCCGACGAGGCTCCCGATATCAATATCGGCACCTTTTCGATGCCGCGCGAGCATTGGGCATTCCTGATGGACCCGCTGATCGACGCTCTGCGCGAATTCGACTTCAACGGCCGCAGGCTCGATGTGCGCGAGAACGTCGCCTTCCAGGGCAGGGGCTACCAAACCCGCTTCGTCCATGAGCGCTACCCGACTCGCGGCTGCGCGATCGCGCTCGAGTTCAAGAAGTTCTTCATGGACGAATGGACCGGCGTTCCGGACGAGCGGGAGGTCGACGCGATGCGGCGCTTCGTCGCGTTCATGGCGCAAAGGTGCGAGGAGCTGCTCGGATGAGCGTTCGTGCCAGGCTCGAGGTTGCCGAGAATTCGAACGAACTGCGGTTCGGACCCCGCGGAGAGCTTCGCGAAACGTTCGGCACGAGCGGTCGCGTCCATCTCGATCGCTGGCTGCCCTTCCTGGTTCTCCACCGAAGCGAGGATCCGGACGACAGCATTGGCAGGCGGGTCGCGACCAACAGCCCGGCCTATCTGATCTGGTCGCCGGACGATGACGTCGAGGCCCGCAGCGCCCTGGACATCCTGGTCGCGCGGCTTCGCGCGGAACTTGGCCCGATCCTGCTGATTCATGTCGAGGACGCCCCGACCGAGCCGGCGAAGGAGGATTCCCCCCAGCTTCCCGATCTGGAAATACAGGTCCGCGCCAGCGGCACAAAGGGGCGAGCGGCGGCGGAGGCATTCGCGAAGTCCGCCCGAACGATTTGTGTCGATCTTCGAAGCGCGGAGGTCACGCTCAAGCCTCCCGCCGCCGCGCCTGTGGCGGTTGGCGACGGGGCCGACAGCCTGTCTGTGAGCCTCCCTCAGATCCACCTCATGCCCGGCGGCGGGGTTTACCCGCAATTGACGCACGACCTGGCCGCGGCTCTGATCGACGCGCTGCTATGCGCCGCGGCGGATTTCATCGGCCAGACCTCCGCCGACCCGCCGCCACACTTCCGTTCGCTCGGTCGAAGCGCGTTCCTGGCGGCGGCGCTCCACGCCGACAAGAAGCTCGACACGATTGCTGGCAGCTTCGATTTCCTGCTGTCGATTTCGCCGATCAACGTCGCGGAGGCGATGGCCCGGTTCCTTGACGAAGGCGGGGAGCGAACGCCGGATTTCCGCTATCGGCCGTTGACGGTCGATCCTGACACATTGAAACGCGACCTTTACGCGATTGATCTGTCGCACCTCGAGGACATGCTCCTCGAGCGGCTCCTGTGCGAGAAGCGTCGCGAAATCGATACTCGGCTGACGATGCTCGCGACGCGCAACACGAGCGGGTTCAGACCGGCATCCATGCTGCTCTACGGAACGGTTCCTCCAAGGCTGCTGGAGCAGGCTCGGGCGATCCTTGAAAATGTCTCGCCTGGACCGAAGCCCGACGGCTTCCATGACGCCGGGGCGATCGCCGCCGCAGCGAATGCGCTCGTTGATCGCTATCGCTCAGTCGACCACCGGTTCGAAGCGCGCGTCGAGGTTCGCGACGACGTCTTCGGGCTGCTCGTTTCCAACGGCCGACTGATGATTGCGAGCAACTCCTCGGTCGCCCGGAAGCGGCTGGACGCACTGTTGGCGCACGAGGTCAGCGTTCACCTGCTCACCTATTTCAACGGAGCGACTCAGGGTCTGACCATCTTTCGCACCGGCCTCGCCAATTACGAAGGGCTGCAGGAAGGTCTCGGAGTCTTCTCCGAGTGGGCGGTCGGCGGGCTGACGCCGGCGCGCCTCCGGCTGCTCGCCGCGAGGGTCGTCGCAGTCGATGCGATGACCGATGGTGCCGAGTTCGTCGACGTCTTTCGCATGTTGCGGGATCTCGGTTTTCGCGCGGAGGGCGCGTTCGGCATTGTCGCGCGGGTCTTCCGTTCGGGCGGTCTGGCGAAGGACGCCATCTATCTCAAGGGCTTTCTCGAAGTCATCGACAGGGTCGCGCTCGGGGCGCCGCTGACCCCATTCTGGCTCGGGAAGATCTCGTCCGAACATATCGCGGCCGTGGAAGAGCTGCTGCAGCGCGGGCTGCTGCACGAACCGGCCTTCGAACCCGAATTCCTTTCGCGCGACGACGTAAAGAACCGCATTCACGGGCTCCGTGGAGGGATTTCCTTCGATCGCTTTCTAAACCTGGAGTGACCGCCCTTGCTGATCGCTTTCTTCGTTAACGACATCGAACGCGAGCATGAGAATTTCACGACGACCACGCTTGCCCACCGCGCAATCGCCCGGGGCCATCGCGTCTGCTATCTCACGCCCGCGGATTTCGCGGTCGACCCGGACGACACGCTTCGGGCCCACGGTCGTTTTTTTCCGAAGCGGAATTACAAGACCCACTCCGAATTCTTTCGAACGCTGAAGGACGACAAGGCGTGCCGGAAGCAGCGGGTCGACATGTCGGACGTGGACGTCCTCATGCTCCGCAACGACCCGTCGATCGATCTCGAACGGCCGTGGGCGATGGAGGCGGGGATCCTGTTCGGACGCGAGGCCGCGAAGCGCGGGGTGATTGTCCTCAACGATCCCGACAGCCTCGGCAGGGCGGTCAACAAGCTCTACTTCCAGAGCTTTCCGGCCGAGGCCCGGGCCGAGACGCTGATCAGCAAACATGCCGAGGACATCAAGAAATTCGCCGAGGAGCATCGCGGCCAGATCATCCTGAAGCCGCTCCAGGGCTCGGGCGGAACCGGGGTGTTCAGGCTCGATCCGAAGGACCCGGCAAACATCAACCAGATCATCGAGGCGATCGGCCGCGACGGCTACATCATTGCCCAGGCCTATCTCCCGGCGGCGAAGAAGGGCGACATCCGGCTGTTCCTGATGAACGGCGAGCCGCTTCAGGTGAATGGCAAATATGCGGCGATGCGGCGGGTGGCCGCGAAGGACGACATCCGCTCGAACATGCATGCCGGCGCGAAGGCCGAGGCGGCAGACGTCGGAGAGGCTGAGCTGCGCGTCGCCGAGCTGGTGCGTCCCAAGCTCGTTTCGGACGGGATGTTCCTCGTCGGGATCGACATCGTCGGCGACAAGATTCTGGAAGTGAACGTTTTCTCTCCGGGGAACTTGGAATCCTGTTCCAAATATGCGGGCGTCGACTTCGCCGCCGTGGTCGTCGAAGCGATCGAGCGAAAGGTGGCGATCGCCAGGCAATATTCCGGCGCGTTCGACAACCGCCGCCTGGCGATCCTGTGAAACTGCGCGTCCGGCCCGGGGCGATCAGCGCGATCGTGCCGGCTGAAGGTGCGGCGCGATATCCGGGCTCTCTTCGATTGAGCGGTAGAACTTGGGTGCCGGGAACGGGCCCCGCGCCTGCTCATAGGCGTAGCCGAGGGAAAGGATCAGCGCCTCGCTCCACTTTGGGCCGATGAAGCTCAGGCCTACCGGCAGCCCTTTCACCAAGCCCATGGGTACGGTGAGGTGGGGGTAGCCCGCGACCGCCGCCATTCCGCCGGCACCGCCGCCCGAAATCTGGTCGCCGTTCACTGCGTCGATCTTCCAGGCGGGCGGCATGGTCGGCCCGACCAGGGCGACGACGTGATGGTCCTTCAGCAGCTTGTCGATCCCCTCGGCTCCGCCCGCGCGCACTAATGCGTCGCGCGCCTTGAGATATTCGGGATCGTCGAGTCCCTTGGTCTTCTCCGCCTGCTCGAACAGGTCCTGGCCGAACAGCGGCATCTCCTCGCCCATGTGCGCCTCGTTGAAGGCGATCAAATCGGCGAGTGACCGCACGCCGATCGGTGCCGGGCTGCTTTGAAGATACTTGGCCATGTCGGCCTTGAGCTCGGTCAGCAGGACGATGAGCTGGTTCCGGCCGATCGCGCTGCGGTCGTGCTTGGTGATGTCGACCAGGATTGCGCCGCGCTCGCGCAGCACCGCGAGCGCGGTCTCGAACGCGGCGTCGGTGCCGAAGCCCGAAGCGAAGCGCATGACGCCGATCCGCTTGCCGCGAAGCGAATTCGCATCGAGCGATGCGGCATAGTCGGTCTTGCGCTTGTCCGCCTCGGCGGTCGCCGGGTCTGCCGGGTCGCTTCCGGCGATGGCGGTCAGCAGCTCGGCCGCTTCCCGGACCGTCGCCGTCATCGGGCCGGGCGTGTCCTGCGTGTGGCTGATCGGAACCACGTGGGTGCGGCTGACCAGGCCGACGCTCGGCTTCAGGCCGACGATGCCGTTGATCGCCGCCGGGCAGGTGATCGAGCCGTTGGTCTCGGTGCCGATGGCAAGGCGGACGATCCCGGCGGCGACCGCGGCGCCGCTGCCGCTCGAGCTGCCGCAGGCGTTGCGGTCGAGGGCCCAGGGATTGCGCACCTGCCCGCCGACGGCGCTCCAGCCGGAGATGGAGTCGTTGTCGCGGATGTTGGCCCATTCGCTGAGGTTGGCCTTGCCGAGGATCACTGCGCCGGCGGCGCGCAGCCGCGCAACCAGCGGCGCGTCGCGATTGGTGACGTTGTTCGCGAGCGCGAGGCTGCCGGCTGTCGTCGGCAGCGTTCCCGCAACCTCGATATTGTCTTTGATGAGGACCGGCTGGCCGGCCACGCCGCTGTAAGACTTGCCGGCGCTTCGAAACGCGCGTTCCTGGTCGAGCGCCGTCGGGTCGACGGCAATCACGGAGTGGAGCTGGGCGTCTCGCGATCGGACCTGTTCCAGCGCCAGCCCGACCGGCGTTAAAGGCGGCTGGAGTTCGACCAGCGGCGGTCCCGGGACCGAAGGCTCCAGCTCTGTCGTCGCGCACCCCGCAAGTGCCAGAATTGTCGCCAGAGCAACGACTTTCCGCATCGCAATCCCTCCTGTTGGTCCACGCATAGCCCGTTCGTGGTCGGCTGTCGGCACTTTGTCGAAGTTCCAGCCATTGTCATCGCCCGTTCAGTTGCGGCAGGTACGGCGGGTCAATGATTTCGCGAACGTCTTCGAGCGCGCTGCTTCTTGGCGCCGCCTTCTTCTTCCCTGCTGCGGCACTGGGGCAGGAAACAACGACCGATCCGGCGGCCGCTCAGCCCGCGGCGCCCGAGGCCGGCGTCGCGCCAGCCGACCTGGTGGACGAATTTGGCGAAGAAAATGAAATCGTCATCACCGGCTCGCGCCCGCGCGGCTCGGTAGTTGGCGACATCCCGCCCGAAAACACGCTCGACGCGCGCGATGTCCGCGCCACCGGCGCGTCCAACATCAACGAGCTCCTCGAAGCGCTCGCGCCGCAGATCGGCAGCGCGCGCGGACGCGGCGGCGAGCGGCCCGTGCTTCTGCTCAACGGCCAGCGCATCTCCAGCTTCCGCGAGCTTCGCGACATTCCGACCGAAGCCATCCAGCGGGTCGAGATCCTGCCCGAGGAGGTCGCGCTCAAATATGGCTATCGCGCGGACCAGCGCGTGGTGAACATCGTGCTCCGCCAGCGCTTCCGCTCGACTACGGCGGAGCTTGGCGCGGCGGTCGCGACCGAGGGCGGCTACGTGAGCGGCCAGGCGGACGTCACCCGCCTGCTCATCCAGCGCAACGGCCGCACCCAGTTCAACCTGCACGCGCAGGGTAACGGCATGCTGACCGAGGCCGAGCGCGACGTCCTGTTGTCGGACCCGCCGCCGGCGGGCGCGACCGAGGAGGAGGTACTCCGTGCCCGGTCGCTGCTCGGGACGCAGCGCCAGCTGCGCGGCGGGGTCACCGTCAATCGCCAGATCCTCGGCGACGTCTCGGCCACCTTCAACACCGAGGTCGAGCATAACGAGGGGCGCTCGCTGATCGGCCTCGGCGAGACCCTGCTCGAGCCCCTCGATCGCAAAACGTCGAGCAACAGCGTGCACGCCGGCGCGACCCTCAACGGGACCACGAAGTCGCAATGGCGGTGGAGCGTCACCGGCAACGCCGACTGGGACCGTAGCGTCACCGGCACCGACCGCGACGATCCGGCATTCCCGCGCGACCGCGCGCGCCAGACTCAGACTTCGGGCGACCTTACCGCGACCGCCAACGGCACCTTGTTCCGGCTTCCCGCCGGCAATGCCGGCACCACGGTAAAGGTCGGCGCGGCCACTACCCATCTCGACGGGGAAAGCCGCCGGCTGGGCGTTGATACCGATACGTCGCTCGGGCGCACGACCGGGGCCGCGTCGGTCAGCATCGACCTGCCCATCTCGCGCCGCAACCGCGACTTCAGCGCGCTCGGCAACCTCACGCTCAACGCCAATGCCGAAGTCGACCAGGTCTCCGATTTCGGCACGCTGACCACGATCGGGGCGGGCGTGAACTTCTCGCCGGCCGACCGGCTGAACTTCATTGCCAGCTGGTCGCGCGAGGAAGGCCCGCCGACCATCCAGCAGCTCGGCAGCCCGGTGCTGACCACGCCCGACTCGCGCATATTCGATTTCACGACGGGCGAGACCGTGCTCGTCACCGCGACCACCGGCGGCAACCCCAACCTGCTGTCCGACCGGCGCAACGTGTTCAAGCTCGGGGGCAACTGGCAGCCGTTCGAGGACACCGACCTCAGGCTGCGCGCGGACTTTGTCCACCAGCGCATCGACCGGCCGATTTCCAGCATCAGCGTCACGCCGGCGATCGAGGCCGCGTTCCCCGAGCGCTTCGTCCGCGATGGTTCCGGGCAGCTGGTCAGCGTCGACCTCAGGCCAGTCAATTTCGACAGGTCCCGACGTGACACGCTGCGTCTCGGCTTCGACTTTTCCAAGCCGCTGAGATCGCGGCGGCCGTCGCAGGCGCTGATCGACGAGTTCCGGCGCCAGTTCGGGCTGCCTCCGCGCACCGGCCAGTCCAATGCAACCGGCGGCGGACCGGGAGCGGGCCAGCAAGGCGCGCGAGCGGGCGGGCGCGGCTTTGGCGGTCGCGGCGGCGGGGGCTTCGGCGGCGGCAACCGCGGCCGAATCCAGTTCTCGCTCACCGACACCATTACGTTCGTCGACAAGGTGACGATCGCGCCGGGCCTCGAGCTCGACTATCTGAACGGCGACGCGGCCGGCTCGCGGGGCGGCACGCCGCGCCACCTGGTCGAGGCCCGCGCGGGCTGGTTCAACAACGGTCTCGGCGCGCGCCTCAGCGCCAACTACCGCAGCGGCACGCGGGTCGACAGCCTGACTGGCGACGACCTCCGCTTTTCGCCGCTGGCGACGTTCGACCTCCGCCTGTTCGCCAATCCCGGCGACATCCCGGAGCTGGTGATCAAACATCCGTGGCTGCGCGGCACGCAGGTACGGTTCGAGATCAGCAACATCTTCGACGCCAAGCCGAAGGTGCGCAACGCGGCGGGCGACGTGCCGCTGAACTATCAGGCCGATTTGCTCGACCCGCTCGGGCGAACCATCGGCTTCACCATCCGCAAGCTGTTCCTGCCGCCGCCCAGCTTCTTCCGCCGCCAGATCCAGGAACGGCAGCAGCAACAGACGCCATCGCCGGCGACATCGGGCTGATTCCGCATTTCGCAGAAATGTGCTTAAGCGCGGCGGAATGACGCCGGTTCAGCCCGTCCGGGGCACGCAAAGCCTGCTTGGGGAAGACGCCGACCGCCTCGCCGCGGTTACGCAAGCGTTCGATCGCGTGCGCCGCTTGTTCGGCTTCAAGCGGGTCGAGGTGCCGACCATCGAGCAGACCGCGGTGTTCGCGCGCACCATCGGCGAGACGACCGACGTGGTTTCGAAGGAGATGTACACGTTCGAGGACCGCGGCGGGGAATCGATCACGCTCCGGCCCGAGTTCACCGCCGGCATCTGCCGCGCATACCTTTCTGAGGGCTGGCAGCAGCACGCGCCGCTGAAGGTCGCCACGCACGGCTCGGCCTTTCGTTACGAGCGGCCGCAGAAGGGCCGCTTCCGTGAGTTCCGCCAACTCGACGTGGAGATCATCGGCGCGTCCGAGCCCCAGGCCGACGTCGAGGTCATCAGCCTCGGATACCAGTTGCTGCAGGAGCTGGGCATCGTTGACGGAGTGACGCTGGAATTGAACACGCTCGGCGACCCGGAAACGCGTGGCTCATGGCGCTCGGCTCTCGTCCGGCACTTCGAAGCGCACAGGGATGTCCTCAGCGACGACAGTCAGGCTCGGCTCCATAAGAATCCATTGCGCATCCTGGACAGCAAGGATCCGCGCGACCGCGAGCTCGTCAAAGCCGCTCCCGATGTCGAGATGTATCTCACGCCAGAAGCCGCTGCGTTTTTCAGCGAAGTGACCGCTGGCCTCGACGCGTCCGGCGTCCCGTGGAAGCGCAACCCGCGGCTGGTGCGCGGCCTGGATTATTATCGGCACACGGCGTTCGAGTTCGTCACCGACCGCCTCGGATCACAGGGCACCGTGATCGCCGGCGGGCGATACGACGGGCTGATTGAGGCGCTGGGCGGGCCGCAGACGCCGGCGGTCGGCTGGGCCGCCGGGATCGAGCG